>PHCA01000024.1:13211-14300 GCA_002842085.1 Chloroflexi bacterium HGW-Chloroflexi-1
GTCACCTTGTCACCTTGTCACCCCATCACCTCGGCATCATCCTCACCAGAACCCCCACCGGCTCCTCGACGAACCCGGCAAAGAGCAGATTCAGCGGCTCGGCGCGATAGAGGGGGCGCTCGGCGGTCACCGCGGCCACCAGGCGGTCCAACGTCGGCAGAGCGGGCTCCCCCGATACCGTCACCAGGAAAGGGTGCGTCGTCGCCAGGGTCGCCTGGTACCAGGGGTAGACGTACAGGTTGACGTTGATCGGCGTCAGGTCTGGCCGGCGCCCCAATCCATAGCGCGCGTACCAGAGCGCAAAGGTCGGCTCGTCCGTGGCGGTCAGGATGACAGCACCCGGTTCGGCCGCCGAGAGTACCGCGTCGACGAAGTCCTGGGCCGCGTGATCGGCGCGCAGATCGTTTTCGTCCCAGAAACGGCCAACTGAGATGGCGGGTAGGGCGATAAGTGCGGCAAGTAGGAGGGCACGTATTGCGTATTGCGTATTGCGTACTGCGTGTTGCGTATTCCGAAATCCGAAATCCGAAATCCGACATCCCCACGCCAACCCCTGGGCCAGCCAGAGCGCGGCCACAGCCCACCCGGGAATCAGGTAGACGTACGAATCGGCGGTGTTGTAGCCGATGGCGTAGAGGCTGTAGGTCAGCGCCACCAGCCCGGTCAGCCGCCACCAGACGTGGTCGCGGCGATCGATCTGCCACAGCCCCGCCAGGGCAAGCAGCGCGCCCCACGGCCCGCCGAATTGGCGCAGCGCCTCGGCCACCCAGGCCGCCAGCCGGCCCGGCAAATAGGGAAGTCCGACCCCGAACACCAGCCCACCGTAGACCCGGCCTGAGACGAGCCACCAGAACCCCGGCAACGTTTGGGGATCGCCCCAGTTCACCGGCGGATGGCTCGCGGCCGCCAGTGGCAGGTACGCGTATACGCTCAAACCCAGCGCCAGCGCGGCCAGCACCAGCGCGACTGGCTTGAGATTAGGCCGAATGGGACGCAGACGGCGCTGTGGCGCTGGGCAATTGCGCCCTATGTTTTTTCGCAACACCTCCCCCTTCCCTGGGAGGGAAGGGGGCCGGGGGGTCAGGTCTG
>PHCA01000024.1:14316-20762 GCA_002842085.1 Chloroflexi bacterium HGW-Chloroflexi-1
CCACGCCAACGCCGCGACCAGGGCGATGCAGCCGCGCCAGCGGCCAGCGGTCAACGAACGCCGTGCCAGGTCGGCCAGCAGCGCCGTCGCCAGCACCGCGCAGAGCGCCGACAGCCAGTTGCCGGCCCGCGCCGGCTCACCGGGGAAGAGCGCGATGGCCGCGCGTAGCAGCAGTTGATAGGTGGGATAGCCGGGAGGATGCGGCGCCCCGCCGGTCAGCGCGGCCGCCAGAAAATCACCGCCGTCGGCGCCGTTGTGCGCCCACGTCAGCCCCGGCGCCAGCGTGCGGGCGTACAACGCCAGGGCGAGCAGACCGGCAACGGGGGCAGGCCACCCGGCCCGGATCTTGGGTTGGCGGCGCGGGGCGGCAGATTGAGAGGGGCGGTTCATGCCGATTATTTAGAACTGAAGAGCATTTTCGGATAGATTCTTAGACCGCAACCCGCGCTCCGCACCCCTTCCCCCGGTCGGCGGCAACTCGGCCGGGGGCAACGCGACCGCGACGCGCGCGCTGGCGCTCAGCCCGCCGGCAGTCGCGATCTGCGCCCGGTTCACCAGCACCGTGCCCGGCGTGACGTCCGTACGTACGATGGCCGTGAAGCCGATCACCCACGTCCCGCCGGATGGCAACCGGGCCAATCGCCCGCGTAAGGTCCGGCCATCCCACGTGGCGCCGGAAGCCGGCGCCACGATCCCGGGCTCGAGCCCCTGGGGCAAGCTGTCGGTCAACACGACGTCTTGCGCGTTGCCGCGGCCGCGATTGGTCAGGGTCACCGTGTAGTGCACCTCCGCGCCGGGCCAGATCTGCTCCCGATCGACCTCTTTGACCAGGGTCAGTTCGGGGGCCGGCGCGCCGGTGGCGCCGGGGGTTACGGCGCCGGGAGTGGCCGTTGCGGCCGGCGCCGTTGCGGCTGCGGCCGCGTCTGTTCGGGCGTCGCCCAGACATGGGGGCTAAAGACGCCCAGGCCGATCAGGAGGGATATTGCCAATAGATACCCGATCCAGCGAGTTTTACGCCTCATCAGCACCCTCTTTCGAAAAGGATCAGCCACTACCGCCAATAAGCAGCCGGTATCACCGGCAGGGGAAGGTAGGTTGCGCGCGGCCTGGCCCCGAAGTAGACCGGCACGTAATTGCGGTAACGCGCGACGACTGCCGTGCCCAGGAGTTCGTTGTTGCCTTCGTTGCTTTCGGATGTGACATTATCGGGGTCCACCACGGCGAGGAATGGATGGCCGCCGACCTCCAGTCCGGGCCAGGTCAGCGGCTCTGTCCAGGCGCCCGAGGCGCTCAACCCGACGTGTGCCAGGGCCGGGCCGACCCTTTCCACCCCGGCCCAAAGGCCAACTTGTACGGGTTGCCCTGGCGCCAAAGTGCCCGCGTTGGCCACCTGGAAGCTGAGTTGCACGTCCGCCTGGACGCCGGGTTCCACCAACGGCACGCCCTCCTGGCGCGCCTGGATCAACCAGAGATCGGTCGTGGCCGGCACGGGCGCCGTAGCCCGGTTGTCGTTCAGGGTAGTCTCCGGCGCGCCGTTGTCAAGCTCGACGACCAGCCAGAGTGAACGCTTGCCGGTGATCACCGGCGACCAGGTTTGTGCGGGCACGGCCTGGCAGGCGCCGAACTGAGATGGCGCTGGCATCACCTGGCTGGCGATCACCTGGCCGCCGGCCGCCGGGTCACCGTCGTACCAGGTCGCGCGGTAGGGCGGCGGCGTGATCGTCAGGCCGGCGGTGGGCGGACTCGGCTGGCTCACCATGATCGTTATCGGGCTCAGCCGGATCTGGGTTGCCTCGCCGGCGCGCAAGGGGCCATGTTCCAGTCCCCAGTTGGCTGCGCCTGCGGTCAGATTCACGGCGCCGAAGTCCAGCGTCACGGTCAGGAGGTTGTTATCCTCCCGCGACTCTCGCACTTGATTGGTCGGATCGATCTGCAGGGTGATCTGGTGTTGGCCGGAGGCCGCCACCGACCAGTCCAGCCTGGCGGTCGCTGTTCCGCTGTAGCGCGACGGCACGACCGGCAGGGCGGCCGTGCCCAACAGGACCCCGCCCTGATCGGGAACACCGTCCCAGAAACGCACCTGCGAGGCGGCGGAAGCGGTGTTGCCCTGGTTGCGCACTTCCAGCTCGATGCGCACGACGCCGGTGTCGCCGTAAGGGATGGCGGCGGGGGTGCTGGTGTGCAGCGCGACCGGCTGGAGGTCCGCATAGGCGGTCATCAGGCCCGCGGCATAGCGCGCGAAGTCATACCCCAACGGGTAGAGGGCGCGGGTCTTGGGATTCATCAACGCGCCGTAGGTTGTCCCCCAGACGAAGTTGTCGTCGTCCAGGCTATACCAGGCCCAGCGCTGTACCAGGTGATAGTCGTCTGCCGGATAGCCCAGGCCGGTGTCGCGCGCGCCGAGGAAGTAGTCGAACGTCCCAAGCATGTAGTCGCGCACCCGCTCGTAGCCGTAGCCCAATTCGGCGTTGAACAGGATGCCGTACTCCGAGACGATCAACTGCTTGTTCTGCTGGCCGTGGTCGCGCATCCAGGTGCGGAAACGCACGATCTGTTGCTGGAACAGGTCCATGCGGTCCAGCCCATCGATCGCCACCCATTGGCCGCAGTTCGCAGTGAGGCCCGGCGGGATGCCCGAGCCCCACTCGCCGGCCTCCGTTGCGCCGGCCGGGCGGCATTCCACCCCGTGGCCCTGGCGCACCTCGCGCAACACGAAGGCGTGGATGTTCCAGACGTCCACCGGCATGGCCTGGCCATAGCGCGTTTGATAGGCGTTCCAGGCCGCATCCACCCATTGCATGCGCAGTGGCGTGGCTTGCACGATGCCGCCGATCGCCACCTGCGCGGTCGGGTCCCGGCCCTTGATCGCTATGTATGCGTCGTGATAGACGCGGGCGTAGTTGTCGGGCAGCGTGTTATCCTGGTAGGGGCAATCGGGCTCGTTGCCGATCAGCCAGAGGGACCCCGGGCTGCGATCGATGATCGACATCAGCGTACTGCCGTTGGGGGAATATCCGGTGTTGCTGACGCGGATGATCTGCGCGAACTCCATCCCGGCCGGGTGGGCCGCCGCCGGTGCAGTGCCCCAGTTGACGTACCAGCCAGCGTGCAACGACGACACGTCGTAGTTCTCGATCCCTTTGGTCACACCGAACCCGAGCCGCTCGTTGTCAGATGGGTAGAGCGGGGTGCCCGCCGCGACCAGGCCCGGGAACGCAAAGACCAGCGCGGCAACACCTACCAGCGCCCATACCCGGAAAATTACCGCCCACCGTCTCAGGTCTCGAATCGGTTCGCTCAACGATGATGTCCTCACACCACCACCTCCTGTTCACAACGTATCTTCTCAATTTTTCGGGGAATCGCTCGGTCAGGAGACCGGCCACAGCCACCCCGGATTATGGCTGTCGCTTGAGAGGATACTTCACAACGGTTGTATTAAAACCATTGGGCGTCCGCACGCGGAGCGCCCAATGGTGGCTGATACAATTCTGTTTTATGCAGTGAGGTGCAGGGAACGCGCCCAATCCGTCGCGTCGAACGCGATTGGATCACGTCTCCCTGGCAACCAGGCGGCTGAGCGACTTACTTGCGCGCTCGCCAGCGCAGGCCTGCGTACCCCGCCAGGCCGGCCAGGCCGGCGCCCAACATCAGCAAGGTACCGGCTTCCGGGATGGGGACGGGCCCGAGCACGGTCAACAGGGGGTTGGGGCCGCAAGGGCTGCTCACGGTCACGGACTCACCCGTCACCAGCGGCCGGTTCAGGTTGACCACGAAGGAACCGTCGGGCTGAATGATTCCCGTGCCGAGCACGATGCCGTTGGCATCGGTGACCGTCACCACGTTGCCGGCACACTGCGGGTCCCACGTCCCGGTAATCACGGTGTCACCAGGATAGGGAGGCCTGATGACCGGCGGCACCGTGGTGGTCTGTGCCGCGACCATCGTCACCGTGGCGAGAAGCAGGACCACGATGAGGAGCGCAACTGCTGAAAAACGTTTCTGCATGAGATTCTCCTTTCCTACTTAATGGTGCTGGGGATTCAATCCACTCGAAAACACAAAAACAACTACCTGCGGCAGACAAAATCTTCTGCTGGTAACCGATGTCACGAGTATAGCAGGTGTTTTTTCATTTGTCAAGTCCTGAAAATGCGAAAACGCCATCTCGATTTCAGCGCCAATTGGTCGAGGCCGCGGCCAATTGGCGCAGATTCCAGCTCCAGCGCCACAAAGCAGCCGCCGCCCAGAGGCTGATGCCCCCAACGACCAGGAAGTGCAGCACCAGGCCATACCCGAAACCCGATGAGGCCGACACTCCGAACACGGACAAGGCCAGGATGCACAGGTAATGAAAGACGCCGATCTTGCCCGGTGTGGATGGGATGGCCACACCACCCTGCAGCACGGCCAGGACGAAGAGCGCGATCAACGGGGAAGGCGGCAGATCGAACGCCAACAGGAGCAGCCAGTTTGTGGTCGCGGCCATCAGCCAGAAAACCGCGGTCCAACTCCAGATGGCGATCGCCGCTCTTGGGCTTCCGAGGGCCGTCAGCCCGTCCAGGCCGGCCACAATCCGCCCTTGCCAACGCGCCGCTGTGGCAGGGGGGAGCAGGCGCAAGGCCCGATCAGCAATTTTAAGCCAGAGGCCGCGGCCGCCCAACAACGCCGCCGCGCCGACCGTCACGACCAGCGCCGAGATCACCACAGGCCCCACACGCGTAGCCAGCCAATCGGGCAGCGCAATAAACGGGAGCATGGCGACTACCAGCAGCGCCAGGACGACCAGGTCCAGCAGCTTTTCGGCGGCCAGGGTACCCAGAACGTATGCCTTGCTGATCCCGGCCTCGTCCCCGGCCAGGTACGCGCGCGCCAACTCGCCCCACCGGCCGGGGATCATGAAGTTGATAGCCTGCCCGATCACGACCTGGCTGGCCAGGCGCGCCAGGCTCAGCGGCGGGCGTTGAGGATAGAACAGCCAACGCCAGCGCACGGCCTTCAGCACCGGCGTCGACAGGCTGGTGATCAGGGTCAGCGCGACGAAGGGCAACCGCACGTTTCCCAACACTCGGCCCAACTGTTGAAAGTCGATGGCCTGGGCGCCCAGGTAGAGCGCGCCCAGGCCGAGCAGCAGTCCCAGCCAGATCTGCGCCTGGAAGAACAGCCGGCGCCGGCCATCACCGTGATTCATCGGCCGCGCGCTGCCACTTTCAAGATCCCTCTGCCCGCCGCGCCACCACGATCAGCCGGTGGGTGTTGCCCCACGGCGGCCAACACGTGACCAGGGTCAATCGTGGATCCGTGGTGGGCTGCATGAAGCGCGCGTTTTCGATGCGCTGGGCCAGCGAGACGCCGGTATCGTGTAGCCGGTAGAACGCCCTGATCGTATAGTCGAACTGCTGGCCGGCGGCGTCGAAGAGCTGGATCGTCCGCCCATTCAAGATGTCGGAACTGTCGGTGAGGTCGTCGACGCGCGTCCGATTGTCGTCATCCCACGCCAGGCTGATCGGCTCGAATTCGCGGCCGTAAATGTTGTTGTGCCCGGAGATGACGATGTTGCCCGGCACGCCCAACGGCGCGCTGTTGATGTGGTGGCCAACCGCGCCCTTAAGGGCGTCCATGTCCCACTCGGACTGTGGGCCGTTGGCCGTCTCCACAACCTGCCACCCCATCTCCACCACGGGGGCGGCGATCTCCAGGTCGGGGATGACGATGCGCACCGGCAGGCCGGCCGAGACGGGCGCGGGGGGCGCGGTGGCCGTGTTCGTCGGCTGCGCCGGGGTCACCGCGGGTGATTGAGGGAGCTCGGTCGCTGTCGCGGTGGGTGGCACGGGTGTGAGGGATAGCGGCGCCGTGGGCGAGGGCATGATGGTGGGGGACGCGCTGGTCGTCACCGCGGCGCCCGGTGCGGGGGTGCTGCGCAGGTTGGCGCGCAGTTGTTGGCCTTGATAGCGCGTCCAGCCGTAGTAGCCGCCGATGGCCACAAGCAGCACAGCGCCGATAACGATCAGGGCGTTGCCGATGGTCCGTCGTCCTTTGTCTGATTCGGTCATCTTCACCTCGATGGAACAGCCGGACAAAAGAACAGTACCTGAACATCCATAGCGCGGCTCCTGCCGCAACCAAACCCCTTGCAACGAAAGGCCCTTGCAACGCAAAGGCGTTTTCCACGCAAAGTCGCAAAGACGCAAAGGGATATCAAAAAGTCTTTGCGTCCTGGCGTCCCTTCGGCAGGCGCATCCCGAGTATCATCGAGGGGCTTAGGACAGGCTTTGCGTCAAAAGATTTGCGCAAACAACGCAAATGTCGCAGGGTAATATTGTAACGCAGTATCTTCTCAATTTGTAGGGGAATCGCTCGCTGTGGCCGGTCTCCTGACCGAGCCACGGTGGCTCGGTCAGGAGACCGGCCACAGCCACCCCGGATTATGGCTGTCGCTTGAGAGG
>PHCA01000024.1:20803-27652 GCA_002842085.1 Chloroflexi bacterium HGW-Chloroflexi-1
TACCAACCTACCAACCTACCAACCTACCAATCTACCAACCTACCAACCTACCAACCTACCAATCTACCAACCTCCTTCCATTTGTCCTTTGCGCGTCTCTTTGTTATCATTGCGCTGAGGCATCCATGATCAGCTACCAACTCCGCCAACGCGAATACTTGCTGCAAATCAGCCGGGCCATGACATCCCGGCTGGACCTGCCCTCGCTGCTGCGCCTGATCCTGACCAGCGCGGCTGAGATTGTCCGCGCTGAGGCCGGCCTCATCGCACTGCGCCGCGGCCAGGCCGACAGCCTGGTGATCCACGCCAGCTACGGGATCCCAGTCTCCATGTTGCCGCGCTTTGCGCCGCTCCTGGCCGATTTCCCGTTGCGGGCCGCTGAGTACGCCATCCCCGACCTGCAGGCCCGGCTCAACCTGGTGGCGCGGGCTATCCGATTGCCGTTGCACCAGGTCATCGCCCTGCCGTTGACCTTTGAGGAGCGGCTGCTGGGGGTGATCTACCTTTTTCGCAGCGGCAGCAGCGCTTTTTCCGCCAACGATGAGAATGTGCTGGCCAGTTTTGCCGACCAGGTAGCTATCGCGGTGCGCAACGCGCAGCTCTACCAGCAGGTCAACGCCGAAAAGCAACAGCTTGACGCCATCATCGAGCACAGCGCCGACGGCGTTATGATCCTCGACCCGGACCTGCGCATCCAGGTGTTCAACCGGGCGCTCAGCCAGATGACCGGCTGGCCGGCCGAGCAGGCTATCGGCCGGCAATGTTACCAGGTGCTGGCGTTGGAGAAGACCTCGGGCAGAAATTTGTGCGGCGCAGACCCGGCGGCGGCGCATTTCGACGGCGAGGCGCCGCTGATTGTGGAGGGGGAGCTGGCCCGGCCGGGCGGATCGCGCATCGCGGTGAGCGTGACCTTTTCTCCGCTGTACGACGAGGAGGGCCGGCTCAGCCACGTGATCGCCAATGTGGTGGATATCACCCGCTTCCGCGAGGCGGAGGAGATGAAATCTACCTTTGTCTCGGTGGTTTCTCATGAGTTGAAGACGCCGGTGTCGCTGATCAAGGGCTACGCCAGCACCCTGGCCCGGGAAGACGCCCATTGGGACAGCGACACTGTGCGTGAGGGGCTGCAGGTGATCAACGAGGAGAGCGATCGGCTCGATGCACTGATCAACAACCTGCTGGACGCCTCGCGCATCCAGTCCGGCGGTTTTCGGCTGGAACGCGGCGATGTCAACGTGGTCCGATTGGCCGAGAAGGTGGTGGAGAGTTTTCGAATCCAGACCGACCGCCATCACTTTGTTCCGGATTTTCTTGACGATTTCCCCACGGTGTACGGGGACGAGGAGCGGCTGCGCCAGGTGTTCAACAATTTGATCGGCAATGCCATCAAGTACGCGCCGCAGGGCGGCGAAATCCGCGTGGGCGGGTGGCATGCCGCCGACAACGTCACGCTCTACGTCGCGGACCAGGGCATCGGCATCCCGCTCGACGAACAGGGCAAACTTTTCCAGCGGTTCTACCGGGTCGATTCCAGCCTGCGCCGCAGCACGCAGGGGGCCGGGTTGGGCTTGTATCTCTGTTGGTCGATCATCAAGGCGCACGGCGGCCGTATCTGGTTGCACAGTGAGCCGGGCAAGGGGACGACAGTGTTCTTCACGTTACCGGTGGAGGCGTAGTGCACACGAGGGGGTTCTCAGATGGCCAAAAAACGCATTTTGATCGTGGACGACGAAGCGCGCATCCGGCGGTTCGTGCACATGAACCTGGACCTGGAGGGCTACGACGTCAGCGAGGCGGAAAACGGCCTCGACGCGCTGGCCAGGGTCCGCGACGAGTTCCCCGACCTGGTGCTGCTGGACGTGATGATGCCGGACCTGGATGGGTTCGAGACGTTGGCCCATATCCGGGAGTTTTCGGCGGTCCCGGTGATCATGTTGACGGTGAAGAGTGACGAAGAGGACCGCATTCGGGGGCTCGACCTGGGCGCCGACGACTACGTCACCAAGCCGTTCAGCCCGCGGGAGCTCTCCAGCCGGATTCGCGCCGTATTGCGCCGCGTGGAGCCATCCCCCTCGCAGACCGCGGAGCCGCTGGTGATCGACGAGGACCTGGCCGTCGACTTCCCGCGACGGGAGGTGATCGTGCGGGGTGAACGCGTCAGGCTCCGCCCCACCGAGTACAAACTGCTAGTGCACCTGGTGGAAAACGCCGGCTGGATCGTGCCCCAGGAGACGCTGCTGGCCAAGGTGTGGGGGCCGGAATATCGGGACGACAGCCAATTGCTGCGGCTGTACATCACCTACCTGCGCAAGAAGATCGAGGCGGACTCGTCCAAGCCCCGCTATATCCTCACCGAACGCGGGGTGGGCTACCGGTTTGTGGGTAGCGGTAAAAAAGTAAGTGATGGTGTATCATAGCGCGGCTTCTGCCGCAACCAAAGGGCTGTCATTGCGAGGAGCGTTGTTTGCGACGAAGCAATCAGATTCTCGCGATCAACGCAAATGTCGCAGAGTAATACTATAGCGCGGCCAAAGTGCTGATCGAGAAGTGTCGAGGCGAAATCTTGCGGCGCTTTCAGAGGGCGGACCAGTTGATCTACGAAAGTGCGCTGGAGCGGGCCGACAAGGCCGACATGCTGACTTCGATGGCGATTTTATCGGGGTTGGTGTCCGATGAGCTGCCGCTAGAACTGGTGGCGCGCAGGAGGGACCTGATGATCGAGTCTGCGGCCTACGACATTATCAAGCAAGCGGGCCGGCAAGCGGGCCTGGAGCAGGGTATCTGCCAGGGGGTGTTGAATGCCATCGCCTTTGGGTTGGATCTGCGGTTTGGGGCGGCGGGGCTGCGTCTGCTGTCGGAGATTCACAAGATCGAGGATGTGGGGCTGCTGCGGGCAATCCAGCAGCGGCTGCGCACGGCGCAAACGCCCACAGAGTTGCGCGAGATCTACCGTGAGTGAGTGCCGGCGCGGCCTGCTGTCATGACAGTGAGTAGCAAGGAGACTTCGCCTGTGCGCAGCCTGATCATCGCGGCTCTATTGCTGCTCGCGCTGACAGTTGTTGCCGCCTGTTACCCGATCGTGACGCCGCCCGGCCCGACACCGGAACCGCTGGTGCCGACGCCGTTGCCGTCATCTCGAGCCACGGCCACACCGCATCCCGCGCCCTCGCCCGCCGCGCCCTCGCCCGCCGCGCCGGTGACCCAGTCTTTACGTTCGGGTGATCGCGCGCGCGTGGGGGTCGGGCTGCCACTGGGTGCGATCGAGGATTATGACTGGGGTCAAGGGGCGCCGGGCTGGTATCTCAATTGGCGGGTGATGCCGGACCCACCCCAGCCGGAAGGCATCCGCTTTGCGCAGATGGTGCGGATCCGCGCCGACGGTTTTCGGCCCACACTGGACGTGATTACGGCCGCCGCGCGGGCCAACCCCGGCGCGCTCTGGCTGATCGGCAACGAGCCGGACGTGATCTGGCAGGACAACGCCACGCCCGAGCAGTACGCGGCCAGTTACGGCGTGCTGTATCAGGCCATCAAGGCCGCCGATCCGACCGCGCAGGTGGCGATCGGCGGGGTCAGCCAGCCGACTCCGCTGCGCATGGCCTACCTGGACCGCATCCTGGCGGCCTACCGGGCGCAGTACGGCGGCGAAATGCCGGTGGATGTCTGGAACGTGCACGCGTTCATTTTGCGTGAGGAGAGCGATTCGTGGGGGGTGGGCATCCCGCCGGGGATGGCGGTTGACCGGGGGCAACTCTACGAGATCAGCGACCACGCGGACATGGCGATCTTCCGGCGGCAAATCGAGGATTTCCGGCGGTGGATGGCGGAGCGGGGCTGGCGAGACAAGCAGTTGATCGTGACCGAGTACGGTGTGCTGATGCCGGAGAGCTACGGCTTCCCGCCTGAGCTGGTGGGGCAGTTCATGACCGACACGTTCGACTACTTCCTGACCGCGCGCGACCCGGACACCGGCTACCCGGCCGACGACGACCGGCTGGTGCAGGCGTTCTGTTGGTACAGCGTGGCTGACACCGACGCTCCCAACCATTACCCCACCCCCAACCTCTTCGACCCGCAGACGCGGGCGGTGACGGCGGTGGGAGAGGTTTTTCGGGATTATGTGGCGGGGCTGCGCTAAAGTCGGTATTGGCGCACACTGAAAGCCCCTTTTCTCGTCCCTCTCGACGAGGCAGGCGCTGGCGCCCGCCCCACGATTAGCCTTGCGAAGGTTCCCGAAGACGCCATTTCTAGCCCAAGTCGGAGCAAAAACCTTCGCAAGGCTGTCCACGAATCCTCCCTTCCTTTGCCGGAGCGATTGGGTAAGTTATTAAGCCTTAGCCGTCCTTAGCCCTAACGGTTGCCGATCTCTTTTCTCATGCGTGCGAGACACGCGGGCTTTCGGCTTGGAGATGCCACCTGTCCGTCCCATCTCGGCCATCCACGCGTGTGTGCCGAAGGCGCCGGCCATCAGGTCGGACAGGCTGAAGTCCACGCTCAGCCTATCCCAGTGAAGTGATGCCCCGCGCGGCCCGAGACGCACCTGGGCAATATCGTCTGGCGTCGCCTTGGCCAGCCCCTGCACGAGCGCACAAGGCAACAGAAAGATGATCCCACTTCTTAACTCAATGATGAGGCGATTGGTCGGCCGGTCGTAGCCGACCGTTTTGGCTTGCGGTTCGCTTTGTGCCGTTTCCATGCCGCGCTTGATCGCCTCTCGATGTTGTCGCTCTAATTCCTCTTCCTCAACCTCCCACTTGCCAACTTGTACCTTAGCCATGAATTCGCCTCCATTCTACCAGAAACTCGCCTTGGTGATCGCCCACGATCATGAGCGCCTTGCGTTCGTCCTTACGGCTCATTCCGACGTTCTCACGTACTTGTGGGGGTGTATTCTCGTCCCCAAGACTGATCACGACTTCACCCTCTGCTCTGAATACGTGCACGTGCGCAGGTGGATGGTCGTTGGTGTAAATCATCACATCGAATCCATCTTGTCGAGATATGGTGGGCATGGTGCCAGTATACTCGAACAGCGCGAAATCATCAACCGGGGGCGGGCGCGCTCAGTAATTCCAAATTTGGCTTGCAGGAACGGCGATTCCCCACTTGAAGCTGGAACTTTCAGCAAGGTTGCATAAATTGGATTCACGGGACGTATGATGTGGACACCTTTACACGCGATGCCCTCCCCGGCGAAGTTTACACTGCCTGGCATCCCGAGGCGTTGAGAGCCAATGCCATACTGATCAGTCCGTTGCCTACCATCACACCATATACCCTCAATCCGGATTTCCGTTCTGCAACGGAACTGCCCCACAATTCTACAACATCCACACTGGATGCGTTCAAGGCTGGTCAGGTGGCCGAGGTGCAGTGATGGGCAATGTGAACAATAGGACCAACGACAGAGTGACCGATACCGGGGGCAGGGTTCTGCTCCAAAACAATGGAGTCATATGGTTATCCTTCGACGACTGCTTGCAAAACTACTCACGAGACCTTGCGGATCAAGGTCGGAATTACAGTATCTTCTCAGTTTTTCGGGGTATGCTGTGGCCGGTCTGTGACCGAGCCACGGTGGCTCGGTCACAGACCGGCCACAGCCCCCAGATTATTGAGAGGAGGTAGATTGGTGGGTTGACCTGGTGTCTCACACCACCGTACCAATCTACCACCCACCAATCTACCCCCTACTTCAACACTTCCAACGCCACTTTCGCCACCGTGGGCGGGTGCAGCAGCATGTTGGCGTAGCTGGCGTTGGCCATCGGGCAGGCGCACTCTTTGTCATAGATCGACTTGCGCAGCTTCGCCATCGCCTCGCCGAACCAGATCGGGGCCAGGTCGTAGTTCGTTTGGCGCAAGTTGCCGACCGGCTCGGCGCGGATGCAGCAGCTCCAGATGTCGCCGTTGGGCGCGGTGTGGGCGCTGGCCCAGCCGGCATAGCAAGGGATTACCTGGGTCCGCTCGTAGAGCACCCGCCTGGCGAGCTGATAGTATTGCGCCCGGAACGCCTGGGTGAACCTGGCGATCCCCCTGGCCGGCGCGCGGCGCGCCTGCTCGCTGAGAAAATCGGCGATCGGCGCATAGGCGTCCGGCTCCGGCGTGATCCCCCAACCGATCGTGTCCAGCTCCACCCGCTCCTCGGCCACCTCGGTGATGTAGCTGTCGGGCGCCAGGAACTGCAGGCCGTCGTAAATCTCGCGGAAGCGGTCCTGGTTGAAGCGGCTGACGACGGTGTGCACGGTGAGCACCAGGTTCGGCCGGGTTTCTTGCAGCGCCTTGAGCTTCGTCCAGGTGGCCATCGACCGTTCCCAGTTGCCCGGCACGCCGCGGATGTCGTCGTGCTCCTCGCCG
Source organism: Chloroflexi bacterium HGW-Chloroflexi-1 (assembly GCA_002842085.1). GTDB lineage: Bacteria > Chloroflexota > Anaerolineae > CG2-30-64-16 > CG2-30-64-16 > CG2-30-64-16. Next base: position 27,161 of record PHCA01000024.1, read on the forward strand.
ATGGCGTCCAGGCTCAGGTTGATGCCGATCTGGCTCTCGGGGCACTCCTGGCAGATGCGGTCCACCCGCGCGACCACGCGCTCGGTCAGCAGGCCGTTGGTGGGGATGGTGATCACCGCCGGCCGGCAGTGGCGGTAGGCGCTGATCACCAGCTCGTCCAGGTCCCGGCGCAGGAACGGCTCGCCGCCGGTGAAGGTGATGTAAAACGGTGTGCGACCCAGGTTGGCGAAGACGCGGTCCCACTCCTCGATAGTCATGTCGTCGTTAGGCTTACGCCACACGTCGCAGGTGCGGCACCTGGAATTACAACGAAAGCTGACGCTGACGACGACCGAGAAGGGGTACATTTTCGGCCAGCCGAAGCGGCGGAAGCCCCAGTAGAGGGGCAGCCTGGGTGCAAGGTTTAGCATTGACATGAAGGCATTATAGGCGAGGTAAATGGCAAATAGCAAATAGCAAATGGCAAATGGCGAATGGCAAATGGCAAATGGC
>PHCA01000329.1 GCA_002842085.1 Chloroflexi bacterium HGW-Chloroflexi-1
GTCGTCGGGCCTCGTCCTGCCACGCGACATCCACAAACAGGCGCGCCCCCCGGAACCAGGCCGTTCCGCGGCGCACGGCGCGCAGCTCGCTGTCGTCCGGCAGCCACTCATCGTTGCGGTAGTATGGCCGCACGGCGGGTTGCCACTTCATCGACGGGAACGTCTTGCCGGGACAGATGCTGCCAAGGATCCACTGCCAGATTCGTTGGAACGCCTCGTACGGCGCGTACCGCCCGGTGACGAACTGGCTCAGCTTCGTGGTAGACACGATGATGTCGCCGCGCGGGTGCTCGAACAGGATCGGCCAGACTTCCTCGGGCAGACCGTAAACGGCCCGGTCGAACCCGGCGACGCGGCCCACGACCACGTGCGCGGCCGGCGCCGGCACGGGCAAGAAACAGCAGCCGTGAATCATCAGGATCTGCAGGTTCGCCAACTCCGGCACGAACGCATCCGAGCACACCACGGCACGCTCCCATGTCGTGCGGCGCGGTTCGCCTGGTTGCAGGTCCGGGAGTGTGGCCGGGTACTCGATGTACAGCCGCAGCCCCTTGCGTGAGACCGCATCGAACACGCTGTCGTCGACCGCGGTGAGCGCATCCGGGTAGCCATCCGCCAGGACCATGATCCCGGAGCCGTTGGGCGCCCGGGCCACCGCCTCCTTTGCCGAGTTGTAACGAAGGCACTCGATGCGGTTTTCCCACAACACGCGCCAGAGATCATTCTCCTCGGCGCAGCTCAAAATCAGAGCCATCGGCACGACTTCTCCCCAGGTGATAGATTTGTCTCTCGAAGCATGCTGTGGTCAATATGTTCGTCATCAAGCAATTTTCGATCCGCCTCACCGTCGAACTCGAAAGCCTCTTCCCGGGGCATCCCGCCCCACCATGTCTGACAGCAAGGGGTATATCCGCATCGTCACACTTTAGCACGCCGATAATCCGTTCTTCGCATTCCATTATTGTTCTCTCACAGGATCAGCTCGTCCAGCGATCGCTTGGGCGCGTGGTGCACGCCCTCGGCGTCGCGGTAGTAGCGGATGTCGCCGGCGGGGCCAACTTCTTCAAGCACTACGATCTCCCTGGGCTTGCCCAACGCCAGTACGAGCAGAATTTGGTGCCGATCCGGAATGCCGAGCGTCTGCCGGAGCCCGTTCCGGTCAATCGAGCCGATGATACAACCGCCCAGCCCTCGTTCCGTCGCGCCGAGCATGATGGATTGGGCGGCGATACCGTGGTCGCAGCCGAAGGACTTGCAAATCTCCGTGTCGCCCAGGATGATGATGTACGCCGCCGGGCGCTCACCTTCCGCCGGCCCACCCCAATCCGCCAGGTAGCCTGCCCAGGCCAGGTGCGGGAAGATGCGCGCGTTCGTCTCCGGATCGCAACTGAGGATGTATTTGAGCGGCTGCAGGTTTCCGGCCGAGGCCGAGAGCCGTGCCAGGTTGACCAGCGCACGCAGAGTCTCAAGGCTCACCGGGACCTCCTGGTGGAAACGGCGGTAACTACGGTTCTTGTGGATCAGTTCTTCGAGCATGTGTCCTCTTCTCTTACGCTCTCCTCAGAAAAGCGTAATTGTGTACTTGTAGGCGTCCGCCATGCGCCAGTCGGGCCGCTCGCCGTAGCGGGTCAGATACAGCTCGATCTCGCCGGTCTCGCGGTTCTCGAACATGCTGAAGTTGGAGAGCTGCACCGTCTCCGTGTCCGAGTTTGGATTGCGGTCGTCAATCACGGTAAGGGTGTCTTTTTTGAGCGCGGGAATTGATTCATCCACCTCGGCAATGTAGAGCGGATGCCGGGGGTGATTTCCTTGTGTCGGACCAGAAGAGATGTTCACGAAGCAATATAGCTTTCCGGTGCGGCTGTGCCGGAGCAGCCGGGGCCATCGTCGTACCGGAAGTCCGTGACCGGGCTCCAGGTGCGGCCGCCGTCGTCGCTGACGGTGATCCACTTGTGGCCGCCGTTCTCGACCGTGCCGTTCCAGTCCTTCGGAAACACGTCGTTCGAGCCGCGCATCACGAGCAGCAGGCGGCCGTCCAGGAGCTCCGCGATGACCGGCTCCATTAATCCGCGCCCGGATACCCGGCGCGGAACGTAAATCGGCTCCGACACTTCCCATAGATAGGTCTTTCCCGCCGGGTCCCATTTGCCGACAAAGCAAAGAATGCCGCTGACTGGCTCCTTTTCCCCCCGGTCTGTGATCGCCATGGGCACGCCGCAAGAGGGGTAGACGACCGTCCCCGCGCGTGTGGCGACCGCTGCGTAGCCGCCATACATCTGGTTCTGGCGGAGGTATTTTTCGTTTCCCCAGTTGTCGGGATCGAAGTCGGCGCCAACCTCGTATTCGAGCAGATGGGGCTCTCCCCAGGTCAACTCGTCGTCGTCCGAAGTCTGCCAGAAGTTGTGGTCGAAGTAAGTCTGCTCGCTCGTCTGCCAGTTCTTGACGATCGCCTCGTTGCCTTTGCCGATCGTGATCCGCTGGAAGACGAACTGAACGTGCCTGCCGCTCGCGGGGTCGTACCAGGACGCGACTGGGCCTTCCTCTTTCGAGAAACCGTCCTTCTCGGGCCACGTTTCGTGCTGGAGTTCCCAGTCGGACCACGTCCTGCCGTTGTCGTTGGACGTGCGGACGCGCTGGCCCTCGACCCAGTCGTCGTACTGTTCGAAGCTCAGCACCTCGCGGCGGCGCAGGCCGGTTCCGACGTAGGCGGCGTTGACAAGCGCGGCCCCGCGCTCCTCGGGATGCCGAAAGTAAACTTCACGCTTGACCTTCGCGATAGCTGTCATGGTTTCTCCTTTTGCCAGGGTTCCTGGGCGTTTCAGAGCGAAGATTCTAGCACCTGGTGAGAAGATTACACAGGCCGCCGTCCGTCGAAAAGCGGCAGG
>PHCA01000025.1 GCA_002842085.1 Chloroflexi bacterium HGW-Chloroflexi-1
CCATTTGCCATTTGCCATCTGCCATCTGCCATCTGCTATTCGCCAAGGAGTCACTCACATGACATATATGGTCGCTGGATACCTGATCATTTGGGCTGCGTCGTTCGCCCTGATCTTCAGCATGGTGCGCCGGCAGAGCAATCTCCAGCGCGAGATCACGCTGCTCAAAGAGTTGGTGCACCGAGAGGACGTTTCCTAACAGAATGACACCAGCAAACCGCTGGCAAACCTTCTCGCACGCCCTGGCGTTCGTCGTGGGCTTCAGCGTCATCTTCGTGACGCTGGGCGCGTCGGTGGCGTTCTTCGGGTATGCCATCAACCAATTCCTGCCGACTTTCGTCAAGCTCGGCGGCGCGATCCTGATCATTTTCGGGCTGCAAGTCGCCGGGGTCCTGGGTTGGATCGCGGCCGCAGTGCGCCGGGCCGGCGGCGATAGGAACCCGGTGAGCCGCGGCTACATCGCGTTCGTCGATGGCCTGGCGTGGCTGATGTACACCGAGGGCCGGGTCCAGGTGCGCGCCGACCGCAAATGGGGCTACCTGTCCTCGGCACTCATGGGCGTATTCTTCTCGGCCGGCTGGATCCCGTGCGTGGGGCCGGTGCTGGCCGCGATCTACTTCCTGGCCAGCGACACCCAGACGGTGGGGTTGGGCGCGCTGCTGCTGCTGGTCTACTCGCTCGGCCTGGGCATCTCGTTTCTGCTGACGGGGGCCGCGTTCAGCGCGATGACCGGCTGGTTGCGCCGCATGAACCGTTATTTGGGGGTGGTCTCGAAGATCACCGGTCTGTTCCTGATCTTCGTCGGGGTGCTGCTGTTCATGGATCGGCTGGCGTTCATCTCGATCCTGTTCGTCTCCCGTTTCGGCGCCGGCCTCGCCAGCGTGGAGCTGGGGGCCGCGTCGGCGCTCAACATCCCCATCGCGTTCGCGGCCGGCTTGCTTTCGTTCTTGTCACCCTGCGTCTTGCCGCTGATCCCGGCCTACATCGGCTACCTGAGCGGCACGGCCGTGGCGGATGGGACGGTGGCGGTGACGGGGTGACGGGGTGACAAGGTGACAGGGTGACAAGGTGACAAGAAATAATCCGCAATCCGCAATCCGCAATCCGCAATCCGCAATCGGCAATCGGCAAACGGCGCTGGTGGCCGCGGCTGTCGATCGGATGGTCGGCTGGTTGGCGCGGCACTGGCTGGTCGTGTTCAACGTCGTCGTGGCAGTTTTCATCGCGCTGCCGTTCCTGGCTCCGACGCTGATGCACCTGGGCACGACCGGAGACTGCCCCACGTGCGCCCGCGCGGGCCGGCTGATCTACACCGTCTACAGCCCGACCTGTCACCAGTTGCCGGAGCGTTCTTTTTTCCTTTTCGGGCCGCAGACGACCTACAACGTCACGCAGTTGGAGGCGGTTGAGGCGTTGCCGCCTGGCATGACGCTCTGGCAGCGCGAACTGCTGCGCTTCATCGGCACGCCCGAGACCGGCTTCAAGGTCGCGTTCTGCGAGCGCGATGTGGCCATCTATGCAAGTATCCTGCTGAGTGGGCTGTTGTTCGGGATGCTCCGGGGCGGGTTGCGGCGGGCGGGCCGACCGTTGCCCAAGCTGCCGCTGTGGGGCTATGCGTTATTCCTGGTCCCGCTGGCCATCGGCGGCGGCACGCAATTGATCGGGTGGCGCGAAAGCACGTGGCCCTTGCGCCTGGTTACCGGCGGGCTGTTCGGGGCGGCCTCTGTTTGGCTGGCCTACCCCTATGTGCAAGAGGCGATGGACGATGTGCTGCGCTCGACAGCAGAACGCTACCCTGACCTTGTGAGACCACCCCCGCAAACTGGACAAAAACCGCCAGTTGGGGTATAGTTGGTGATCGAGATTGTCCGGACAAAAAGCAGTAGATTCCTGGAGGCTTATAAGTTGCCTGACACAAAAAAGAACCCGTCTGCACTGAAGGTTGAGCGGCGCGACGCTCGCAGGGCCGTCTATCGAGGCATCGTCCGCAACAGCACCCGTACGCAAATCAAGAAGGTGCGCGCGTTGCTCGCGGCCGGCAAGTTGACCGAGGCCGAGGAAGCACTCAAACCGGCTTTGAGCGCGCTTGACAAAGCCGCTGAAAAAGGCGTGATCCACAAGAACAACGCGGCCCGCCGCAAATCGCGCCTGGTGACCGCCCTGCACAAGGCCAAAGAGATATCCTGAAGCGGTCGCCAGGCGACTGGCCAGGCGATTGGCCCCCCTCCCCGATACCAATCGGCGCCCTACGGCGCCGATTTTGGTTTTTTGACCGAGGCCGGGCCACTCAGCCCAAATCAGACACGTCGTCAGACACGTCGTCAGACACGTCGTCAGACACGTCGTCAGACGCGTCGTCGGACGCGTCGTCGGTCGAGGGGTCCGGCTGGGGAATGGCGAGCAGGTAGCCGACCCCGCGCCTGGTCAGCAGCAAGCTGGGACGTTTGGGGTCAGACTCGATCTTCTCCCGTAACCAACGAATGTGGACGTCCAGCGTACGGGTATCGCCAAGATAAACCGTGTCCCAGACCCGCCCCATCAGATCCTTCCGGGAGATGACCTGATTGGGATGTTGCATCAGGGTTGCCAGCAACTGACACGCTTTGGGAGTCAGATGTTCGCGCCCCTCCGGGCCGATGACAACCCGTGAGATCAGATCCAGTTGCAGCGGGCCGACCCTGAGGACATGTAGCGCGGCGGCATCCAACAGTTTATCCAGCGACTCGCGTAGCTTGCGGCCGGTGAAGGGACGCACCAGACGCTGTTCGCAAGGCACGTTGAGGCCACTGCCTTGCTCGGCAATCAACAGGCGTTGCGCACCGGGCAGACGCCGTCCCAACGTCCGGCACAGCCGGTCGCCGGAGAAGTGACTGTCGGCGGTGTTGATCACCACGATCAAGGGCTGTAGATCGCGGGCCATTTGGAGGCAAGCCACCTGTGTGCGCGCAAAGGCGACGGTAATCCCCTCCCGCTGGAGTTGCTGCCACAGCTTCTCGTGATTGGCGTCCACGCGACCGATATGAAGGATTTGAACCGTTTTGGTGTTTGGCTCGCGGCCCATGGGCGTCCTCTCTTCAGGTCCTCAGGCTAAGGAATCGTGATCGAATAACTTTCACATTTGTGGACAGCGGGCTAAATTAGCCTTGCGAAGGTTTTTGCCCCGACTTGGGCTAGAAATGGCGTCTTCGGGAACCTTCGCAAGGCTAAACGGGAGATTCGCCCAAGTTATTTAATCCTCAGTCCTTAGCGGGGCTATACTCTGATTATATAGCAACAGGCCGCAAATGGCAACTGCTTTTGCGACACGTGTTGGGGCGAATCTTCTCAGTCACGCGTCAACCCGGATGTCGTATCTTCTCAGTTTTTCGGGGGCACAATCCGCTGTGGCCGGTCTGTGACCGAGCCACGGGTGGCTCGGTCACAGACCGGCCACAGCCCCCCCCCAGATTATCGAGAAAATACCGGATGTCTATATTGATAAGTGCGTGGGGGCGCTTTGACCTTTCACTTTTGACATGGTAAAATCGCGAATTATGCCTTCCAACGCAAACGCCACACGCACCGCGGCGCCAACCACCAAAATTCTCGTCGTGATCCCGACCTTCGACGAAGCGGATAACCTGCCCGCGCTGGTGGCCGAGTTGCACGCTCTCGCCATCCCCGGATTGGCCGTATTGGTCGTGGACGACAATTCGCCCGACGGGACCGGACGCGTCGCCGATCTACTGGTCGAGCGTTTCCCCGGTGTCGTGTACGTCCAGCATCGCCCTGAAAAACAGGGGCTCGGCCACGCCTACCTGGACGGGTTCACGCGGGCGCTGGACATGGGCGCCGATTTCATCGTCCAGATGGACGCAGATTTCTCCCACCCACCTACCACCATCCCGGCCATGCTGGAAGCGATCCAAGACTTCGACGTGGTCGTAGGCTCGCGCTACACCTCCGGCGGCCAACTGGACGAACGGTGGAGTTGGTGGCGTCGATTCCTGAGCTGGTGGGCGAATGAAGTGTGGTCCCGTCGGCTTTTGGGCCTGCAAACCCACGACATCACCGCGGGCTTCAAGTGCTGGCGCCGGACGACGTTACTCGGCATCGGGCTGGAACGCGTGGCATCCAACGGCTACGCCTTCCAGGTGGAAATGACCTGCTTGACCGAACGCCTGGGCTATCGCATCCTGGAAATCCCCATCTACTTCGAAGACCGGCGCATCGGCAAATCCAAGATGAGCGTGCCGGTGAAGCTCCAGGGCGCGGTGGACGTGATTCGGATCTGGTGGAGACACCGCGGGCTGGAAGCTGGAAGCCATAATTGACAAGGTGACGCCGATGCTACGCATCGGACGGTGACAAAGGTGACAAGGTGACGCCGATGCTACGCATCGGACGGTGACAAGATGAAGCGGTGACAGGCTGCAAGAAACTCACCTTGTGTCCGTGACGAGCACAGGGGTCGAATACTGGACTCCATTCTCCAATATCCAATACCCAATACCGAATACCCAATACCGAATACCCAATACCGAATACCCAATATCAATCATGAAATCCTCCCGTAGGCTCGACATCGGAATCGCTCTCATCTTGCTCCTGCTGCCCTTGCTGTGGTTCGCGCCGCAGGCGCTGGGTGGCAAGACGCTGCTCCCGGTCGACAACCTTTTCGCCTTTGAGCCCTGGCAGAGTTATGCCGGGGCGTTTGGCGTGGGTGTGCCCCACAACCCGCTGATCAGCGATCTGATCCTGGAGAACTACGCCTGGAAGTCGTTGATCGTCGAGGCGCTGCGCTCGGGCGGCCCGGCAGATGTGCTGTGGAACCCGCGTCTCTTCGCCGGCTCGCCATTCATGGCCGCGGGCCAACAGTCGGCCCTGTACCCGCTCAGCGTCCTCTTCTACATCTTGCCGCTCTGGCTCGCCTATGGGATCTTCACCTGGCTGCAATTAGGGCTGGCCGCGCTGGGGATGTACGTCTTCGCCCGGGTTTTGGGACAACGCCGGCCGGCCGCGGTCCTGGCCGCGGTCGCCTACACCTTCTCCGGCTTTTTCATCGTCAGCGTCAACTTCACCATGATCATCGCCGCGGCCGCCTGGCTGCCGTTGATCCTGGTGATGATCGAGCTGGTGGTGAGATCGGTAGGTGGGGAAATTGGTAGATTGGTAGATTGGGAAACTGGTGAATCGGCAGATCGAGCACGTGCCCACTCTGCCAAGTTACCAATCTCCCAATCTCCCGCTCCCTACGTCATCGGCGGCGCGCTGTGCCTGGGCCTGCAAATCCTCGCCGGGCATGTGGAGATCACCTATTACGTGCTGCTGGTCAGCGCGTTTTACGCGGCCTGGCGGCTGTTCGGCGCGTGGCGGCGGCTGCGCACCTGGCGACCACTGGCCCGGCTGGCTGGCTGGTTGATCGTCATGGTCGCGCTGGGGCTGGCCATCGGCGCGGTCCAGTTGTTGCCGCTTTACGAGCTGGTCCACCAGAGCTTCCGCGAAGGCTCCGCCAGCCTGCAACAGATCCGGGATTGGGCCTGGCCCTCTCGTCAGATCGCCACCTTCCTGCTGCCGGACATCTTCGGCAACCCCAGCCATCACGCGTATTTCGATATCTGGACCCGCACCTGGCACGCGGTGACGCAAAACGCGCTGGGCGAGCCGCTGAACACCATCGACTGGGGCGTGAAGAATTATGTCGAGGGAAGCAATTATCTCGGTATCCCGACGTTGCTGCTGGCGGCGGTGGCAGTGTTGGACGTGGGTATTGGGTATTGGGTATTGGGAAAGGGGAAGGCCGGGGCCTGGACCAGATCGAATCGCAATTCCCAAATCTCCAATGCCCAATACCCAATACCTGATACCCAATACCCAATCCCTGATACTCAATCCCTAATACCCAATACCCAATACCCAATACCCGCCACCCAATACCCGGCGCCCAACCCCCACCACATCGCCCTCTTTGCGACCCTGGCCATCCTCTCCCTCCTCTTCGCATTCGGCACGCCGCTCTACGCGCTGCTGTACTACCTGGCGCCCGGCTGGAGCCAATTGCACTCGGCCTTCCGCTGGGTGTTTCCCTACACGCTGAGCATGGCCGTGCTGGCCGGATTCGGGCTCGACGGGCTGATTTCGGATTTCGGATCTCGGATTTCGGATCGAAACGCGGGGGGGCACAAATCCGCAATCCGCAATCCGCAATCCGCAATCGCAAGTGCACTCGGCTGGCTGGCCGTGCTGGCCGGAGCGGGCGCGCTGATCGTCGTGTTGGTCAGCATGCTTGTGCCGGGGCCGTTCGTGGGGCTCGGTGACAGGCTGCTGGCGTGGTCCGATTTAGCGCGGGAGCGGGCGTTCGCGGACGGTGCGATGGCCTGGAGCTATGAGGCGGTCGGGCTGGCGCGGTTTGGGGTGCTGGCCGGGCTGGCGGGGCTGTGGTTGGTGTGGGGGACGAGTAGACAAGGAAACAAGGCAACAAGGCAACAAGGAGACAAGGAAACAAGGGCGCGCGCAACTGTCACCTGGTCACCTGGTCACCTGGTCACCTGGTCACCTTGTCATCACATCTGGCCGTTCGCCCTCATCGCCTTGCTGGTCGCCGACCTCTGGCTCTTCGGCCACGGCTTCAACACAGCGGCCGATCGCAGGCTGCTCGACTTCAAGCCGCCGGTCGTGCAGTGGCTGCAGGATCAGCGTGATCCGGCCCAGCCGTGGCGGCTGACCAGCTTCGACGCGCCGGGCGAGAAGACGCTGAACGCCAACACGGCCATGCCATACGGGCTGGAAGATGTGCGGGGCTACGACTCGATCATCCCCAGGCAGTACGTGGCGTACATGAGTCGCATCCAGCGCCAGGACGATCTGCTCTACAATCGCATCGCGCCGATCTACACCCAAATCGACGGCCAGCCCAACTACGACGCGCTGGACAGCCCGCTGCTGCGCCTGTTGGGCGTGCGTTATGTCGTCACCACACACACCATCCCCAACGCCGGCTACGACCTGGTCTACGATGATGAGGTCAAGGTCTACGAAAACCGCAACACGTTCCCGCGCGTCTTCATCGTGCCGGAAGCGGTGGCGGCCCCCGACCAGACCGCGGCCCTGGACACCCTGCAAACGATAGACCCGGCCCAGGTGGTCGTGGTCGAGGGGCTGAGCCCGGACACGGCGCCGCCTCCGGCATCCCCGACGCTGCGCGAAGCGCGCATCAGCCAGCGTGGGAATCGCGAGATCTTTATCGACGTGAACATCGACGACCGGGGCTGGCTGGTCTACACCGACAACTACTTCGAGGGCTGGAAGGCGTATCTGCGGCCGTTCGGAGCAGTGGGAGAGGGCGCCACTGCCACCGGCGAATCGATCGAGACCCAGTTGCCGATCTACCGGGCGGACGGAACGTTCCGAGCAGTTTATCTGGACAAGGCCGGCCAGTGGACGATCCGGTTCGTCTACTCACCCCGCAGCATGTTGCTGGGGGTCTACACCAGTTTCCTGGCCGCGGTCACGCTGCTGCTGCTGGCCGGCTGGTGGGCCTGGGGTCGCTACTACCGCGGCGAACGCAGCGAAGTCGGGACGGTCGCCAAGAACAGCGCGGTGCAGATGGTGACGTCGCTGCTGAACCGGGGCATTGACTTTGCCTTCAGTATGCTGCGGTTGCGCATCCTCAGCCCGACTGGCCAGGGTAGCTACGCGTTTGCTATCTCGGTCTACCTGATTTTCGAGGTTCTGACACGCTTTGGCCTGCAGACGTTGCTAACCCGCGACGTGGCATTCGACCGGAGCCGCGCCAACCGTTACCTGCGAAACGTGGTCGGCCTGCGTGCCGGTCTGTGGCTGCTTAGCTTGCCACTGATGGCTTTGGTTTGCCTGGCCTACTGGTTCCGGGGCCAGTTGACGCCTGATCAAGCGCAAGCTGTAGCCCTCTTCGCTGGCGCCCTCTTCTTCGCGAATATCGCCGACGCCCTGGACGCGACGTTCAACGCCTTCGAGAAGATGGAGTACACGGGTGGACTGTCCACCGCCATCACCGTGGGCAAGGTCGCGCTGAGCGCACTGGTCCTGCTTCCGCCGCTGAGCTGGGGCTTCGTCGGGTTGGCAGGCGTGTCACTGGTGACTAACATCGTCCAGGTCATCTGTCTGTACGTCATCCTACGCCGCAAGGTGCTGCCTGTCGAGCCATTGGGCAGAGGTGCAGAGGCGCTGAAGCGCGCCGGGGCTGCTTTATGTTCCAGCACCCTGGCCTCCATACGGACGCGAGTGCGAGGCGCGCTCGACTGGGGCTTGCAGCGCTACATGCTGTACGAATCCGGCCCCTTGATGCTCAATCATTTACTGGTAACCGTTCTCTGGCGCATCAGCCAGTTCACCCTGCCATACTTTGTGAGCGCGACCGCGCTGGGGCTCTATTCACCGGGAACGGCCTGGCTGGATGGGCTGAACGTGATCCCCGCCTACTTCACGGCCGCAATCTTTCCGTTGATGAGCCGCTATGCTCGGTCGGGTACGGACTCGCTGATCAAGGCCTACCGGCTGGCGGTGCAACTGCTCTTCATCACCGCGCTCCCACTGGCTGTCTTCTTCAGTTTTGCAGCGACGCTACTGATCAATATTCAGAGTGGTCCAGCCTATCTGCCGGGCGCCGCCAATGCGCTGCGAATCATGATCTGGTCGATCCCCATCGGTTTCGTCAACTCGGTGACCCAGTACGTGTTGATCGCCATCAACCGACAGCGATTCCTCACCAAGGCGTTCATCATCGGCGTGGGCTTCACAGCGCTGGCAAACCTGATCTTCGTGCCAGAATACAGCTATCTGGCGGCCGCAGCGATCCTGATCCCGGCCGAGCTGTCCCTCTTCATCCCCTTTGCCTGGGCCGTCCATCGCTACCTGGCGCCGATCCCCTGGATCAATCTGCTTGGTCGTCCAACTCTGGCTGCCGCGCTCGATGCCGCACTGGTTTGGGGGTTGGTGCGGGTGGGCGTGCCGTTGCTGCTGGCGCTGACCGCCGGATTTCTGGCCTACTGCTGCGGGTTGCTGCTTCTGGGCACGTTCCGCGGCGAGGACTTCGCGGTGATCAGAGCGCGTCTGCCAAGACGGCTTGGGGGACGATCCGAGTAGGGGCGAGGCTCGTAAGCGGGCTGTCAGGCCCGGGGTGCGATACAGAGTTTTGCGCCAGCACGGGTATTTGAGCCTAACCAGTTGAATCCTTGCACGACAGACGAGAATTTTCTGAGAAGGCGGCGAAGATCGCGAAGCACGAAGATCACGCCGCGGGAAGCTCCAGCCGCATCAGGAGCAGGGCCGTCAGGAAGGCCAGGCGGAAGGCAATCACGGTCGGCTTCATCGGTACTCCCGCCTTGTGCTACGCGCGGATAACACGGAAATGGGGAAACGGAACGAGGATCTTCAAACGCCGCGCAGGTAACGTTTACTCGCGCGATCTACAGAGCGCCATAAACTCCGCCGCCGAGAGAACGCTCACATTTTCATAACAGCCGAGTTCCAGCAGGTGATGATCGCCTGAAACAATCACCGATGCGCCGGCCACGAGCGCACATTCCACGAACTTATCATCGTCCGGATCATCGACGACCACGTGAAGTTCACCGGTGATCTCGACCCTGGTAGAAACACGTCGTAAATCGTACACGATTGCATGAATGCGATTCTCCGAGAAACCGAACTTTGCGCGCAGTTTCTCGGAGAGCTCGCCGACCATTGGCTCGCAGTACACGGCGTGGACGACTTTGGAGCGTGCCAGCAGCAGGCATTGATATGGCTTGCCGCGCCAAAGCAGGCCCGAAATCCAGGTATTGGTGTCGAACACCACCCGCTGAGACACAATCACGCCTCGTGCAGCAGCCGATCAACGAGTTGTTGGCGTTCATCCTCGGTGAGTTGCCCCCAATTCAGCCCTCGGCGGGCGCAGAGATCGCGCATCTGCTGTTCGCCGTAGTCCACGAGGGCCTCGAACTCATCGAGCTGTGGTATCAGCGTCTTCAGGACTGTCCGCTTTCCTCGGGGCGAAAGCTGGCGCACCCACGCGATCATCTGAGCTTCCGGTATGTCGAGAGAGACTGTCGGCATGTCTATCATCTCCTGGCGATCACTTTTACCGTCATCATACCGCAATTCCGCTCAGTTGACAAGCCCTCTTTTCATCCTGCGCTGTTTGATCGAATGCGCCAGGCGTGATATACTTTCACTGTAAACGCGCCACGCACCACGCACTACGTAGTACATCAGGAGGCACTCCCATGCGTATCGGCATCATCAGCAGCGGCGGCGATTCGCCCGGTATGAATGCTGCGATCCGAGCGATCACCCGATGTGCCCTCGACCGGGGTGTCGAGGTAGTCGGCATCCACGAGGGCTGGCAGGGGGTCGTCGATGGGGGGGCGAAGTACCAGCGTTTCGATTGGCGCAGCGCCGGCGGGATTTTGCAGTTGGGCGGCACCATCCTGGGCACGGCCCGGTCCGAGATCTTCCGCACGATCCCCGGTCGCCGGCAGGCGGTGCGCAACCTGGTCAACGCCGGCATCGATGGCCTGGTGGTCATCGGCGGGGACGGCTCGCTGACCGGCGCGCTTTACCTGTACCAGGAATGGGGCGACCACCTGGCCGCGCTGGCGGCCGAGGGCGCCCTCTCGGCCGAGCTGGCGCAAAACCCCCAACCGTTCCGCATCGTAGGGTTGCCCGGTTCCATCGACAACGACCAGTACGGCACCGACATGAGCATCGGCGCGGACACCGCGCTCAACACCATCGTCGAGGCCGTCGACCGGCTCAGCTCCACGGCCGACTCGCACCAGCGCACCTTCGTGGTCGAGGTCATGGGCCGGCGGTGCGGCTATCTGGCGCTGATGGGCGCGGTCGCCACCGGGGCCGATTGGGTGCTGATCCCGGAAGAGGAGCTGGACGCCCGCTGGCACTACCGGATGACCGAGGCGCTGAAGCGCGGCCGGGAAGCCGGCCGGCGCCACGACATCATCCTGGTGGCCGAAGGCGCCCGTCACCCTGACGGGCTGCCGATCCGCGCCGACACGATCCAGGAGATCCTGCGGAACCGGCTGGGCGTGGAGGCCCGGGTGACCGTGCTGGGCCACGTGCAACGCGGCGGCTCGCCCAGCGCATTCGAGCGCGTGATGTCCTCCCGCCTGGGTGAAGCGGCCGTCGAATACATCGCCGGGCCGGACCCGACGCCGGTCATGATCGGTCTCGTCAACAACCAGACCAAGGCCACACCCTTGACCGAAGTGATCGCCCAGAGCCAGGCGGTCAACACCGAGATCGACCAGGGCAATTTTAAAAACGCGCTCGCGTTGCGCGGCCGGAGCTTCCTCGACTCGCTGGACCTGCTCAAGACGCTGACGCGCGCGGAGCCCCGAGAGGAGCTGGCCGACAAAGGGCGAGTCGCCATCCTGACCGGCGGCCCGGACGCGCCCGGCATGAACGCCGTGCTGCGGACAGCCTTACGGATCGCCCGCAACGAAGGGCAAGACGTCGTTGGCGTACGCGATGGGTTCCAGGGGCTGGCCCGGGGCGACATCTGGGACCTGAGCTGGATGGATGTCCAGAACTGGATCAACCTGGGGGGCAGCGAACTGGGCGCCATCCGCTACGAGCTCACCGACGCCGACCTGCCGGACATCGCTCATACCATCCAAGAGTGGGACATCCGGGGCCTGATCGCGGTGGGTGGCATGGATACTTACGAACAGGTCGGCGCGCTGGTGAAGGGGCGCCACCGGTATCCTGAGCTCGAAATCCCCATGATCTGCGTTCCGGCCACCATCGACAGTAATCTGCCCGGCACCGAGATCACCATCGGCGCGGACACGGCGTTGAACAACATCGTGGATGCCGTAGACAAGATCAAGTACACGGCCGGCGCGGCGCATCGAGCCTTCATCGTGGAGGTCATGGGCCGGCGGTGCGGCTATCTGGCGCTGATGGCCGGCATCGCCAGTGGCGCCGAGATGGAGCTGCTGCCCGAGGACAACGCGACGCTGGAGACGTTGCTGCGAGATACCGAGCTGTTACGCGAGGGCTTCCGGAAAGGCAAGAAGCTGGGCATCGTGATCATGTCGGAAAACGCGTTCCCGTATTATGACACCGAGTTCGTGCGCCGGGTGATGGAGGCCGAGTCCAACGGTGCGTTCGAGGTGCGGGAGTCGATCCTGGGACACTTGCAGCGCGGGGGTGTGCCGACCGCGTTCGATCGCATCCAGGGCAGCCGCCTGGGCGCCCACGCCGCGAAGCAGATCATGAGCGACATCGCCGAAAAGCGGACGGGCGCCCAGGTCGTGGGCATCCTGCGCCGCGGGGTGGTGTTCACGCCCTTCGACGAGGCGATGGCGCTCATGGACTGGGAGAACTGGCGGCCCAAGGAACAGCCATTCCTGCAGTGGCGCGGGCTGGCCGACACGTTGGCCAAACCCGGGCCCGGTGAGCGCGCTGGCGAAAGCTAGTCCCGCAACACCTCACCGAACACCCGCGTCATATTCCCCCAGCAGACCTTCTCCACCTGCGTTCCGGTCAGCCCATCCGCGCCCGGTGCGCCTTTGTTGGCCTTGACCCGCTTGTACGCTCGGTTCAGTTAGTGCAGTTCGTGGCAAAAAAAGAAAAATTAGTGAAACCGACAAAATCTACCTCGGATTCAGTCGAATCCGGCTGTTTGGAGTCTCAGTGCTCTCGCCGTCACTTCACCTCAATGCTCACACGTGCCGTCATCCCCCAACGGATGGCCGGAGTAACCTCGTCCAGCCCGATCACGGCGGTGTAGCGAACCTCGCCGGCGCTTGTCTCCCCCAGCGGAGAGATGCGGCTCACCTGCCCACTGAAGGACTGCCCCAGAATGGCGTCAAATGTCACCGTGACTTTCTGCCCAACGGCCACCTGCGCCACATCCACCTCGCCCAGGTCGGTGGTCTCCACCTGCAACGTGCTCAGGTCGTGCGGAGGTCACATCCGCTTCGGCGGCCGCGCTGTCAGCGGGCCGGCTGCCCGCCTGCAGCAGAGCGGAACCGCCCGGGTGGATTGAACACCACCCAACTTCCGCCTTCATCCTTCAGAATCAGTACCCCAGTACCGCCTCTTTCCCCCCAAAACAGTACCCCGCACTCTTAACATCCGCCTCGGCGCGGGGTATCCTATCCGTGAGGCTCACGCATCACGTTTCACGTTTTACGTTTCACGCCTCACGGGAGCACCCATGACCCGCGTCCTTGCTGTTTCCATCCATTTCATTCACAACTCAAGGGAGGTGCACAATGAACGGACAACGAATGCTTATCGGCGTACTGATCGTGGGGCTGTTGCTGTCCCTGGCCGTGGGGCTGATCCAGGCCCAGGGGCCGGCGCCGGATGACGATACCCCGGCCGGAAACGAACCAGAAGCGGCGCTGGACGATGTCGTGCCCATCCAGGGCCGGCTGACCGATGCGAGCGGTAACCCCCGCAACGGCAATTACAGCATCATAGCCAGCATCTACGACGTTGCGGCGGGCGGCGTTGCGCGCTGCTCGGACACGGACACCGTGGCCGTGACCAACGAGTTGTTCAACATGAACGTGGACTCCTGCACGGCTTCGGACATCGACGGCGATCAACTCTACCTGGGCATCAAGGTGGGGGCTGACGCGGAGATGACCCCCCGCCAGCCGATCTTCGCGGCGCCCTACGCCTGGACCGTGCGACCCGGGGCGATCATCAAGGGCGCCGACTCGTACGTCTTTGTGCCGGGCATGGCGATGGTCAAGAACACGAGCGGCGATAGCACACGTTGGGATATGCTGCCCAGCGGCGCGGTCAAGATCTATCGCGGCGGCGCCGTGGGCAACAAGACCGTCTACTTTCCGGTCACGCTCCCCAGCGTCCTCTATGGTCAGCCGATGAAGGTGACCAGCATGACGATCTTTTACAAGTGCCAGGACGGGACGAAAAACTATATTGACTCGACGTTCCTGTACAAGCAGACCAATGTGGATACCGGGGTGGCTCTCGTTGTGGACTATCCAAATCGAACGAGTAACACGGCTGCCACGTACGACCTGACAGTGCCCGGTCCTAACAACGTCCTCTCCGGGGTGGGCGTTATCGCCCTCCACCTTAGCCTGGTCTTCGTCGATGATACCAACTACATCGAGATCGGCGCGATACGCTTTACCATAGATCACAACTATTAGTGGAGGCGCGCGATGAAACGAACAACGATTCTCCTGGTCCTGCTCGCCCTCTTCCTGCTGGCCGGCAGCGCCCTGGCGATGCACTCCGCCAATTACTGGCTGGATTGGTTTACGCCAGCGACCGGTGGCGGTGGGGGGCCGGCCAGTTCCACCAACTACCGCGTCAACTTCACCGTCGGCCAGACAGCCAATGGGCTGTCCACCAGCACCGGCTACCGGGCCGGGCTGGGCTACTGGTACGGGATAGCGGACTATAAAATCTACCTGCCATTGATGCTGAAGAACTACAGCTCATGAAACAGAGACCCGCAGGGTTTGCAAAACCCTGCGGGTCTGGCCCCACGTGACCGAAGAACCTTGCGAAGGTTACAAAACCTTCGCAAGGTTCATTACACCGCCTGCCGGCGCTGCTGGAGGAAGCCCTGGTAGGCTGGCTGAACAGCTACACCGTAGCTTCACTTCAGCGCCTCCTCTATCGTCTGGGCCAGAAGTTCCCTGGTACCCGGCGAGTAGCCATCCTCAACGTGCCGCACCACGCCTTCCCGATCGATGACCAGCGTGCGGGGAATGCCGCTTGCCCCATAGCGGCAGGCTACCTCCACCTGGCTGTCCAGGAGCACGGTGAACGTCCAGCCTTTCTTTTGTACAAGACGGGCCACCTTGTTCTCTTGAGTATCCAGGCTGATCGCCAGGACGACCACGTCCTGGTCTTTGTATTTCTCGTAAAGACGGGCGTACGAGCAGGATCGCGCCGGCCAGACACGCCGCCAGCAGCAAAGTTGCGACTCCCAGAATAAGGAGCCAGGGCCACTTGCGTCTTTCTTTCCGCGTTTGCTTTTTCATACATCAAACCTCTCTCTTGCACGCCCCCACAGCCAGATCAGCGCTATGCCCACTATCTCCGCCGCCAGTCCCGTCAGCCCCGCCTCGGGGCCGAAGGAGCCACCCGTCACCCACTCCGGCCCGGCCACTGTCTGGCGGATGAGATGAAAAGCGTCCGCGCCCACGCCGCTGACCGGGAAGCCGAATACCGTGCCCTGGAAGAAATTCCAGCCAAAGTGCAGGCCAATGGGCAGCCACAGAGAACGGGTGACCAGGTAGCCCGCGGCCAGGAGCACACCGACCACGGCGATGTTGAGGCTGGATAGCCAACTGGCGTGCGGGTTGCCCAGGTGCATCAGGCCAAAGACGGCCGAAGAGATGAACACCGCCCAAAACATATTCAGCCCCGCGGCCAGGTTCTGCATCACGTAGCCGCGCATCATCAATTCTTCGTTGATGCCCACCACCACGTAGAGGAAAAAAGCCACAGCGAAGGGGAGCAAAAGCTGGCCCCAGTCCATTGCATCCCAGGCAAAGCCACTGAACGCCAGCCAGCCGGCTGCCCATTCGACCAGGTAGATACCGGCCATCAGCACGCCACCCAGGGCCGCGCCGAAGAACAGGTCAGCCCACCAGCCGCGCTCCGGCCGCAGTCCCAGGTCGAGAAAGGGCCGCCGGTCCAGGAACCGCCGCGCCAGCCAGACGGCCAGCAGTGTCACCGCCAGGTTCGCAACGATGAATGATAGCGAGAACGACGTGATAAGCAGTTCCCCACCTGATAGTATGAGGGCCAGCGTGATTTCCACCGCCATCAAAGCGAGGTAGAGCACGCTGAAGCAGAAGATGCGCCCCCCGGCTCGCAGTCGACGTTCCTCGGGATTGACGAAGGCGCGGTACAGGCGACCACGAGGCTTCGCCCGGTCGCGTGAACTCTCGTTTGGTGAAACAGGTTCCATGGTTTTCATACCCCCTCAATGTTGTTGTTATTTAGCAGAAGATGCCGGACATACTTGCCAAAGAAAAGCGCGAGATAAATCACCTCCAGGATTACCATCGCCACAGGCAGCCCCAATGACGCTCACTCTTCCGCCCCTGCCAACCTCACCGCCCCCTTCGGACAGGCCCGGACACACTCCAGGCAGCGCACGCACTGGCCGCTCTGCGGGTTCTCGTAGACCCGGATGTCCATAGAGCAGACCTCCTGGCAGCGGTCACACCGGGCGCAGGCGCTCTCGTCCACCCTCAGTTGTAGGGCGCTGAAGCGGTTGAAGAGGGAGTAGATCGCCCCCAGGGGACAGACGAAACGGCAGAAGGGCCGTCTGGTGAAGACCATCCAGGCCAGGAAGAACACCAGAATCCCCACCTTCGACCAGAAGAGCCAGCCGGCCAGGTGGCGCAGGTCGGGCCGCAGCGCGAGCCAGGGTATTCCCGCTTCCAGGGTGCCCGTAGGGCAGAGTTTGCAGAACCAGGGTTCGAGGGTGAAGAAGGGGATGAGGCCCACCAGGACGACGAGCACAGCGTAACGCAGCCAGCCGAAGCGGTTGGAGAGGCGCAGTTTGGGCGCCTTCAATTTGTAGAGCAGATCCTGCAGGAAGCCGAAGGGACACAGCCAGCCACAACTTATCCGTCCCACCAGCGCGCCGATGATCCCCAGCACGCCCAGCATATAGAATGGCGCCTCGCGGATGACGATAAAGTGCTGCAGCGTGCCGATGGGACAGGCGACGACGGCGAAGGGACAGCCGTAACAGTTGAGCGCCGGGCAGGGCAGCGCCTTGAGCCCGGGGAAAAGCAGCGAGTTCCACAATCCAAAGGCCGCCAACTGCACCACCCAGCGCCTGACTTTGAGCAGGAGCCCGGCCAGGCGGTTTAGCATCATTGCAGCCCCATGCACGAAAGGCACAACAGCCGGGCGTGCGCGTAGACGGTCTGGAATTCGGTGCGCACCAACCCCAGGAGCAGCAACCCCAGTGAGATGAAGAGTAGGATGTGGTACTTTTGCAATTTCATGGGCTTGTCTCCGCCAGCAAGTTCTCGATCTCGGAGATCAGGGCTCGTTCGTCGCCTGCATCGTATCCTCTGTGAGTATAGCGCACAATCCCTTTCCGGTCAATGAGCACGACGTAGGGAACCAGTCCGCCGCCATAGGATTCCGTCATCGCCTCATCTTCCAGCGCACATGGGAACGTGTAGCCGGGCTCCTCCAGGAACGAGCGCACTTTAGCTTCGTCGTTGTCTTTACTGATAGTCAGCACGACCAATCCGTCTTTCCCGTACTCCTCATAGATGGCCTGGATGGCGGGCAGTTCCTTCTTGCAGGGAGGACAAGAGGTCGCCCAGAAATCGAGGAGCACCACCTGCCCTTTGAGTTGACTCAAGTCTACCACCTCGCCGTCGAGGGTCTCCAGGGCAAACTCGGGAGCCACGCTGCCGATCTCGAGGACGTGCGTCATCTCGTAGAGCCGGCAACGAATCTCCTGCTGTATCCTCCATCATCCCAGCCCAATGCAGGAGACGCTTAACAACAGCGCCGCTGCCACGATAAGGACTACTTTTGTCCTTTTGCTCATTTCTCAACCTCCTTTGTCACTTCACCTCAATGCTCACATTTGCCGTCATCCCCCAACGGATGGCCGGGGGAATCTCTTCCAGCTCGATCACGGCGGTGTAGCGAACCTCGCCGGCGCTTGTCTCCCCCAGCGGAGAGATGCGGCTCACCTGCCCACTGAAGGACTGCCCCGGCATGGCGTCAAATGTCACCGTGACTTTCTGCCCAACGGCCACCTGCGCCACATCCACCTCGCCCAGGTCGGTGGTCTCCACCTGCAACGTGCTCAGGTCGGCCCGCCTTCAGCAGATCGTATTGGGCCTGGGCGCGCCGCACCTCCGCCTCCGCGGCCGCGCTGTCAGCGGGACGAGGACCTGCCTTCACCCCGGCCAGCGCAGCGACCGCCTGGGCGACCCCGGCCTGGGCGCGTGCCAGGTCGGCGGAGGTGGGACCCTCAGTCGCTTGCTGGTAGCGGGCCGTGGCGGCGGCCAGCGCGTTAGTAGCCTGTTCGAGTTGCAACGCCTGCGGGTAAAGCCCGGCGTCGGCGTTGCCCTTGATCTGATCGTAGGCGGCCTGGGCCTGACGCACGGCAGCCTGGGCATTGGTGAGATCCGCGGCGGCAGCGGCTGCCGTGTTGGCGTCCGGGCCGGCCTGCACTTTTTTCAGTTCGGCGCGTGCCGTGGCCAGGGTTGCTTCAGCGGATGCGATGTCCTCGGGCCGTGCGGCCTCCTTCACCCTGGCTAACTGCGCCTGGGCGGCATCGATGGCGGCCTGTGCCGATGCCAGCTCCTGCGGCCGGGCGCCGGCCTTCAGCTCATCCAGGCGGGCCTGCGCCGCTTTCAGCGCGGCCTCCGCCTGCCGCACCGACAGTTGCGCCTCGGGGCGCTCAGCGTTGCCCACTTTGCCGGCGCCGCTTTCCCGGTGATGGTGATCGTCGGCTCGGATTGGGGAGTCACCCCCCTCGTCGGCGTCGCCGTTCCACCACCACTCTGACCACAAGCGGAAAGAAAGAGCATCAGGATTGTGGCAATAACAAGGGTTCTTTTCATTGTAATCTCCTTTGGTGATAGTATGGATTCGTAACTACTCAGCCGCCGTGTCATTGCGAGCGTTTTTTGCGAAGCAATCGAGATTGCCACAATCTCCTGGCATTGAACGCAGAGATTGCTTCGTCGGCAAAAAACGCCTCCTCGCAATGACAAGCTGAGTAGTTACATGGATTCATTCATACGCCAGCGCTTCGCGCACGCTCACCCTGGTTGCCTGGCGCGCCGGCCACAGGCTCGACAGGGCCGAAAGCGCCAAGACAATCGCCAGCCAGCCCACCACCCCGCCGAAGGAATAGCGGTAACTGCCCATGGGCATTTGGAGAGCACTCCCAAACGCATCGACGAGAAGTTTCCCGACAGGATAACTGAGCAGAGCGGCAAACAGCCAGGAGAGCGCTCCGATCACCATCCCCTCGACGACGAATATCCCGATGACG
>PHCA01000330.1 GCA_002842085.1 Chloroflexi bacterium HGW-Chloroflexi-1
ATCCTCCAAAGTAGTGAGCTTCGTCGCGCTTTATGTAAATCGGAACTGCTTGATGAGTCAATCTCCGATTTGTCTAAAAAAATGAGCGAACCCCAAGTACCAACTCCCAATCTACCAACTCCCAATCTACCAACTCCCAATCTACCAACTCCCAATCTACCAACTCCCAATCTACCAACCTCCCAACTCCCAATCTATTCCTCGACAACATACCCAAACGTCAGGTACGCCACGACGGTGAATACGACGTCATAGACCAGGGTCAGGCGCAGCCAGTTGCCCAGGCTGCTGAAGATTTCGCCGTCCAGCAGCGCGCCGGTCATCTTGACGCCGGCCACCAGCACCGGCGCCAGCACCGGGAAGAGCAGGATCGGCAGGAGCACTTCGCGCGCCCGGGTGTTGACCGCGATGGCCGAGAAGATGGTGCCGACCGCCGCGAAGCCGAATGTGCCCAGGAACAGCACGAGCAGATGTTGCCAGGTCAGCAACGTCAGGTTGAAGAAGATCATCACCAGGGGCAGCAGGATCACCTCGACCACCAGCATGAAGAGCAGGTTGCCCAGCATCTTGCCGAAGTAGATGGCCGAGCGGTCCACCGGCGCCAGCAACAGCCCGGCCAGGCTGCCTTTATCTTGCTCGATGACGAACGCCCGGTTCAGCCCCAGCGTGCCGGCGAAACTGATCGCCACCCAGATGATGCCGGGCGCGACCATCTTCATGTCGGGCACGCGCAGCTCGAACGCGAAGTTGAAGACGATCGTCGCCAGCAGCGCAAAGACCATCATGCTGCTGAAGATGTCTTTCGTCCGTAACTCAGCCCGGATGTCTTTCCAGATGATGGCGGCCACTGCCTGCCAAAAGTCCATGGTGGATCCGTTTCTAAACCACTGGTCTTGGGCGTATACAAAACTTGGGGGACGAAACCTGACAGGTCTGCTACTCCCCTAAGTGATAAATGCGCCCACTGGTCTTCGTAAGTAACGACTTCAGTCGTTCAATGCTGCCAGAACGACTGAAGTCGTTACTACGAACCGACGTACCGGTCATACAACGGTCGAAACTCCGCCGCGGTCATCCCCTGCGCATCGGCGTCGAAGACGATCCGGCCGTTTGCCAGGATGATGACCCGATCCGCAATCGCCAGCCCGCGCTCGATGCTGTGCGTCACCGTCACAATGGTGCGCTGATTCGCTGATTCGCCGCTTCGCCCGCTCAGCTCTGCCAGCAGCCCGTGCAGCATCTCCGCGGCCTGGGGGTCCAGACCGGTGTCCGGCTCGTCCAGCAGCAACACCGCCGGGTCATGTAACAACGCCCGGGCGATGGCCAGCCGCTGGACCATGCCGCGCGAGAAGGTGCGGACCAGGTCGCCCCGCCGCCCGGCCAGCCCGACGCGCTCGAGCAACGCGGTGATGCGCGGCTCCGGGTCGGGGAGGCTGTAGAGCCGGCCGAAGAACCGCAGGTTTTCCTCTGCGGTCAGGCTGTCGTACAGCAGCGGCGCGTGGGATACGACCCCCAGATGCCGGCGGATGCCGTCGGCATGCGTGCGCAGGTCGAGGCCGCCGATGCGCACAGAACCGCCGGTGGGCCGGCTCAAGCTGGACAGGATGCGGATCAGCGTGGTTTTGCCCGCGCCGTTGGGGCCGAAGATGACGAGCGACTCCCCGACCGTCACGCGCAGATCGACCCCGCGCAAAGCAACCTTGCTGCCGAACGCCTTGGTCAGTTTCCGCAGATCGATCATTGCCACTTCTGCAGTCATGGTGTCTCGGTCACAGGTAGACAGGGAAACAAGGAAACAAGTAGACAGGTAGACAAGGAAACAAGTAGACAGGGAAACAGGTAGACAAGGAAACAGGTAGACAAGGGAAACAGGTAGACAAGTGACCTCGAAGCCCCCCGCGTACGCGGGGGGCTGGCCCGGCTCCCTGCTACTGGACCGCCTGGACCTGAATTTCCTCGTACTCTTCATATTTCGAGGGGCACTTCAGCAGTAGATTATTGGCCTCCACGACGCCGTTGGGGCTCAGTGTGCCTTCGACGATGGCGCTGGAGCTCTCGCGGCCGATCTGGTCCGGCTGGACACCGTGAAAGTGAATCGGGAGCTGCCTGGTCGAGTCGGCCGGGTCGGAGATACTGAAGCTCAGGCTCAGGGTCGGGGCGTCGTATATGATGCTCTCGGTAACAATGTTGCCGCTGACGCGCAGCGCCTTGCCCGTCAACGCTTCCCTTTGCGCCAACACCTCGCCGACCTCGCGGTAGTAAGCGCCGGTGCTGGAGATCGACGAGACGACCAGCCAGACAATCAGTAGGGCGATGATCACACCGCCGACGATGAACTTGATCTGCCTGTTGGCCCGGTTCGACTGCACAGCGCCCTGCAAAATGGTCGAGCCTTCAGCCATCATGCCTCCGAAGAATTACCCTCTCTGTTCCTCAGAAACCCGATTTCTCAGAGAAACCGGGTTTCTACGGCGGGCAGTATATCACCAAAGAAACTCCACCGTGGCTCGGTCAGGAGACCGGCCACAGTGAGCGATTCCCCGAAAAATTACGAAGATATCCCAGCCGACACAACACTTTGAACATACTGAGTATAGCCCGAAACTGCCCGCTGTGCAACTGGCTTGCGGCTACGCCAACGTCCGCTTCTCCCGATCATAATTCTGCCCCAGGAACGCGGGTGCCCGCGCGCGGCGGAAGGCGAACATCATCACCAGCAGCGTGGCCAGGTAGGGCAGCATCAGCAGGAATTGGTAGGGGATGCCCCCGCCACCGACCTGCATGCGGAAGGCCAGTACCTCGATCCCCGCGAAGAATAGCGCGCCGAAGAGGTGAACGGTTAAAAGTATAGCAGCGCTTGCGGGCGGTGTCAACTGTGCAACAAGCTCACAAGCCGCGCACTGGCAGGTTGTTTGCCACGATCGTAGTCATTGCGCTTGCAGAGGATGCGTGCTGGGGGATGAGTACAATTCCGCGCCAGTCAGCGAGATTGGGGGGCATTCGATGGCGAGGACGTTGCGGGGAAACCTGATCTGCGTGAGAACGAGAAGAGCATATGCCACTTCGGCCCGGAGACAACTCCGGGCCGAAGTACGGCGCCAGTTTTCCGTTTGCGTCCACTACCGCCGGAGCCTCGGACTTCCTGTGCAACGCTGGCGGCGTCACGGTGACGGGAAATTCGATCGC
>PHCA01000331.1 GCA_002842085.1 Chloroflexi bacterium HGW-Chloroflexi-1
GAGCGTGCTGCTGCTCCTGGCCCTGGCGGCCGGCGCAGTATGGCTCATCACCCAGAGCCGGCCCAGGCCGGCCCCCGCGGCACCGGTCCAACAATCGCCATTGGCGACGCCAACTGCGAGCCGCCATGAGCCCACCCAGGCACCGCCACGTCCCACTGCCCCACCCACCGAGGCCTCACGCCTCATTCCACTATGCACTTTCCCTGATGGTCCTGCACCTGAGGTGTCCGGATTGTCCCTGGATGACTACACATTCTCAGAGCCCAAGGTGGTGCTCACCAATACATCGGGCATTGACATTGCAGGCTGGCTGCCAGACGGGGAGCAGCTTCTCATCACCAGCCGCGATCCCGAGGTCTTTGGTGAAGAGATCGAGGTATTCGACGTTCGGAGTGGGGATTTGAAGGTCTTTGGTGAACGTGTGAGCATCAGCGGAAAGCCGGTCTGGCTTCCCACCGCGCAAGCCGTGGCCTACCTTGCGGTTGCAGCCCAACGACTTGAACTACGGGTCAGCCACGGCGACCCGAAACGAATTGATCTGGTCGGGCAGGATGTCGATCTGTTATCGCTGGCTGTTGCACCGGACGGCCAGCGCCTCATCTATTTCGCGGCGCCAACTGGAGGGCGACCCTTGTTGTGGGATAGCACCAGCCGCACAACACAGGCGATGCCATTTGACTTGAACCGCTGGAAATCGTTCGAGCGTCCGGCCAACAAGAGAAACTTCCGATCCGTCTGGAGCTCAGACGGTTCACAAATCGCCTTCTACACGTATCCTGCCCTGTTCCTGGTTGATGGCAGGACCAATCAAGGGTGTGAAGTCGATTTGGGGATCGAATCGGTAGAACAAGGGCCAACCTGGATACTCGAAGCCAAGTGGAGCCCAGACGGACACTACCTGGCCATGGTCACAACTGCAACCAGTGTCCGAGGCCAACTATTGCCATTCACCAAGCTCGCGATATTGGACGTTTTCACAGGAGAGCAGCTACGGCCGAAGTTAGCCATGAGTCACGTGTGGGATATCATCTGGGCACCGGACAGCCAGCACATCATAGCGTTAGGACAGGTTGGAACCATGCAAGGTTACCCCATCCAGAAAGCATTTCTCGTTAGCGTCCTCTCAGGCAACTCGCTACCTGTGTTGCCCGAACATATCTTAGGGGGCGGCAGTAGCGACCCGGGCATGCAGTTGGCCTGGTCACCCGATGGACGCACGATCGCCGTCAAATGCCCACTGCTGCAACCCGATAGTCTGGACATGGTGGAAGATCGTCTATGCCTGATCACCGTGACACCCATCCTTGCTGGAGACAAGCCATGACACGAAGCATATACCATATACTGGCAACGGGCTTGCTGGCGTTGGTTCTTTGGGGCGGTTTGGCTTCAGAGTCAATCGCCACACCGATGAGTTCCTTTTCCCCGCCGGCGGACATCACGGTAGAGATGCATGAACTGTATCCTAACGGCGCCAAGAAAGCTGCCTGGTGCTCTCCTGGCAACGACCGCTGGGGATGCAGTGCCCATTGCACCAACTACCCCGATGTTTGCACAACACCCGCAACTGCCTACCCTTTCTCTGGAAATCCCGTTACCGTCCAAATCGAAGGCACAGCCACCAACGATCGCTACCTGCGCGACGTCGTTCCCCAGGAGATGGGGCCGGCCGCCTATCACCCTACCGCCATTCAGGCCCAGGCCATCGCCGCCCGCAGCTTCGCCTACTACCACATCCGCCAAGGCAGCAGCATCAACAACTCCACCCAATTCCAGGCCTTCATCCCGCGCAAATACGATACCCTCACGGCCAGCCAGAAAACCATCGTCAACGTGGCCGTCCAGGATCGCTACTA
>PHCA01000332.1 GCA_002842085.1 Chloroflexi bacterium HGW-Chloroflexi-1
GTGGCGCCGGGGATGTTGTAGATGTAGAAGGGGAGGCCGGACGCCGCGGCGACCTGGATGTAGTACTGCTTCACCCCCTCGGGGCCGACATTGTAGTAGAAGGGTGGGATGGAACTCGTCGCGTCCGCGCCGATCTCCGCCGCATGCGCGGCCAGCGCGCACGCCGTCCGCGTGGTCAGGCTGCCCACATGCACCACCACCGGCACACGGCCCTTGACCTGCCGGACAACGGCCTCCGCAACGGTGCGGCGCTCGGCCTCCGACATCAGCAGGCCTTCCCCGGTGGAGCCGAGGATGTAGAAGCCCGTAAGGCCGCGCGCCAGTTGCCACTCCAGCAGATCGGACAGGATGGTGAAGTTGACGTTCCCCTCCGCGTCGAAGGGGGTCAGCAGAGCCGACATCATGCCGGTGAGTTGGAACATAAGGAGCCTCCTCGAATGGGAGATCTACCAGGCCGTCCAGCCGCCATCGACGGCCAGGTTTGCGACGAAGAATCTCGTGTAGTTTGACGGAGATGCTTCGCAAACAACGCTCAGCATGACAGGAGTTACGCAGTCACCCCAGCAAAGGCATGCTGAGCGGAGCCTGGCGGGGTTTGCCAGGCGTAGTCGAAGCACGCCGGAGCGCCATCCGCAGCGCCGCATCCTTCGACTACGGGTCAGCCAACCCCGCTGACCCGCCGCTCAGAGCTTGCCCTGAACGCAGTGAAGGGATGCTCAGCGACCCATTGCGTAAGTCTTGTCAGCATGACATACATCGCGGCGCGCCCCGGTCAGGCCCCGGCCAACAACCTGCGCGGCGCGTCCACCAGCATGTCGCCGATCTCGGACTCGGTCACGCCGAGCGCGGCCAGGCGGGGTAAGAAGGACGTCCATAGGAAATCGAGCCCGCGACCGCCGTTGGCGCGCAGTTGAGAACGGCGACAGGTGTCGCTGTCCAGGACGATCTGGCGGGCGTAACCCAGCCGGACCAGGGCCGCGATTCGTTCGGCGCGAATTTCGTCCGGTGCGAGCTCATTCCAGCCGATCAGGTCGAAGCTGCAGAACGCGCCCTGCTCCAGGATCGGCAGGTAGTAGTTACTGAGCGTGACCTCCCCGGCCCAGGGAGGCGTGGGTGGTGATGGCCACGCCGGTGCGCCGCTGGGCCTGGGCTGCCGCCCGGAACACGTGGCTTTCCGCCTCCGTCAGCCGGTATGCGGCGGGCTCCGGCCGCTCCTCGTTGTGGCTGGTCAGCTCACCGATCAGCCCGGCGCGCACGCCGTCCCGGCCCTCTTCGATCTCCCGCACGAAATAGTCGGCGAGCCGGGTCTCGGTGGCCCCGCGGACCCAGGCGGGATAGGTCTCTTCGGTGTACAGGGCGATGCCGCTCACGACCTGGACGCCGCTGCCTTCGCTGATGGCCTTCAGCATGGCGGGGTCAGCAGCCGCAGGTTCATGGCACGCATCCGCCTGGCGGTCGCGTTGAGGGCTTGGGTCAGCTCGGGGGAGGGGATGTTGGGGTTGAGAGTGGTCACGATCCCTCTTGTGTCGTCAGTTGGCGCTTCCTGGCAGGCCGCGCACCCGCAGCCGTCCGCGTTGGTAAACGCAATAGTGACCGGGGAGCACATCGAGATAGGAGGCGAAGATGTGTTGCACGACTACGACCTTCTCAGCGCTCGTCGCGTCCTCCAGGCGGAGGAGCAATACCCCCGCGTGCGGCAGACCAGACCGAACGATCATCTCACCGAAGTCCTTATCCATCGTGATGACAAGGCGCTCCTCAGTGACCGCCAACGCCAGGATGTCAAAATCAGCCATACTCGGATTCAGGTCGCGGACGGCCTTGACATCGAATCTCTGGCGGGCGAGCCACTCCTCGACCATCTTGCTGACGCCGACGTCTACCAGGATCTTCATGCGACCGCTGCCAGCGCGTAGACTCGCTCTTCGCTGACACGCTCGAGCGCATACGCGAGCGCCGCCTGGATGTCTGCCGCTTCTAGTTCCGGGTAATCCTGAAATAAATCGGCCATCGGCACGCCGGCGGTCAACGCGGCCAGGATTTGCTCGACACTGATGCGCAGGCCGCGAATCGTCGGCTTGCCTGCCAACACACGCGGATCAACGACGATGCGCTGTAAGAGATATTCTCGATTAAGCATGGGTTTGGACTCCTCGACAGCTTCTGGTAGCTGGAACTGAGGTAATTGTAGCACGTTTGGGGTGGGATGGCAACGCGGAACCTCACCCCGGGTGTGATACAGAGTTTTGCGCTCGACCGCGGGGGTCTGGTAGAATAAGGCCCTCTCTGGAGAGGAGGGCGCAATGCGGAACGATTTCGACGCTCAGTGGCACGAGTTGGCCGAAGAGGTTGGTGGTCGAAGTCCGCCTGAAGGGAAGCCTTGCGCCTGCCCGCCAGGGCGACCGCAAGGGTGCGCCCCTACAGATTGAAAGGATACGTTACATTCGTCATTACAATCTCGATTGCTTCGCAAAAACCACTCGCAATGACGCCGCTAAAGATTCTCGCGATCAACGCGAATGTCGCGGGGTAATACTATAGGCTTGCGCCATTTCGCTGTAGTGGAGGTTATCAACCGTATTCGTAGGCGGCGTCCAGCATGGCGATGATGTTCTCCGCGGGGACATTGGGCTGGATGTTGTGAACCTGGTTGAAGACGTAGCCGCCGCCGGGCTTGAAGATCGCGAGGCGCTCCCGGACGTGGGCGCGGACTTCCTCGGGCGTGGCCGTGGGCAGAACGGTCGACGCCCGCCTCGATCATGTGCGGTATCAGGTGATAGATCGAACCGCAGCAATGCAAGAACGTCTTCCAGTTCGTGTTGCGGTGCATCCAGGCGCACAACCTGGCGTAGTGCGGCTTGATCATCTCCGCCCACAGGGCCGGCCTGATGAATTCACTGCGCTGGGTGCCGCTGTCGTCGGCGGCGATGCCCCAGGCGAAACATCTGTCGCCGACCGCTTCGTGCAACTGCGCCAGGCACTTGATCGAAGCCTCCACGGATTTGTCCATCATCTCATGGCAGGTTGCCTTTTCGGTCATCAGCATGACCATCCACTCGGAGGGCAGCCCCATGGTGACGTTGCTCAGGCGCTCCGTGAGCAGACTCAACCCCAGAAAGCAGACGCCGCCACCCCAACCCAGCATGGCATACTCGGTGTTATCGTAAAGGTATCTGCTCCGTGCCTGAATCGCCCCGAGCTGTTCATCGGTGAATCCGGTTGCCGGCCTGAACGCCGCCGGATCAATCGTTGCGCCAGGGCTGTCGAAGGCTATGTCGTCGAAGTAATAGCCGTC
>PHCA01000333.1 GCA_002842085.1 Chloroflexi bacterium HGW-Chloroflexi-1
GGTAGAGTCCGTCCGCACCGAACGGGGTCCCCGGCAGCGAGCGATACTCAATCTGGGGCGCGAGTTCACCCTGCCCGAAGACCAGTGGAAGGATCTGGCCAACCGGATCGAGGAGATCGTCACCGGTCAGTCGCCCCTGTTCATCTATTCTGCCGAGATTGAAAACCTTGCGAACCGCTATGCCCGACAGATCACCGGCGATTCCAGAAGGTCCATCTTGCCGGAGACGATTTCTGCTGCAGACGCCCCGGATTACCAGCGGGTGGACGTGGGCTCGGTGGATCATGAGCATGCCAGGACCGTTGGTGCGGAGCATGTTGTCTATGAGACGATCAAAGAGCTGGGGCTTGAGGAGAAACTCAGGGATCTGGGTTTCAACAAGCCGGCCGTTGATGCGGCAATCGGCGTGATAGCCGCCCGGCTGATTGCGCCTGGCTCGGAGCGGTCGACCCATTTTTGGCTTCAGGGCGTGACGGCCCTGGATGACCTGCTGGGCGCCGACTTCGTTAAGCTTTCCGCGGATCGGGTTTACAAGACGGCGGACATGCTTCTGCGGTGTCGGTCGGAGATTGAAGCGCATCTGAGGGGGAGGGAGCGCAGCCTGTTCCAACTGCAGGAGACGCTCATTCTCTATGATCTGACCAATACCTTTTTTGAGGGGTCGGGGAAGTACAACAGCAAGGCGCACTTTGGCCATTCCAAGGAGAAGCGGACGGATTGTCCTCTGGTGACCCTGGGACTGGTTTTGGATGCCGACGGCTTTCCCAAAAGAAGCGACATCTTTGACGGAAACGTCAGCGAGGCGGGTACCCTGGAGGGGATGATCGCGGCCCTTTCTACTGCGGACATGCTGTTGAAACCCCTGATTGTGATGGATGCCGGGATTGGCACGCAGAAGAATCTCGATTGGCTCAAGGAGCACGGGTATGGCTACCTTGTCGTTTCCCGCAAGAGAAAGATCGACGTTCCGTCATTGCTGGAGATGGTCACGGTCAGGCAGGACAAGCAGAGACTGATCCAGGCGGCGCTGGTCAATAATCCGGATACCGGGGAGATCGAGCTCTACTGTCATTCCAGCGCCAAAGCGATCAAGGAGGAAGGCATCCGGAACCGCTTCGAGAAACGATTCGAGGAGGAGCTTGCCAAGACACAGGCGGCCCTGAGCAAGAAGTATGGGACCAAGCGTTACGAGAAGGTGGTGGAGAAGGTCGGCCGTCTCAAGGAGCGGTTCAAGCGGGTGGCCCGCCGTTTCGAGATTGAGATTGCCTGGGATGAAAAAACAAACCTGGCGACCAAGATCGCTTGGCACAGAAGGGAGCAGGATGACCGCAGCGGTTTTTACTGCCTCCGTTCCAACCGGCTGGATTTCAAAGAGCAGGCGTTATTCGACATCTTCAGCATGCTCACCGACATCGAAGATGCCTTTCGGAGCATGAAGTCGGAGCTGGGGCTGCGTCCCGTCTATCATCAAAAGGAGCGCCGGGTGGACGGTCATCTCTTCATCACGGTCCTGGCCTATCATGTGCTGCACGCCATTCGCTTCAAGTTGGGCAAGCGGGGGATGACGCAAAGCTGGTCCACGATCCGCAATGGGCTCTCTACCCACATGCGCATCACCACCACCATGAAAAGAGACGACGGTAAAATGATCCACATTCGCAAATCGACCCGGCCGGAACCTTTCCACGTTCAGATTTATGACGCCCTGAATCTCCCCCACCGGCCCGGGAAAACGACCAAGACCGTTCTGTGAAAGTTATCAACATGTAGTGCCTAAACGCGTGGCCTGAGCAATGCAACTGCCTGACTATGCACATAAATATTTTTCAGACCATGAACTT
>PHCA01000334.1 GCA_002842085.1 Chloroflexi bacterium HGW-Chloroflexi-1
CCTTTTTTGGCCCCCCGATGCGCTCCACCATCAGCTTCGACGCGTGCTCGCCCATCAGCAGCATCAACGCGGGCCAGGCCAGCAGCAGCAAGATGGCCAGGCCCACGCTGAGCGCGGTCAGAGCGATCGCCAGCACGACCAGCACGATCGAGAAAAACGGGTTGGCGAACACGAGCATGATCGATATCCGCAGCGCGTCGAGCACGGTGGGTTGCTCCAGGCCGATCAGCACGGGGTACAGATAGATCTGGGCGCTCAGCCAGGCTACGACCAGGTAGAGCCAGAGGACCACCGTCGCCCGCAACAACGCGTTGGGCTGCGCGAGATAGAAGAGCAGGTTGAGCAGCAGCAGCGACAGCACGGTCATGCTGATCGCGCTCAAGGCCAGTGCGCGGCGCCAGTACGTGCGCAGCCCCTCCCAGAAGTAGCTGCGATCCACGTGTTGCTCGCGGGCCGCGCGCCGCACGACGTTGGCCAACGCGGCCGTCGCGGGCCCGGCGGGGATGGCCAGCAGCGGCGCTAACGGCATCAACCACCACGGGCCACCCACTTGCAGCACCGGCCAGCCCAGTACCACCGCCCCGCCGACGAAGAAACCCCCCACGATCCACCACAAGCCGCTCATGCCGACCAGCAAGAACAGGTCCTCGTAGTAGCTGCGAATCGCTCGCCAGGTCACCAGGAAAGCCCGCACGATCCCCCCACCCGCTGTGGCCGGTCTCCCGACCGAGCCACTTACCCCAATACCGCCAACACCCCATCTTGTACGGCCGGGTTGGACAGGAGCCTGGCGTGGGAGGTGTCCGGCAGCAGGGCGGCCAGCGAACGCGTTTCGGCTTCGGCGGGGGCGACGCGCAGTGTGAGCTCGATGCACTTCTCGGTGACGTATGGATGCTGGGTCGCCGGCACATACGGGATCTCCATCGCGCTGGCGGCCGGCACGGCCAGGTCCCCAAAGCTCACCGCGTGGTCGAGGAGCGCCAGTCCGCCCGCCCCCAACGTGACGCGCACCCGCACCCGGATGTCGCCATAGAAGGTGTGGCACCCGACATGCTCCGGCATCGTGCCCGGCGCGTTGAGCGCGGCCAGCAGTGGGCTGTCAGGTCTCAACTGGCTGTAGACCGGCGTCTCGGACAGCAGCACACGGCCTTCCTCGCCGGCCATTTCCGGCGCGATGGTGGCCCGTTCCTCGATCTGGCGCGCGGTCAGGTCCGCCTCCCAGGCCTCGATGGCCTCGGCGGGCAGCGCGGGGGCCAGCCCGAGCTTCTCCAGGAAACGGAGCAGGCGCCAGCCCAGCGAGCCGCGCGGGATCAGGCTGGCGATCTTGGCCAGCTCCACGCCCCGGTTCGGGGACGCGATCTGGATCAGCCGGCCCACGTGCCCCTGATACGCGGCGCCGAACCCGTCCGGGGCCGTGCAGCTCAAGTAGTAGCGGCTGATGATGCCGCCCATGCTGTGGGCGATCAAGGTCACGGGGGCCGGGCCGCCGCGCGCGACGCTGTCCTGGCTCAACTGATCCACGCTGCACGAGAGCATCTCCTCCGCGGTCAGCCCGACGCCGGCCAGCCGGGACGCGATCTGGCGGATGTCGCCGCGGTTGTTGTAGGTACCGTCCTCGGCCAGGCCATAGCGGAACAGCCGCACCAGGTCGGGCTCCAGGTCGCCGTGGTTCAGCAGGTATTGCCTGAAGCCGCTGTCGGTCCAGTCGCCCGGGTCGCCGTTGAAGCCGTGGATGAGCATTACTGGCAGTGGGCGGGGCATAAGCACCTCCTGTGGGTCAATACCCAATACCTGATACCTGACAGGTATTGGGTATCAGGTATTGGGTATCAGGTATT
>PHCA01000335.1:0-1812 GCA_002842085.1 Chloroflexi bacterium HGW-Chloroflexi-1
TGTTCCTGTGTATGATCGTGGCCGTTGGTCATGGACCGGAATTTGTAGAAACGAAAGACTCGGCCGTTGAGACCGACGCGGCGCTGGACGTGGATCACCGGTCCCGGTGAGTCGATCTTGATCGCGATGGCAATAGCCAGTATCGATGGCGCCAGTACAATGAGCGAAATGACTGAAATGAGCAGGTCAAAAGTCCTTTTGGCTGCCGGATAGATGGCTCTGGAAATCTGCGCCCGTGTGATCGATCTACGTCTTGGTGATAATCTGATTTGCCACGGCGCCACGTGGGTGCGTTGCGTGATCATGGTTTGGCTGCCTTTCCCTTGCCACCCGACAGCCGACGCATCCGCGTCAGATGTCCAGCAAGGGCGCTTCTCATTATCCTCAATCTTTTGCAATTCTATCATGCTCGCGTTAAATGTATCTATACTTATTGTGTTCGAATATGAAACTTTCGTCATAATGTATCTGCTCAATACTCCGGAGGTATCTTCTCAATAATCCGGGGTAGGGGCACGGCCTTGCGCCTGCCCGCCAGGGCGACCGCAAGGGTGCGCCCCTACAAATTGAGAAGATACCTGGATGATTACGAGAAGCCGGTCCGCGCTATGGCGCTGCCGATGTGGGGGCAAGCCAGTAACTTACGATCAACTGTGGCCTGAGCGCCGGGTCAGCGTGTTCGCGACTGTTGAACAGGGCCTCGACGTTGACATTACTATCCCCCGCCTGGGCGAGGAGGATCAGGCCGTAGTTTCGGCCTGGATCCCTGACCCAGGCTTGCACCAGCGAAGTCGTGTCGAAAGCGTACCACCGTTGACCTGTGGTGATGTGTTGCGTGTCCACAACCAAACTCGCGTGATCCGTTCCCACACCCTGTGCGCCTGGCTCGGCCCAGGATTGCCCCGTCCCTGGCTGAAGCCACGTTGCGGTCATCTCGGCCCAGCCATGCAGTAGTTTGTGGACCTCAGCCCTCAGGTCGTGCTTGGGCGCGGTTTCCATGTACAGCTTGAGTTCTGCGTGGACGATGTTAGCTTCGGCTGGCAGCAACGCCAGATCAAATCGTAGCAGAGGCGCCATGTGGGTGATGATGCCCGGCGGCCTCGAATGGAAGAGGTGCAACGGGCTCTCGTTGCCGAGGGCACGATTAGGATCCCATGAGTACAACGTGGTATCGGCTGTGCCGGTGTAGCCGGCGACGCCCTCCTGGAAAGTGAGCGTGACCGGCGCGTAGCTGACGTCTGTGTACAGGTGCAAGATCAGCGGCAGGTGGTTGAAGCGGGGTATGCTTGTTGCCGTGGGTGTCGATGTCGGGCCCGGTGTCGGCGTCTGGGTCGCGGTTGGCGTTGGCGATGCGGTGGGCGTCGGTGTGGGCGTTGCCTGCGGCCCCAAGGGACACTCTACCCGTAAGCTGAAGGCCCCGGCCGCGCCCTGGTAGCCATCCACGGCCAGGTAGTAGGTGCCGGAGTAGATGTCGAATTGCAGATAGTTGTCTCCGGCCGCCAGGCACGTACTTGGGGCGTCGGACGGCAACAAGAAGAGGTCCAGATCGACGGTGGTGGTGATCAGTCTGGCCGTAAAGGCCTGGGTGTATCCCGAGTCGATCCGGAACACCAGTTCAGGCCCGGTTTCATTCCAGGATGGCTGGCACCCGTACCGGCTGACGTGGTTGGCGCCCGCGTGCGTGTCTGCCAGGATGATACTCCCGCAGACGGCACGCGCTGCGCCCGCGATGTCCAGCTTGGGGATCGGCGTGGCGGTCGGTGTTGGGGTGGGGACGAATTGGGCCCCAAAATCCAGCGTCAGCACCCAGCC
>PHCA01000335.1:1875-3494 GCA_002842085.1 Chloroflexi bacterium HGW-Chloroflexi-1
GGTTCCTCAGCTTCGTGCAGGCCGTTGCCGTTGAGATCCTGCCAGGCCATCCCGGCGATGGCCCCGGTGTTTGGGGCCAGGGTGGGGGTTGGGGTGGTATCCGCGGGCGCAGCCAGGCTCACGCCGCCCGGCGGGGGGAGGTGCGCTCCGGTCGGCAGGCCGAGCACGCTCAACGCGAGCCACAGCAGCACCAGCGCCAGACGCCAACGCCCCCCATGTTGAGGGGATGTGTGAGGCCCAAGCCACCCAGATCGGGTTCTCTCAGAGGTGGAAAGAGCGGCCATGCGTGTCCTTCCATTGGATGCCCATGATGCGAGGTCAGCCAGCATCAAAGGGATGGGCGATAGACCTGCGGGTCCACCGTGTATGCGCACAGTGGCCCTGCCGGACACGCCCACCTGTATATTCTCAATAGTTCGAGGCGTGCTCGCTGTGGCCGGTCTCCTGACCGTGCCACGGGTGGCACGGTCAGGAGACCGGCCACAGCATCCCCAGATTATTGAGAAGATACTCTCCGTATACGTTCCGATAGAATGGACCGAAGCTTCTGCCCCTTGTCATGGTGGCAGCCCTGGATAGGTTACTTGATTCAGTTGACAGGCAGATGAACAGTCAGGCTGGCGAGTATGACTGTTTTGCAATGCTAGTGGGTCGTTTGACATGCTCATAGCCATTCCGAAGCTGGAACAAACGAGTGAATTCTACTGCATGTAGTTGTATGGCAAGTGATGTCCACTACATGCAGTAGGCAAGTCGTGTTTATCGTGCGCGGAGAAATGGCGATGTTCGTGTTGTCAAACGACCCACTAGTAAGCGTTCAGAAGCAGCGTCGAACTTCCGAGTCGATCCTTTGAGGAGGTTTGCCGCAAGACCGCGCAGGCGCCTTGAACGCGTCGTTCACCAATCCAAATCCTGTTCGTATCCGAGATCGATGAGCAGTCGCCCCCATTGTTCCTTGAACAACGCCTTGTTTGCCCCCGCCAGGTGGTTCATCCAATCCCCCGCGATGCCTTTGCGGTAGTGGTTGCGGGGGTCCTCCGTGCCCTTCTGGCGGCCGGCGAGCTTGGTGAACGATTTCCGGTCGATGATCACGCCCAGCCACTGGTGTAGAATCACCGGCGTCCGGACCCGGATCCCGACGCGCTTTAGGGCTTTCTTGGCCGCCAGCCTGATCAGGCCGGCGTAGAGCTGGCGGCCCCGCCGGGCAATCGGCACGTCCATGAAATCGAAGATCCTGGCGCACTCCGCGCGCGCGTCCGTGGTGATGTGCTCAAAACGCGTCTCATAGATCCGGGGATCATGGTAGTTCCAGGTCGCGAGCGCTTCGAATTCCGCCCGCCGGCGCTCCAGCTCCAGGCGCAGCCCCTCGTCGAAGCTGACCGAGTTGAGCTTGTCGCGAAACTCGGCAAACTCGTCGCGATAAACGGGGTGGGAGTAGCGGTCCGAAAAATAGGAGGAGACCGATGTCACGCGGATCGCGGATCACGTGGAACGCCTTGAACTCGACGCCGGCGAGCTGCTGCACGATCCGCATGTCCGCATTGATGTGGGAAAAGAAGTCGATATCGGGGAGCTGATCGGGCGCCTTGCCGTAGCGGTCCTCCTGCGTGTACCGCAGG
>PHCA01000026.1 GCA_002842085.1 Chloroflexi bacterium HGW-Chloroflexi-1
ACTGGTCACAGACGGGCAAATCGGCGAATCGGCGAGTCAGCGAGTCTGCGAATCAGCGAGTCAGCGAATCAGCGAATCAGCGAGTCTGCGAATCAGCGAGTCTGCGAGTCAGCGAGTCAGCGAATCAGCAAATCAGCGAATCAGCGAATCAGCGAGTCTGCGAATCAGCGAGTCAGCGAGTCAGCGAGTCAGCGAATCAGCAAATCAGCGAATCAGCGAATCAGCGAGTCAGCGAATCAGCGAATCAGCGAGTCAGCGAATCAGCGAATCAGCAAATCAGCGAATCAGCGAATCAGCGAGTACACCTACTATGAGCGTTTTTCGAAGCGCTACGGGTTCCGGCGTCCCGTCACCGATGAGGTCATCGGGAGATACCTGGAGTGCGGCGACCTGCACCGTGGCTTCGCCCGGATCCGGTGCGGGGAGTGTGGCGAGGAGTACCTGAGGGCGTTCTCCTGCAAGTGCAGGGGATTCTGTCCATCCTGCACCAGGAGGAAGTCCCTTGATCTGGCCGCCTTCCTCGAGGAAGAACTCTTCAAGCCGGTCGCCCATCGCCACTGGGTCTGGAGTATTCCCAAGATACTCAGGCTGCACTTCCTGCATCATCGGAGGCTTCTGCCGAGGTTGTGCAGGTGTGCATGGACATCCCCCGCAAGGGAGCGAAACAGGTGATCTACTACGGGGCTTACAGTCAGGCATGGCGTGGCCGTGAGCGCAGGCAGGGAATCCTGCCTGCCAGGCCCGATTCCCCTTCATCTGCTGAAGAGCGTCCATCATGCTCCTTTCGCAGGAGACAGATGTGGGCCATTCTCATGAAGAAGGTCTGGGACATAGATGCACTGAAGTGTCCCCAATGCGGCGGCCGCATGAATGTCGTCTCGGTCATCGAGCGCCCTTCGGTGATCATGCGTATCCTGGACCACCTTGAGCTGTGGGAGGAAGAAGAGCCCAAGCCGCCCCCGGAGACCCTCGAGATGGTCTGCGAGCCCGACACAGACTATCTGTCCTGAAGGGACGATGTCCCGGAGGTGGAGGCCGGGTGAACCATAACCCCGGCTTCGAGTGCGTCGGTGTGTGTCTGAGGAGGGTTTCCAGCTCAGGTGGATCTCCAAGTCGTTGACCGGGGTAGGGGCGGTCCGTATCATCATCTTGAGAAGTGACTCAGGGCCGGCGAGACAGGTCAGGAAAAGTCTAAAGGGGCATGATTATGCAAGGCAGGAAATCCAGTTTCCTATTGGCTCCCAATGTCTTCTTTCAAGCCAAAGGACTGATCGCCACGGAGGCATTTGTGTCCTTTCCGATGGTCGGTGTCAGGGGGAGCGTTCTGGCGGCCGGATCCCACTTTTTTGAATTCCTGCCCGTGGATTCCCAGACCTTCAGCCCATCTTCTATGCAGCCGAAGTTGGCCCATCAGCTCGAAAAGGGCCAGACCTACACCGTTGTGGTCACCACAGGGGGCGGCTTGTACAGGTATGATCTGCGCGATGTGGTACAAGTGGTCGGTCACTTGGCCCAGGCTCCCTGCCTGCAGTTTCTCGGCAAAGGGGACAAGGTTTCCGATTGGTTTGGAGAAAAACTCAACGAGCAATTCGTGGCCAATGTCCTCGACGATCTATTTCGTGAGCACGAGCTAGCGCCGGTCTTTGCCATGCTGGCCCCTGATGATAGTCAGAAGGACTTTCATTATACTCTTTACCTGGAACTTGCCAACCAGCGAGCCAGGGATGGCCTGGCTGATCTGGCCCTCAATCTGGATCAAGAACTCCGCCACAATTTCCACTACGATTATTGTCGCAGACTCGGCCAGTTGGCTGAACCTGAGATATTCTGGATCGATCAAGGAGGCCTGGAAGCCTATCTCCACGCCTGCCAGACACAAGGTCAAAGGCTGGGGGACAT
This sequence comes from Chloroflexi bacterium HGW-Chloroflexi-1, assembly GCA_002842085.1. Taxonomy (GTDB): domain Bacteria; phylum Chloroflexota; class Anaerolineae; order CG2-30-64-16; family CG2-30-64-16; genus CG2-30-64-16. Next base: position 1,900 of record PHCA01000026.1, read on the forward strand.
CAAACCATCCCCTCTGCAAAAGACAACCGGTTGGAGTGGTTGGTTTTCCAGATCGGGTGGTTAGGATTGGATGGTCACGTTGGAGGAGTGCCCGTGTTGATCGGCTGGTGGGCAGGTGCACGTCGCCAGCTCCGTTAGCCACCGCTCAGAGCGGAAAGAATAAGAAGCCCAGCCCCAAAGTCTGCCGGCTCTCTTTTGTTGCTGTTCAGGTGGCCCTCGCCCAGCCTTTCTCCTCGACCGTTCACCCCCCAAATCCGACCGTTCACCGCGAAATCGTTGACCCCTGCTCCCTATTCTGTTATCATAGGAGCGCAAGTCAGAACGACCTATCATCAGGTTTGACCGGAAACACAGCAACCGCACAATTGGAAATGCTGTAGGAGCGACGCCCCACTGAGGGGAAGAAAACCGCTGTTTCTAGGGAAACGAAGCTGTTTGCCAGGCCATTTTCGCGGGTGTTTCCCCACCAATCGGCCTTCTTCAACTCCAATTATGCGGTTGTCAGGGTGCGGTCAAAGGTTATGCTGGCTGTGCACAAGCTGATGAGCGTCAGGCTTTTTCTCGTCCCCTTGTTGACTCGTGAGGAGAAGACCAAATACTCCAGAACATTCCCTATCCACGATCCCTCCGACCTGCCCCACGTGATCCTGGCGCATCTGCACCACTGCGACGCCCTCGTCGCTTATGACGAACACTTCCAGGATACCCCGCACCTTGTTCCTTACCTTCACCCCGATGAGGTGTTTACCCGGCTCTAGACACTTGGGTCTCTACTGCGTGTTCGACGGGCGCAAGGTGTTGCGGCCCCAATACTCGACGATAACGTTCTTCAACGCGCTCTCGACATCGCTGTGATTGCTGGGGTCGGGGCCGAAGCGAAAGTTGAAGGCGTTCACTTCCTCTGTCCACGGCTCCCACATTGGATCCCACAACCACAGCGCGTGGTTCATGCCGCGCTGCTCGATCAAGTCCATCTGGTCATCCATGAACTCGTCTGCGCCGGGCACCCAGCGCACCACGCCGAACTCGTTCACCGCCACCGGCACGCCGTGCGTGGCTGCAAACGTATCCACCGTCGAGAGCAAATCATCCAACCAGGTGCGGTTGAACGAGCCGTCGGGGTAGGTGTTCGTGGGGGGAGGCTCCTGGTGGGTGTAGTCGAAAGGTTCGTACTGGTGCACCATGTAGACCGTGCGCGCATCGCCGGTCGGCTGCAGGTAGGGTAGCCACTCGACCGCGCTGTAGCCCATCCCACCGATCAGGATCGGCGTGTCGGAATCCACCTCGCGGATGGCGGCGCTGATGCGGGGGTAGAGCTGGGTCCAGTCGTACAAGGTGCCCCCATAGTCGGCGTAAAACTCGTCTGGGTCCCAGATATCGAGCCACACTTCGTTCGAGTTCGGCTCGACCATCAGGTCATAGCCGACGACGATGGGGTTATCGCGGTAGCGCTGGGCGGTGTAGCGCCACATCGCCACCCAGGCGTCCTGAGCCGCTTGCTCCTTCCACACTTGATCGTTGTAGTAACTTGCATCGAACCAGTCACCATCCTCCCCCCAGAAAAACGTGAACTCGCTGCGGCCCGGCCCGGTGCGGAAAGAGATCACGGCGAACATGTCGGCCTGGGCGATCATGGTCAGCAGGTTATCGAGGTTGTCCTGGACGCCCAGGTCCAGAGTGTAGGGCGCGGTTTCGGTGAACAGGCCGGGATGGGAGATGTTGACGTAGTTGGCCCCCAGCGCCACCAGGTTATCAAAATCGGCCTGGGTGTAGGGCGGCCCGACGGGGCCGGGACCCAGGAAACCATCGTCCAGCTCGGGGTAGACGCGGCGCTGGTAGATGTTGGCCCCACGCAATTGGGTGCCCTCGAGCCACAGCGCCCACTTTTCAATGTAGGTGTTCAACGTTATGGGCAGATAAACCGTCGCCACAGAGGTGGAGCTCAGGGTGGCGGTGTGGTCAGCGTCCGGCGAGCCTTGCGAGGGTTCGGAAGGAGTTGCGTGCCCGGATAGAATGGCACAGCTCAACAACACCCCCGCAACTGCCACGGCGATGGCCGCCACCGCCCAGGCAAAGCGTGGCCATCGCTTGTGTGACGCCGTCAAGCTATCCATTTCACTCCTCCTTCGGTGTAATTGCTCAGCCTACCCTCCCGCAGGTTCCAATGAGCCGTGTTTGCAGGTCTGATCGCCGTTCGGACAGCGCTTTTGCATCGCAAGCCCGCCAAAACCTGCGGGAGGGTGAGCAGTTACCCTTCGGTAACATTTTCATTTGACTTGACAGGAAATCGCAGAGCAATTCGTTCCACGCTGAAGAGCACATCCGCCAGGCCTAAAGCATCCAACACGTCCTCCGGGCGAGCTGTGCCCCCGGTTCCGTGGCGCAACCGCATCCACAAGCAGTAGCCCTCAGCAGTCTCGTCCTCTAACCTTAGGCCCTCCACCAGCGGGCGCAGGTCATACGAGCGCCGCCGGCCTTTGTGCATTCGCTCGCGGGGCAACGTTGGAGCCGCCAATAGTGCCGCGACGCGCGCTTCCAGGTCGGCGCGATCCCCCTCCCACACCACGCTCACTCGATATTCCGCCGCCCGCACCTGCGACTGAAGCGCGGGCAACCGGGAGTCTACCTTCTTAATGGAAACCACCCGCAGGCCCGGCGGCAAAGTGACGGCCAGGCGACGGGCCATATCCAGCGGGGCGAGAGGCTCTTCGAGGAGAACGTCCACTATCTCCGCTGTGGCGATGTAGCCCACGGGCAACGCCGCCGCGAAAGCCATCTTCGGACGCGGGTTAAACCCCTGAGAGTAAGCAAGCGGCATCCCTGCCCGGCGAAGGGCCCGCTCCCAGGCCCGTGCCAGGTCCAGGTGAGAGATGTACTTGATCGTCTCCCCCCGGGCAAAGGTAATGCGCAATCGCTGGCGATTCATCTGCATCATCCTGCCCCCTCGCAGCCCAACGTCTCCGCCAGCCCACAGCCGACGCACATTTCACGGCAATCGGGAGTCGTCTCTCCGTGCAGCGCCCGCCGGTACTCGTCCCACAGAAACGCCTTGCTCACCCCGTTCTCGATGTGATCCCAGGGCAACACCTCGGCGAAAGAGCGCTCCCGGCGGGCGTACCAGTCCGCGTCCAGCCCCTCCGCCGCGAAAGCGCGTTGCCAGACTTCCCAACCGAAATGTTCCGGCCAGGCGTCGAAGCGGGCGCCAAGCTGCCACGCGCGATGTATCACCCGTCCCAGGCGGCGGTCACCACGGGCCAGGGCTGCCTCCAACAGACTGGTCTGCGGTGCGTGCCAGCTCAACTGCACACCGCGTCCCTTGACCCCTCGCCGCAGCAGCGCCAGGCGAGTCGCCAGGTCGTCCTCGCCTACTAGCGGCGACCACTGGAACGGGGTATGAGGTTTAGGTATGAAAGTCGCCACGCTGACGTTGACTTGCGCCCGCCGGCCGTGGTAGCGGCGGCCCACTGCCCGCACTTCCTGGACAAGCTCGACGATGGCTGCCACGTCGTCCAGCGTCTCGGTGGGCAGGCCGATCATGAAATACAGCTTGATACGCTGCCAGCCGCCAGCGAACGCGGCCTCAGCCGTGGCTAACAGGTCCGCCTCCGTGACCCGCTTGTTTATCACGTCGCGCAAGCGCTGGCTGCCGGCCTCCGGGGCGAAGGTCAGCCCCGTTTTGCGCCGCCCCTGAAATAGCTCCGCCAACCGCACGGAGAAGGTGTCAATGCGCAGCGAGGGCAGAGAGACGGCCAGCGGCGGATGGCTGTAACGGGCGATCAGCTCGCGCACCATCTCCTCGATCTGCGGGTGGCTGGCGCTGCTCAGGGAGACCAGGGCGATCTCCTCGTAGCCCGTGCACCGGCCGATGGCCTCCACAGCGGCGAGCACCTCCGGCAGCGAGCGTTCCCGCAGTGGCCGGTAGACCATCCCCGCCTGGCAGAAGCGGCAACCCGCCGTGCAGCCCCGCGCGATCTCCACCATGCCCCGGTCGTGGACAGCTTGGACGTAGGGCACTATCAGGTCCACGGGTGGCGGGAGCAGTTGGGACATGACGCGCCTGAGGATCCGTGGCCTGGCCTCCGGCGTGGTCGGGGTGATCGCCGCCACGGTTCCATCGTCGTGGTAGGTCACCTGGTAGAGACTGGGGACATAGACGCCCGGAATCCCGGCCAGAGCACGCAGCAACTCCAGCTTTCCCGCCCTCGACTCTTTGGCTCGTGCGCAGGCATTCAGAATCTCCAGGATCACTTCTTCCCCGTCGCCAATGGCGAAGGCATCGAAGAAATCGGCCAGAGGCTCGGCGTTGACCGCACCCACGCCACCACCGATGACCAGCGGCCAGTCCGCGCCCCGCTCCGCCGCCAGCACAGGCAGACCCGCCAGGTCGAGCATGTTCAGCACGTTGCTGAAGTTCAGCTCGTAGGGCAGAGTGAAGCCCAGCACATCGAACTCACGCAGCGGGTGCCGTGATTCCAGGCTGTAGAGCGGGATGCCCGCCTGGCGCATGGCCGCTTCCATGTCCACCCAGGGCGCATAAACCCGCTCGGCCAGGCAATCCGGCCGGCGATTGACGATGTCGTACAGGATCATCAACCCCAGGTTGGACATCCCGACTTGGTAGACGTCGGGATAAGCCAGGACGAGCCTGACCTGCGCGGCATCCCAATCTTTGACGATGCTATTCCATTCGCCGCCCGTGTAACGGGCCGGCATGGTGACGGTGGGCAGAATCCTGTCCAGCAGGTAATGGGAAATCTGCATCAGTCGCTCACAACCTTGACCCACACCTGGCGCTGGCGTGGCCCGTCGAACTCGCCCAGGTAGAGGCCCTGCCAGGTGCCCAGCGCCAGGGCCCCGTTCTCAATGAAGACCGTAAGCGAATTGCCCAACAAGCTGGCTTTGACGTGGGCCGCCGCGTTGCCCTCCGCGTGACGGTAGCCGCCGCGCCAGGGGACGAGTTTGTCCAGGACCATCAGGATGTCCTCGGCCACCGTAGGATCACAGTTCTCATTGAGCGTCAGCCCGGCGGTGGTGTGCGGCACGAAGGCGTGGCACACCCCCTGCTGCACGCCGGACTCCCTGACCACGCGCCGCACCTCGGCAGTGATGTCCACCAACTCAGCGTGGAAGCTAGTACGAATCTGCAAGCGAACCATCTCACCCTCCTCGTAGAAAAATTTGCCCCATTATACCACACCTTCGCCGGACAGCCCAATGAATTTGACAATCCACTCAATTCCTGGTAGAATACCACTCGATTGATCAGGCGCATTCGTCTAGTGGCCTAGGACATCGCCCTCTCAAGGCGAAGATCACGGGTTCAAATCCCGTATGCGCCCCCTAACAACACACAAGCCCCATCCTCAATGAGGATGGGGCTTTTTTTGTTTCCCGCCGGACGCGCATCACTTCATCCATTCATTCGCTTACCCACTTTGAATCCGCTGCTCCCCACGCTGCAATAACTAACCCCACAGCCCGACCAACTCCCTATCAGAGCTCAGGCGTCATTTCCACTTATCCCGGCCGGATGCGTTCTGGTAGAGCGTTCCCCAGAAGTCGAATGTCACGGCGTGTAGCATAGTCGTTCTCCCAGAGCCTGTCGGTTTTCGCAAAATTTTAAGATTTGCTTTTCATCGAACAGCCGACGAACCGGCAAAACGCCCTCGCGGAAAACCAAAATGCCTTTTGGAATGGGAGGCTCTCCCAGGATCGCCGGCAAGTAACACCACCGGGAAGCAAACATGGAGTCGCTCTCGCCGGATCTCCCGACCCGGCGGCCGGGCGGTCTCCCTGCTGCCCTACGGTCCTTGCTCCTGGAAGTCTGGATCAATCTCTCTGGCGCAGGCCCCGGCCGCCTGCGCGTCATCGAAACCACCTCCCACCTCCAGGCAGCGGATGTATGCTTCCGCCTTGTGCTGCGCTTCACCCAGGGCCTGTGCTGCGTCCTCGCCGCCTATAACGGCATCACAGGCCCGATAGAACCAGTAAAGGGTGCGGTGGAGCCAGGACAGTTGATTGTACAATGGGGCAGCCAGACTATCACCGCTCTCCAACGAGGCCAGGTAGACGCGGGCCGTCTCCTCTCCCACCTGAGCGCGGAATGCCGCCGACTCAGCCAGGGAACGGCGCGGAGGTAGGCCCTCGACCGGCGAGAGTTGTTCACTCAGAAACTTGAGCCATTCCCAACATTCCTGGGGATAGGGCGTGCCCCTGGTGATGAAATAGCCCCGGCAGAAGGCGGCCGAGCCACCGATCCCATTCTCACTCTGGGGCAGAGGAGCCAGGTGCGTATCCGGCGGCAGATCGGGGAACAACCGGCTACCGCCGAAGTCCATCCACATCACCGCCCGGCCGGTGGTGACCAGAGCCATATACCTCGCCTGGTCGCCCAGCCCCGATACGCTCCCCGCTGGCGCGGGCCGCAGGCCATACTCCAGGATCAGATCGGCGTACCAGCGCAGTGCTTCCACCACCTGCGGGTCGTCGAAGCGGGGCTGCGGCGGCGACGCCGTGGCGTCTATCAGCTTCGCCCCGCGTCCCTCGACGAAGAAGAGGAGGTCGTCAGGTTCGTACAGGGGCACAAAGCCGTACCGCTTTTCCTCTCCATTTCCGTGGGTCAGGGCCACCGCTTTTTCCAGGAAGCCGTCGAAATCCCAATCGAGGCGCGGGTATTCCACCCCTGCCTGGTCGAAGAGGGACTGGTTGTAGTAGATCACCTTCAAGCGGACGTCGGCGGGCAGACCCCACAGGTCGCCTTGCCAGCGGAAGGCGTCGAGAGCCTGGGGGTAGAAGTCGTCCAGGGGAAAATCGGCATCGCTTTCCAGAAGAGGTCGCAGGTTGAGGACGTATTGGCGGAATTCTTCCTCGGCCACGTGGGGGAAGAGCCAACTGAAGCAGTCGCCGGATTCGGCCATCTCTCTCAGCCCGGCCCCGGATTTGACCTCGACGGTGATATCGGGGTGGGCCTGGTGAAAGGCCTGGGCCAGTTCTCGGTAAGCGGCCAGGTTGGTGGGCAGAGAGACGAAGGTGATAGTTGTCCCCCCGGCAGGTGGCGTGGGGGTGGAAACGGCCACAGGCTGGGGCGTGACCCTGGCCAATGCGGCCATCTCTTGCAGCGCCTCCTGTTGAGCCTCCGCCAGGGCCTCTTCCACTCCTTTCTCCCCGTTGAGGACAGTGATCATGGCTTTATAAAGAGCAAGTATGATGGCTCCTTCATCGAGTCGTGGCGTCCAGGCATGCTCCAGGGCGTAGTGGTAGGCGGCAGCCGTCTCTTCGTCCAATCTGTCCCAGAAGCCTGTCTCTTCAGCCACCGAGCGGCGGGCTGGCATGCTCCTACCAAACCAGCGGCGTGCCGGCTGCCTGGTCAGGGCCTTCAGCCAAAGCCAGCTCTCCTGGGGATAGGCCGTGCCGGCGCTCATCCAATAGCCGGCCGTCATAACCGGATTGAGCTTGACTTTGCCGGCCGGGAAGGGGGCAATGCCCAGATTGATGGTTTCGCTCCGATACTCCCGGTTGATCGAGAGGTCCGTCCACATGGCCACTTTTCCCTCGTCCCTCAGGTGGCGCATTTCTTCAAGGTAAGCGCGGTCATCAACTGTCCTGGGGTAAGCAGGTGCCACACCGTGCACTAATATCAGGTCGGTGTACCAGCGCAGGGCCTGGGCTACCTCAGGAGTGTCCAGGCTGGGGGTAGGTGGCTGAGTTGTATCGTCCACAAGCTTCGCGCCCTGCAACAGGACAAAGGTCAAAACATTCGGGGACACGTCGGCAAAGCCCCATTGAGTCTCCTCATCATCATGGCGCACCGTCAGGCGATCTGCCTTGTCCAGGAAATCATCGAGCGTCCAGCCCTCCTGCGGGTAGGGCACGCCGGCCCGGTCGAAGAGGTCTTTGTTGTAGAAGATAAGGCGGGCCTCGACGCCGGCCGGCAGTGCCCAGGTGCCGCCATCCCACCCGAAACTCTCCAGCGTGCCGGGATAAAAGTCCTCAGGTTGAAAGCTTCTGTCAGCTTCGATGAAAGGCTGCAAGTCCATGATCAGGCCTGATTGGGTGTCAGTTGGCCTGAACCACATGTCCACCACGTCCGCTGCCGAGGCCAGGCGGGTGATAGAGTCCTTAGGCCAGGGGTCACTGAGGTCTATCCCCAATACATCCTCGGTCGAGACGATTCGCACGTTGATGTCAGGGTGGGCCTGGTGAAAAGATTGGGCCAGTTTCTCCGCTTCATACATTGCACCATACTCGCAAGCAAAGGTGATGGTCACTCCTTCGCTGCTATTCTCCGAGGTGGGCTTCGCCTCGACGGTGGATGTTGGTTGGGGCGAGCAGGCCGTCAGGATGGTTCCTGTGATGAACGTTATCAGCAGTAGAAATGCCTGTTGCTTCATCGTTTGTTCTCTCCCGTGTTGTGATGCGAGATCACGGCGCATCCACCTTCTGGAAGCAGGCATCGGCGCTGGCCAAGTCTTCCAGATCAGGACGCTGGCGCAGGCAGTCCAGGTAGGCTTCGGCCTTCTGCTGCGCCTGGCTCAGCGCGGTCTGGGCATCGGCACCCTGCCAGAGTATCTCCCCCAGCGCCTGTTCGAGCCAGGTGTAGGCATTGCAATCCGGCCCTTGCACTCCAGCGCCTCCAGGTAGGCTGCCTGGGCATCCGCGCCTACTTGCTCGCCGAAGGCATCCGAGGTCAGCAAGGAATGGCGTGGGGGGAGGGGGCCAGGATCCGGGATACTTTCTGAGAGAAAGCGCAGCCACTCCCAACAAGCCTTGGCGTGAGGCGTGTCGGCAGCGATATAGTAGGCAGAGGAAAGCCAAAAACCGGGGCATTGACTCGACTGGGGCAAGGGAACAGGATGAAAATCGAAGTCCGGGTTTTTGAAGGCATTTGACGACTCGACCCACATCCCCACCCGATTGGCATAGATTAGAGCGAAGAGATCCTGACTGTACTCCAGCTCAGGGGTGGGAACGACCTCATCCTGCACCAGGTTTGCCAATTGCCGGGCCGCGGCAACTACCTCGGGGGCATCGAAGCGAAAGGTCGGCGAAGCTGGACTCTCGTCCACCAGAGGACCGCTTACCGCTTCGAACAGAAAACAGACCCCCCGGCCATCGGGCCAGATGATAAAACCGTAATGCCGGCTGTCTCTTTCTCCTCCGGCCAGCCTGCTGGCCGTCAGAAACACATCGTCCCAGGACCAGTTGTCTTCAGGGTAGGGCAGGCCCGCCTCGTCGAACAGCGTGCGATTGTACCACAGTACGTCCACGTCCACCCCGGCCGGCAGACCCCACAGGTCGCCACCGTAGCGCGCCCGTTCCAACGCCCAGGGTAGATAGTCATCCAGTGGGAAGGTGGGATCAATGTCAATGAAAGGCTGCAGGTTTAACACCGCCTGCCGTAGCTCTGGCACAGTCGAGACCGGGAGCGAGAACCGGAAACAATCGGCTCCGCTGGCCTTGAGCTTCTCCGCGCGCTTCTCCGCCGATGGCAGCGGGTAGTCAATGTCTGCCATGCGCACGATGACTTTAATATCTGGGTGAACCTCGTGGAAGGCTTTCGCCAGTGCTACATATGCATCTTCTTGATAGTGGGAGGTGAGGAGAAAAGTGATGGTCTCCATAGTGGCCTCTGGAGGTGCAGGGCTGGGAACGGTGAACGGTTCGGTCACTCCCGATGTAGAGAGCGATAGCGCCTGCTCCTGCGCCTCGGTCAGCGCGTCTTCCACCTCCTCTTCACCCGCCAAGACGCGCTCTACGGCCTGCCGTAGCAAGACCTCCACAGCCACCGGGCGCAGTGGTGGCAGGGCATGCTCTGCCGCGTACCGAAAGACCTTCAGAGCTTCCTCCCCCACTGCGGCGGCGTAAGCTGAGTCGGGAATCAGGCTGCGCCGGGCCGGAAGGCGGTTGGGGAACGCGACTTCGCGGCTGAGGAAGCGCAGCCAGCGCCAGGCAGCCTCGGGATGGGCAGTGCCGGCGCTGATGAAGTAGCCGGAGAGCCACACCGGGCTCCTGTCGGGCAGAGGCGCCACCCTCAGTTCCTCATCGCGCCCCCCATCCCACAACTGGGCCAGGCTGACGCTCATCGCCACTTTTCCCCCTTGCACCACAGCGAAGGAGTCTAACCTTTCCCTGGCCGGGTTCACCATCACCCTCTGGACCAGCGCCAGGTCGGCGTACCGCTGTACCGCCGCCACGGTGTGGGGGTCGTCCAGCATCGGCATGGGCGATTCCGCTGAATCGTCCATCAGTTGGCCACCCAAGGCTTCCACAGCCGAACGTATACTCCCCAACCCGAAATCGGCGAAGCCGTAGCGAACAACCCGGTCTCCTTCTCGCTGTGTCAACTGCCGCGCAGCGTTGAACAGGTCATCCCAGGTCCATCCTGGCGAGGGAGGCTCCAGCCCGGCAGACTCGAAGGCTGCCGGATCGTAGAGCACGAAAAGGGGGTTTACCCCCGCCGGCAGCCCCCAGGTGCCGCCTTGCCATTGAAAGTGAGCCAGCAGGCCCGGCAGAAAGTCTGCCTCGACCGGCTCCCCATCAGCTTCCAAGACCTCGTCTCCATCGACCTCGCTCACGCCCAATACCTGCACCTTGCCCGGATACGCCGACATGCTCGGCCCGCGCACCGTCCGCGCCAGGCCGCTGTCTCGGGCCACGAACATGTAGTAGGGCACACACCCCAGCCGCACCTGCTCCTGCCACATCTCGGCCCACACCTCCGGCCGGTTGTTGATGTGCGCCAGCAGCGGCGACTGGGTCCTGATCTGCGCGCCCGTCTCGCGGATCATGCCGATGGCCGTCCGCACTGCCGCAGTGTTCAATTCTCGCGGATGGTTGAAATGCGCCATGATCGCCAGATGTTTGCCGGACCGGGCCACCTTACCGAAAAGCTCGAGCAGATCGTCGGCGTCATCGTCGGCCAGGAACCGGTAAGGCCAATATGCCAGCGACTTGGTGCCGATGCGGATCGACTGCAAGGACGGCAGCTCTGCGTCCAGCAGGGGCTGGATGTATGACGCCAGGATGCGGGTCTTCATCACCAGGGGATCGCCACCCGTGAAGAGGACGTCGGTGACCTCCGGGTGCCGGTGCAGGTATTCGATCAAGGACTCCGTCTCACGCATGGCAAACTTCAACTCGTCGATCCCCACGAATTGCGGCCAGCGGAAGCAGAATGTGCAATAGGCGTGACAGGTCTGGCCCTGGCTGGGGAAGAACAGCACGGTCTCGTGGTATTTGTGCTGCATGCCCGGTAGCAGTTGTCCGTCCAGCGAAGGCAGGTTGTGCACCTGGCCGGCGGGGTGCGGGTCCAGTTCATAGCGGATCTGGTCGGCAACGACGCGAATCTCATCTTCGCCGGCGCCGGCGCGCAGCAGGGGCGCCACCCGTTCGAAATGCTGGGGCCTGAGCATGTCACGCTGAGGAAAATTGAGCACAAAAATCGGGTCATTCGGGATATCGTCCCAGTCAATCAACTCTTCCACCACGTAGTTGTTCGTCCTGAACGGGAGCACCCGGCCAACGACTTCGATGGCAAACAACTGCTCCTCGGCGAGCCGCGCGATCTGCGGCAGTTGCCTGAAGTTGCGGAGCGTGTAAGGACGATACTTCGGGGAATGCATCGTGGTCAACAGGGTATCGGATGAATCGATAAGTGGTTGCACGTATGTAACTCCTTCGATAGGCTGTTCGATCGCTCCTTTCCCAAGCGGCTGCGCCGCGAGCTCAACTGGAGGGTCTCAAACAACGGATTGCTTCGACCTGCTTCGCCCAGATGTTCAGATTATACCACAGCTTCGAGATAGCTCCCAATGGTCTTCATGTAGTCATTTGCCTGTCAAGAACATGATGGACACTGCACGAACGGGTTCTGGATTGATGCGCAGTTGGTCATCGCTTTCACCGATGATATAATCCCGACAACTATGCCCTTCACCCATCTGGAAGTCCATTCCCACTTCACCCTGCTGGGCGCCACGCCGGCGGTGGCCGATTTGGCCGCGCGCGCCGCGGCCGACGGCCTGAGCCACTTAGCGCTGACCGACACCAACGCGCTGTATGGCGCGTTGGCGTTTGCTCGCGCGTGTCGCGAGGTGGGCGTGCAGCCCATCATCGGCATGATGGTGACGGTGGAAGGACCTCACCCCCCGGCCCCCTTCCCTGCGAGGGAAGAGGGAGCAGGTCTCCCCTCCCTTCGTAGGGGAGGGGTGGGGGGAGAGGTCGGAGGAAGGGTGGGGGGAGAGGTCGGAGGAAGGGTCGGGGGAGAGGTCGGGAACGAGGTCGGGCACCTCATCCTCCTCGCGAAAGACCCTACCGGCTACCGCTCCCTCTGCCGGCTGTCGTCGCTGATCCAGGGGAACCCGGACCGAGAGGCGTGGGCCGCGCGCGGCCTGGATTGGGAGACGCTGCGCGCCCATCGGGACGGGCTGATCTGTCTGAGCGGCGGCCGGGCGGGCTGGATCGAGCGCTACCTGCGCGCGGGGGACCTGGCGGCGGCGCAGATCTACGCGGGCCGGCTGGCGGGCATCTTCGACGAGAACGCCTGCCTGGCGCTGGAGATCCACGGGCCGAAAGATGAAGCCATCGCTGCGGAGGTCGCTGCGTTGGGCCGGCGGCTCGGCCTGCCCAGCGCCGCGGTGCAGCCGATCTACTGCATGGCGCCGGAGGACACGCCCCGGCTGCGCCTGCTGGCGGCGATTCGCGAGAACGTGCGACTGAAGGATGGCGAGAACCTTGCCCCCGCTCCCCGTGGGGGAGCAGGCCGGGGTGAGCGATACCACTGGCTCTCCCCTGCCGAAATGGCGGCCCGTTTCGCCCGCTTCCCCGGGGCGGTCGAGATGACCGGCGCCCTCGCGGCCCGCTGCGGCCCGGCGCTGCCCGACGGCCGGCCGATCTGGCCGGCGCTGAAACTGCCGCAGGGCCAGACCCCGGACGCGACGCTGACGACCCAGGCCGAGGCGGGACTGGTCGAACGCTACGGCCCCGATCCCGCGACCGAGACACAAGCGCGACTGGCCCACGAGCTGACCGCGATCGCCCGGCACGGCTACGCGCCCCTCTTCCTGGTGGTCACCGACATCGTGCGCTTCGCCCGCGGCCAGGAGATCCCCGTCAGCACCCGCGGCAGCGTGGCCAACTCCCTGGTCGCCTATTGCGCGGGCATCACCACCGTGGACCCGATCGCACACGACCTGCTCTTCGAGCGATTTCTGAGCCCCGCCCGCGCGGATGCCCCCGACATCGATCTGGATTTTTGCAGCCGGCGCCGGGACGAGGTGCTGGCCTACGTGCGCGAGGCCTACGGCGCGGAACATGTCGCGTTGGTGGGGACGGTCAGCACTATGCAACCGCAATCGGCCGTGCGCGAGGCCGGCAAAGCCTATGGCCTGGACGAGGCGACCATCAAGACCCTCACCGCCCTGCTGCCGCGGCGCTGGCGCCCGGACCCGCGGCGTCGCGATCAGCGGACGGTGGCGGACGTGCTGGAAACCATCCCCGACCCACGTCACCGGGAGGTGGTGCGCGTCGCCTACGAGCTGGTCGGCCAGCCCGACCACCTGAGCGTGCACCCCGGCGGCGTGGTGATCACCCCCGGCCCGCTGACCGACGTGCTGCCGGTGCAGTGGGCGCCCAAGAGGTTCCTGATCACCCAGTTCGACCACGGCGACGTCGAAGCGCTCGGCCTGCCCAAGCTCGACCTGCTGGGCATCCGGGCGCTGACGGTGCTGGCCGACGCCGCCGAGCTCGTGCGCCGTCACCACGACCCGGCCTTCCGGCTGGCGCAGATCCCGCTGGACGACCCGCTCACCGGCGACATGCTGGCGCGGGGCGAGACGATCGGCGTGTTCCAGTGCGAATCGGAGGGCGCGCAGCGGACGTTGCGCAGGCTGCGGGCGCGCACGGTACGCGATCTGGCAGTGGCCAACGCGTTTTTCAAGCCCGGCCCTGCCACGGGCGGCATGGCCGACGCGTTCGTGCGCCGCTACCGGGGCGAGGAGCGGGTGACCTTCCTGCACCCGGCCCTGGCGCCGATCCTCGGGCCGACCAAGGGCGTGCTGATCTTCCAGGAGCAGATCCTGCGGGTCGCGACGGAGATCGC
>PHCA01000027.1 GCA_002842085.1 Chloroflexi bacterium HGW-Chloroflexi-1
CGCGACTTCAACATCGCGGCCAGCGCCGACTACCGGACCGCCACCCGGCAGGTCGGCGACGTGACGGTCAACCACTACTACCTGGCCGCGGACGCGGCGCAAGGGCAGGCCGTCCTCGACTGGACGGTCGCGGCGCTGCGCACCTGCGAGAGCGCGCACGGCGCCTACCCGTATCGAGAGCTGGACGTGGTCGAGACCGCTACCAGCGCCGGGGGCATCGAGTATCCCGGCATGGTCGTCGTCGCCAGTTGGCTCTACCGCGACGCGGACCAGCGGAACTTCTTCGAGTCGGCGACCGCTCACGAAGTCTCGCATCAGTGGTGGTACAACGTGGTGGGCAACGACCAGCTCAACGCGCCCTGGCTGGACGAGGCGCTGGCCCAATACAGCACTTACCTCTACTACCTCGATGCGTATGGTCGGAGCGGTGGGAAGGGGTTTCTGGCGGCCATGGAGGCCCGGTGGGCGCGGGTGGATCACGCCAAAAAGCCGATCGGCCTGCCGGTGGGTGAGTACGTGAACCGGGAGTACGGCGCCATCGTCTACGGCCGCGGGCCGCTGTTCCTGGTGGCTTTGCGGGATCAGATCGGCGCCGAGGTGATGGCCGAGTTCTTGCGCCAATACTACCGAGACTACGCCTGGGGGATCGCCACGCCCGAGGAATTCCAGTCTCTCGCCGAGGCCGTGTCGGGGCAGGATTTGGACGCGCTGTTCGAGGAATGGGTCTATCCGTGATCAGCCAAGAATCGTCTGGATGCTTTTGCCTGTTTGGGTCCGGCTTGTAAGCGCAGCGGCCTTGTCTGGGTTAGCTTTTCCAGAAGCCCGCGGCCATTACTCGCTTAGGACTAAGGACTAAACAACTTACTCATCTGCTCCGGCAAATGAAGGGGGGACTTGCGCAAGTTATTTAATTCTCAGTCCTTAGTGATGCTGCTTGACTACCAAAGGCAAGAAGCGGGTCGGTCGCTCGGGGTTAGGCCACCATTGCGTGAACCAGGGCCGTTCGTAATTGCCCCATTGATCGTTATAGGCCTCATGCCAGTTGTGATCCTGGTTCGAGTCGTTGACGTTATCGTTGAGCAGCCAGGCCACGACCACACGGCCGCGTATCTCCTTGTCGAAGAACGCCCGGATCGAACTGGCTGCTGACCGACCACTGTTGTCGTCTTTGTTGTGTAGCGGTTGCCAGTCGTCTTGGTAGGGATCAGCGCCATAGGAGAACAGGTCTGCTTCGGTGATCACACCTACCTTGGCGCCCTGCTCCAACATGGTTTTCATCCAATCTGGGAAGAAGTAGGAGACGTGCAGCGCGGGGAGCGCACAGCTACCGCTCGCTTCGAACCCCAGCCGCCAGTAGTTATGCCAGGAAACACCGTCGTTGTAGTTGGTGTAGTAGCTCTGCATGACCCCATAGCCGGTGGTCGTGCCATCCTTCAGGCGCATCTCGCCGCACCACTCCCACGGATTCTTGTTGGGATCAATGGCGTTGGCATCTGTGAAGTTATTCTCGGCGAAAACGCTCTGGGCCATGGGTGGGGTTAGGGCACGCACACCTGAAGCCTTGTTGAACCAGACAGTCTGAAAGTATGCTTGCATGTCCTGCCAGGCTTCCACATAGTTCGGCTGGATGGCGTCGTTCCATGTATACCACTCGATATTCGGTTCATTAGCTGGCTCGAAACCCCACTCCGTGATGCTGTGGGCCTGGTTGTAGTTGTGGATGGCGTCCATCTCGTCCGCGATGTCAAAGGCCGGGCGGTAGTGGCTCGGATCGCAATAGCCGATACCCGCGATCGGCCCGCTGATCAGCCGGTGATCGGTATCGAAGTTGCCCGGCGAGGGGTGGATGCGAATGATGATGCGCACGCTGTTCTGAGAAGCCCGTTGCAAATAGCTCAGCAGCACCGGACGGCCGGTAGTCGTCACGTCGTTGGCGCCGGTCTTGATGCGGCAGTTGGCATCCCGGCTCAAGGTGTAGAGTTGACTGCTGAGGAAAACGACCGCATTGGGCCAGATGCCGCCGTTGTCACCGTCGATGCGGGCCAGGAGCGCACTGTCCCAATCGCTGCTCGGGCGGTTGCCCAGGTGGATGCCCGACCATTCCTTGATGGGGCCGCCGGCGCGCACGGACGTGGGTGTGGTTGTGAGCGTGAGCAAGACCGCCACCGCGATGAGCAGTCGGGGACCGTTGGCCAGGTTGGTGAGTTGACTCATGGGGCTGAACTCCTGATTTCAGCCATCTACTGGAAATCATTTGGTGGCCCAGTAATGGCTATGCTTACGGCAAACGGCGGAAACTGGCAACGTAGATGCGGCCTTCTGAATCGCCTTCGTTGGCGCCGTTGAAGATCCAGGCCAGAGTGCGGCCGTCGGTGGCGATGTCATCCACATGGGCGGGCCGTTCAATGCTGAAAGGTTGGAACGGCACCACTTTAGCGCTCGTTGCCACGTTGTACAGCACGCCACCCATGTTGAGAAAGCGGCCGTTCAGGACCAGGCCGTCATACGACAAGTGTCCCGTCAGTGTCTGTTCTCGTCGCGCCGCCAAGTCATAAAGGTGGACCTGGCCGTCCTTACCCTGCCAGGCGACTGTGTGGCCAGAGATGACGTGGCGCCGGTAGCTCCAGGCATCGTTGCGATACGAAGCTGGTCCCAGGTTGATGTCCTCGCCAGTGCGGATGTGATGCGCATGTAACGTCGGCTGATCAGGAAAGCGCCCTCGGAGTTCGGCCCCGGGCGGCCAGTCCAGATAGATAATCCAGTCACCGCTGACACGCGGGAACGAGTGGCAGCCCGGCCCGACCACAACAGGAAATTCCACACCCCGTTTCAAGTCGTAACCGTAGATGTCACCTACGCAATCACCTTGCCTGTTGCGTCCATCGTTCCAGACGACTGTCTTGCCCGAGATATCAGGGTGCGTGCTCGCATGATCCACCGAACTTATTGCCAGTTCTTTCCCAGCCGTCAGATCATAAACCCTAACAACGGGGATAACCCTGTCAGTCGTGGTTACAACGTCTTCCCATACTACGTAGTTGCCGGATATTCTTAGGCTTGACTTCCCGCCTGGCAGGCTGCTGATGCGCCGCTCCTCGCCGGTTTGGAGGTTATAAGCCACCACGTTGGTCTGGCCGTCCTCGTAGCTTCGCCAGACCACGTAATTACCGTCCACCGCTAACTCACCGCGCGGCGCCGGCCGCGTGGTGAGCTGCACCGACTCGGTCAAGACGTCGGGCACGATCTCCGGCAACTCGAAAGTGAGCACGATGTCCCGGCCGCCTTTCCTGGGGGGCTCCGGCGGCGTGGGTGTCGGCACCTGCGGCTGGGATGGGGACGTCGGCGTCGCGATCGCGGACTGGAACAACCTGGCTGCGGACTGCGGCGGTTGTTCCCGGCCGCCGAAAGAAAGCATCACTGCCATTGCCAGCACGCTCAGGATCAGCACGCCCAGCACACCACCCACCACGTGTCTTGTCCGTGTCATGGCATCACCTCTCTTGTCGAATAAAAAGCGCCAGGAACCCTGGGCGCGGAGCCCGTTTCCTGGCGCATGTAATCACCGTCCGGTGTTCGCTTACATCTGGGGGGGGAGAGAAACGTGTGCTTTTCATTATATACTCCTACTCCCGATCATCTACGTTTGTTATTCTACCACTGCGAGGCATTTGTATCAAACGCGCGCTGGACGCGCTGTTCGAGGAATGGGTATCCGAACAATAGCAGAAACCGGGTTTCCTTGCTCACCATGTGAATAGACTGTCAAGCGCGGTCGCGATCTCGTTCATGGTCCGTTCATCTGCGCGCCCTACTATTGTGCCATATCTTGGCGCGCCACGTTGTGGCCCTCCACAACGTGGCGACACAGTTTAAACGCAGTGAGGATCATGCGACATGTTCTGCAATTTCGCCCTGCCCCAACCCACGGGCGGCAAGGCGTTTGCCCCTCCTTCGACCCGATGGTATAATTACCCGGCCAAACAAAACTCGACAGGCGTACAAGCGCCTGCCGGCGAGGAGAAGACGGGCGCCATGCGGGTCTTGATTGTGGATGATGATCGTCCTAGCCTGAAGATGACGGCTTTCCTGTTGCGCGAGGAAGGCTATACGGTGTTCACCGCCGAAAACGGCCAGGACGCGCTGCGCATGATCGATGAAAAGACGCCCGATCTGCTGATCCTGGACGTGATGATGCCCGGGATGGACGGTTGGGAGGTGACGCGGCAGTTGCGCCGCACCACCAACCTGCCCATCCTGATCCTCTCCGCCAAGGGAGAAACCAGCGATCGGGTGTTCGGCCTGGATCTGGGCGCGGACGACTACCTGGCCAAGCCGTTCGAGCCGTCGGAGTTGTTGGCGCGGGTGCGCGCCGTGTTGCGCCGCGCCGAAGCGTTCACCTTCGGAGAACCACAGAATCAAATGACCGTCGAGGGATTTCGCCTGGATTCGGTGAACAACACCGTCACCCTGCCCTCCGGTCGCGCCGTGGAGCTCACGCCCATCGAATTCCGCCTGCTGCACTACCTGGTGCGCCACAATGGCCGCGTGCTGACCCACGAGCAACTGCTCAGCACGGTGTGGGGCTACGACTACGAAGGTTACTCCAATCAGATAGCCGTTTACATCCGCCGGCTGCGGACCAAGCTCGAGCCGAACCCGGATGCGCCCCGCCACCTGTTGACAGCGCGCGGGATCGGCTACAAGTTCGAGGCGGTGGCCTGAACCGCATTGGGTTCAAGCCCCGAGCAATCTGCACGGTATCCTCTCAAGCGACAGCCATAATCCGGGGTGGCTGTGGCCGGTCTCCTGACCGAGCCACGGTGGCTCGGTCAGGAGACCGGCCACAGCGAGCGGGTTCAAGCCCCGAGCAATCTGCACGGATCGAATCCATCGCAGGGGGGTCAGGTCCGGCGCTTCGGCGGGCGTTGTGTCCCCCTGCATGAGTGTCAAGCTACGAGGTTGCGTCATGCCGATCAGGGACCATTTCACCAGGAAAGTTTACGCCCCCCTTCGAGCGGCTCACAACGTGCCGGGCCGATTTCCCCTACCCCGGACAGCCGGCTGGCTACTGTTGATCGTCGCCCTGGCGCTGGCCGCGCCGTTGGCCGGTCAGGCCGCCCGCAACCCGCGCGCCAACGCCGAGCACATTACAGTGCCGCCCGCTAACGGGCCGCAGGCCAGCGGGCCGCTGGCCGTCACCTGGACCGACTTCACGCCGACCGGTTGGGCCACGACCATGCCGACGACCAGCAGCGTCACCGCCCACGCCCCGGGCGGGCTGGATCCTGACACCGCCGCCTACGCCGTCAGCACCGACACCGGGGACACCTGGTCCACCTGGTCGACCGCCGGCCTGACCGTCAACGGCGCGGTCAGCACCACGCAAACCATCACCGTGACCGGACTGACGCTCCCCGATTCCGCGACCGCCAACCTGATCCGTTTTCAGATCGAGGAGGTCGACGGCGCGTTGGAGACCAGCCCGGACTACGTGATCAAGGCCGACAGCACGCCGCCAGGCACACCCCAGAACCTCCAGGCCACCCCCGCGACATGGACCAAAACCGCGGACTTCACCGTCACCTGGACCAACCCGGCCGACGTGAGCGCCATCACCGGCGCGTGGTACAAGCTCGATCAGCCGCCCACCGCCGCCAACGACGGCATCTTCGTCAGCGCCACCGGCAGCATCCCGGGCATCGCGCCTGCCGCTGACGGCGCGCACCCGATCTACGTCTGGCTGCAAGACGAGCTCGGCCGCGCCAACCACGCCGCGGCGGCCACCACCACCCTGAACCTGGACCGGACGCCGCCATCGCCGCCGTCGGGGTTGCAGGGTAACCCGGCACGGACGTGGACCAACGTCAACCGCTTCTCCGAGACCTGGACCAATCCACCCGACCTGTCCGGCATCGTGGGCGCGTACTATCTCATCAACCGGCCGGGGCAATTCCCCACCGACGGCATCTTCGTCAGCACCACCACGTCGCTCCAGAACATCGAGGCGCCTGCCGACGGCAAACACGACCTGTACATCTGGCTGATGGACGCGGCCGGCAACGTGAACCAGAACAACCGCAACATCGACCCGCAGGTTTTCTGGTACGACAGCACCCCGCCGGTCAGCTCGGTGACTCCGGACCCCCCGATGCCTGCCGGCGGATGGTACAGCACCACGGTGACCGCCGTGTTCAGCGCCGTGGACGGGCCGGGCGGGTCCGGCGTCGAGGCCGTGCACAACCGGGTCGATAACACCGGGTGGAGTACCTTGCCGTCGCTCCAGGTGATCGCCGAGGGCCGCCATCCGATCGACTACTACGCCACCGACCTGGCCGGCAATCCGGAGATCTCCCACACGGTGACCGTGGCGCTGGACTTCACCGCGCCGACCGTGGCGCTGGCGCCTCAGCGGCCGCCGCCGGCCAGCGGCTGGTACACGGCCCCGGTGACCCTGACCCTGAACGTGACCGACACCCTTTCCGGGAGCCCCGTGGGCTACTATCGCCTCAACGACGGCGCCTGGCAGACGGGCGCCCAGATCCAGATCGCCGTCGACGGCGCCCATCAGATCGACTACTACGGGCAGGATGCCGCCGGCAACCGGTCCTCGACCCGCACGACCGAGGTCAAGATGGACGCCACGCCCCCGGCCACCGCATACCTGATCGACGGCGCCCAGGGGCAAAACGGCTGGTACACGTCACCCCTGACCATCCGCCTGATCCCGGCCGACAGCGGTTCGGGCGTGACCGGTACCTTTTACCGCATCGACGACGGAGCGTGGCAGACCGGCGCCCAGTTCCAATTAACGGTCGATGGCACATACAACATCTCATTTTACTCGGTCGACACTGCTGGCAACAAGGAGACTGGCTTCCCTGTCCAGATCAGGCTGGACACGGCCGCGCCCGGCGCCCCCACAGCCATCCAGACCAACCCGGACGGCTGGAGCCGGGTCAACCGCTTCCACGTGCAGTGGGCCAACCCCACCGACCTGAGCGGCATCGCCGGGGTCTACTATCGACTGGATCGGGAACCCACTGCGCCTGAAGACGGCATCCTCTCACCCCTCACCAACCGGCTCGACAACCTGACCGTACCCACCGAGGGCACCCACCGTTTGTACTTGTGGCTGCGCGATGGGGCCGGCAACACCGACCATCGCAATCGCGCGCTCGCGCCGTTGCTGCGTTACGACGTCATGCCGCCCACCACCACGCTGCGGATCCAGGGCTTGGCCGGGACCGCGGGCTGGTATCGCTCGTCGGTGACACTGACGCTGGATGCGTTGGACGCCCATTCCGGCGTCATGAGCACGCGCTACCGGCTGGACGAAAACGATTGGATCACCGGCACATCCCTGATCGTGACCACGCCCGACAAATACGTGCTGGATTTCGCCAGCGAAGATGCTGCCGGCAACGTGGAGACCACCCACCAGGTCACGTTGCGTATCGACCCCAACCCGCCCGCCGCGCCGATCGACCTGCGCGCCGAGCCGGGCGGTTGGCAGCACTATAACAGCTTCCGCTTGCTCTGGCAGGAACCGTTGGACCAATCGGGGATCGCTGGCGTGTACGTGCGCTTCGGCAGCCCACCGACCAACCCCACCGACGGCACGTTCTACCCGGCCAACGAGGTGCTGCACGGGCTGCAAGCGCCTGGCGAGGGCCAACACGGGGTCTACGTCTGGCTGCGCGACGGCGCCGGCAACAGCGACCACACCACAGCCGTTGCGCTTCCGGGGGCTCTGTGGTACGATGGCATCCCGCCAAGCACGACAGTGACCGTAACGGGAAACCTGGGGCAAAACGGCTGGTATCTCGGCCCAGTGTCATTCACTATGGCGGCGACGGACTCGGCGTCCGGCGTCGCGGAAACCCGCTGGCAACTGGATGGCGCAAGCTGGACCGTTGGGACCGCGCTGACGGTGACCGCTGACGGGCGCCATACCACGCGGATCTCCAGCATCGACAACGCCGGCAACCTCGAGGCCGATCAGGTCTACCCGATCGCCATCGACCAGCAGCCACCCGTCGTGCGCATGGGGGCGCTCAGCCGCTACCAGGCCGGCCCGTCGTTCGCCGTCGCGTGGAACGGCTTCGACCCAGGCCCGGGGGCTGGGCTGGCCGACTTCGACGTCCAGGTGCGTGATGGTTGGGGGGGCGCCTGGCAGCCCTGGTTGACCGGCACAACTCTGACCGAGGCGGTCTTCGACGGCCTGCGCGGGCATACCTACTTTTTCCGCGTGCGCGCCCGGGACTTCGCCGGCAATCGGCAGGTGTTCACCGGCGACGAGACCTACGCTGTCGTAGAAGCGGTGCGCAATGGCAGCTTCGACACTGGCAACTTCAGCGAATGGGCGACCAGCGGCCTGCTGCGCAAAGCGGTTGTGCCAATCGATGGTCCGGCGGGCACGACCGTGCTCGCGGCCCGGCTGGGCACCCCGGAGTACGGCCCCAGCACCGTGGAGCCCGGTCAGGTCCCGGTGGGCAACGCCGCCATCTCGCAGACGCTGACCGTGCCGCCCCTCGACCAGGTGGCACGCCCAACGCTGGTGTTCTGGTATCGGGTGTTCTCCTACGACGTGCTCTATAGCCAGCGCTTGCAGCGCTACGTGGACGCGTTCGAAGCCTCGCTCGACGACGCGACGGGGCAACCGCTGGTGCTCTTGCTGCGGGATGGCAACGCGACCAACGAGTATGGCACGTTGCACGACACCGGCTGGAAGGCAGTCATGCTGGACTTGACGCCCTACGCCGGTCGAACCGTGCAACTGGTTTTTGCGAATTACAACCGGGAGGACAACCTGTTCAACACCTGGAGCTTCGTAGATGGCATCCAGGTGCAGGACTGGCCGTACAACCAGCGCCGCCACCTGCCGCTCGTCACCGGTGGACAGGGCGCGGCGGCCGCCGCGGCGGCGGCCGCGACAGCCATTCAACCCCAGATCGCGCCGGCAATCGGCGTGCCGGAAGGCAAGCGTTAGGGCTAAGGAATGAGAATTAAAGCCTTGCGAAGGTTCCCAAAACCTTCGCAAGGCTAATCGCGCAAGTTATTCAATCCTCAGTCCTTAGCTTGACACGCGCCACTTGAGGACGCATGACCCAGCGTGATGACAGGCCGCCAGCTCGGCCCACCAGGCCGGCCGCAGAGCCGGAAAGCTCAAAACCCACAGGCGTTGGCGTTGGCGTTGGCGATGCCGGCCAGACACCCCCACAGCCCGACGGGAACGTCGCCTGGTGGCCGCGCCACCTGGCCACCCCGCCACCCGATCCCGCCGAGGCCCTCTATTACGAAGGGATGGCTGCCTATCAGCACCGGAACTGGGAGGAGGCGCTGACGCGGTTCAGCCGTCTGAAGGAGTTGCTGCCCAGCCGGCCGGGCCTGGACGCCCTGCTAGACGAAGTGCGCTGGTTCCTCCAACTGCAGGCGGCCGCGCCGGACGCGGTCGCCGGGCTACCCCGCGACACCGGCGCGGCCGCCGAGCTGCCCGGCCACGGGGGGATCGACGCGGCCGGCGCGCGGCCCCGCACCATCCTCAGAAACTGGCAAAGCTGGGGACTGATCCTGTTGGGCCTCGTCGGCATCACGGCGTTGTTGTTGATCGCCCTCCAGGACCGCCTGCCTTGGACCAATGCCGCCGAGCGTGAGGCCCCGGAGCTGTACAACCGCGGCCAGGCCCGACTGACAGTGGGGGACTACGAAGGCGCGCAAGCCGCCTTCCAAAAGCTGCTGGAGCTCTCCCCGAACGACCCCGAGGCGCGGTTGGGGCTCGACCGCGCCGAACGGCAGCAGACCCTGGCCCAAGGGTACGCCGCGGTCGAGGCCGCCATCGCCGAGGAGGATTGGGACACGGCCGCGGCCGAGCTGGACAAGCTCCTGGCCATCGACAGCAGTTACGCCGACGTGCAGATCAAGGCCGATTTCGTGGCCCAACGCCGCCGGCTGGCCGGACTATACAATGACGGCAGCCGCCTATACGACCTGGGACAGTGGCAGAACGCCATCGCCCAATTCGAGAAGATCCGTAAACTGGACACCTCCTACCGTGCCGAAGCGGTCACCGAGTTCCTGTTCATCTGCTACCTGAACGCGGGCCAGATGTTGATCGAGGAAGCCAACGGCGCCGTCACACCAGTGCAACAGGCGATCGAGTACTTTTCCAACGCGCTGGCCATCCACCCGCGCAACCGCCCGGCCGCCGACACCCGCCGGCTGGGCAGCCTCTACCTGGACGCGGCCCGGTCGTTGGCCGAAGGCAACGTGACCGCAGCGCAATCCCGCCTGGAGGCCCTCCTGGCCGAAGCGCCCACCTACGCCAACGGCGTGGCGGCCAAACAGCTCTATGACCTGCTGGTCCAACAGGCAACAGCCGCGGTGCAGACCGGCGATATCCCCACGGCTGTAGCCTTCTACCGCCAGGCCCAAACCCTGGCCGTCTCGAACCAAACCGCGGCCAGCCAGGGTGAAGTATACGCCCTGTCGATCACACCGACCCCCACGCCGCGACCCACGTCTCCACCGGCCAGCCCCGCCCCCTACGCGATCCTGCGCACCGGCGTACTGAACGTGCGCTCGGGTCCCAGCACCGCTTATCCGGTCCTGGGCCAGGTCCGCACTGCCGACCCGCTGGCGCTCACCGGCCGGAACACTGACGGCTCGTGGCTGCGCGTGTGTTGCATCGCCGGGCAGGCCGGCTGGATCGCCACCGGGCTGGTAGAAGTCCAGGGCGCCGTGGCAAAGATACCCATCGTCACCCCGCCGCCGCCCGTGATCAGCGTAACACCGCGTCCACAAACGCCGCCAGGCCAGGTTGCCTGCGTGTCGGGTCAGGTGCGCAACACCGCCGGCGCCGGGCCGCTGGCAGGCTGGACCATTGTGCTGCAGGCATCCAGCGGCGCCAGCCAGACCCAACGCACCGACGCCAGCGGCGCCTATCGCTTCTCGGGCCTGATGCCCGGCGCCTACACCGTCAGCATGACGCCGGAAATAGGCTGGCGCGCGGTCAGCCCCCAGGCCAACACCATCACCCTGAGCGCGGCGGCCGACTGCCAGATCGTGGATTTCTGGAACGAGCGCGCCGAAGGCGGCGGCACAGCGCCCACCAACGTACCCCCCACATCGCCGCCGCCGTCACCGACGCCGCCGCGATGAGGTCGCAATGAGCATGGTCCATCGAAATGCGTATCCTCTCAGTAGCGGGGGTGGCTCGGTCACAGACCGGCCACAGCGAGGGCGCCCCGGCATTGGGGCGATCCGGCTGCTGGCGGCCACCCTGCTCTTTATGGCCCCCCTGCTGCTCCTGCCCTACGCCACCGCGGCCCGCTCCGACGCCTGGGGGCTCGTCGGCCTGCGCGGGGAGACGGTGCTGGCGTTGAACGTGGCCAGCAACAGCGGGGAGCGCATCATCTACGCGGAAACGCGCACCGGGCTCTGGCGCTACGCGGCCAACGCCGACTGGCAGCGCATCGATGGCCCCCTGCCGCGGACGCCCCTGGGCGGTCCCGCCTTGGCAGCCTGGCGCGGCGTCCCCGGCCGGGCGCGCCAGCTCTACGCCCTCACAGGATCGGGCACGGCGCGTCAACTCTACCGCTCCGACAACGGCGGCGGCGCCTGGCAGATTATCGGCCCGGCGCCCGGCCAGACCATCCGCCCCCCCATGCTGGTGCAAGCGGGGCTGAGCGGCACACCCGACACCATCACCCTGGTCACCGACAGCCGGGTCCAACGCAGCGCCGATGGCGGCGCGACCTGGACGCCCGGCGGACCCTGGCCCGGCCTGCTATCCGGCGCCAGCGCCGCGGCCGCACAGCGCCGTCCTACCGTGCGCGTCCTGCTGAGCAACCTCAGCGCGCCGGATCACCTGTATGCATCGACGGCCGGCGGCGCGCTCTGGCTGAGCGACAGTGGCGGGCTGGCCTGGCGCACCGCCCTCCCGACCGCCAGCACGCCTGCGCTTGATCACCCCGTGACCGCGCTGGCCGTCACGCCCTATTTTGACATCCGCATCTGGGCGGGGACCGCGGCCGGGCTGGCCTACAGCACCGATGGTGGCGCCACCTGGGCCTTACAACCACTGCCGCCTGGGCCGGGCAACCGGCAAGTGACCGCCTTGCTCGCCGACCCGCGCGTCCCGGACACCCTCTACGCGGCGCTGTCCGACGGTCGGCTGTATCGCAGTGACGACGCCGGGGCCAGTTGGCACGGCCTGGCCAGGCCCGGCGCGGGACACGTGACCGGCCTGGCCCTCGACCCGGACACGCGCGGTCAGCTCTACGCAGCCACCGATGATGGCATCTGGACCCGCAACGTCGTGCCGCCCCAACCGGTCGAGCCGGCCGGCGTGGCGCCCGAGGAGCAGGTTCCCCTTTTCGCCGAGCCGTTCGACGAGCCGACGGCCACGCCGACGCGGGTAGCCCCGGCTACGCCACAGCCGACGGCCACGGTCACCCCGTCCCCCACGGCCACCCCTGCACCGGAACCAACCCAAACGCCCACGGCCACGAAACCGCTTTGCGCGCAGCGCCGCCCACTGCGCCGCCCACCGCGCCGCCCACTGCGCCGCCCACCGCGCCACCGACAGAGGTCCCGCCCACCGCGCCGCCGGCCGAGACGCCCTTCGCCACGCCGTTGCCGAGGTGATGCCGATGAGCCGAGCGCCAGGCCAGGCGCCAACCCCCACCGCGCTTGATCGGGCCACCAAAAGGGCCGATCGTACGGCGCGCCTGGCGCGCATCCAGCAGCGCATCGACCTGCCCGGGCGCTGGGCATTGCTGGCGTTGGGCGTTTGGGTGGCGTGGCGCACGCGCGAGGCCGGCTGGTTGGGGATGTGGCCCTGGATTTTGGGCGCGTATGCCCTGATCGCCCTCCTCACCTCGGGATTCTGGGCCAACCGCGCTGAGGGCCGCCAGTGGGAGCGGATGGCCCCCTGGCTGACCTACGCCGCCTTCGCGTGCGACGCCATCTTCGCGTGTGCGCTGATCTGGCGCGATGGCGGGCTGGGCGGCCCGCTGTACATCCTCCTGCTCCTGCTGGCGTCGAAGGCGGTTGCGCTGGCCCAGGCGTTGCCGGGCATGCTCTGGGCGCCGTTCGCCTTCGGGCCGCTGTACGTGCTGGCCTTGCGCCTGACCGCGGGCAACCTGGCCTTCCTGGCCGACCCTAACTTCCAGGCCCGTTACCTGCTGATGTGGGCCTGGCTGGTCGGCAACGTGCTGATCGCCTGGGAGCTGGCGCGGCGCACCGCGCAGGCCGAGGCCGCCCAGGCCGAGGCGACGCGCCTGGACGCCACCCTTCTGCAACAGCAGGTCGCGCTGGCGCAAAAGACGGAAGTGTTACAGCGGACCGCCACCGATCTGGGCGATCGGGTGTTGGAGCTCCGCTCCTTGCAAGAGGTCGCCAGGGCGCTGGCATCGACTCTGGGACTGGAGGAAACCCTGCAACTGATCGTGGAGCACTTGCGCGGCGTGACGGGCAGTAGCCATTGCGCGGTGGCCCTGGTGGACGCCGACAGCGCGGCCGCGCCTTGGGAGGGCAGCCACCTGGCCGGCACCCTGGCCACGGACCAGGCCAGGGCGGCCCAGGCTTTTCGCCTGAGCCTGGCGGCCGAGCCGGCCACCCTGGAAGCGCTGCGCGACAATCACATGGTGCGGGTGCGGGGCGACGGCCCCCGCGTACGCGGGGACACCCCACTGCGTCAACTGCTGGGCGCGGGCGGCTATCTGATCACCCCGCTGGTTTCGCGCGGCCGGCCCATCGGCGCGCTCTACCTGGCCGAGAACACCCTTGGCGATGCCGAAAGTCCGTCCGCGCCAGCCGCAGCGGGACGCAACAAAACAGAGCAACTGGTCAGCAGCTTCGCCTATTTCGCGGCCACGGCCATCGAAAATGCCCGCCTCTATCAGGACGCATGGGAGAAACGGCGGGAATTGGAAGCTGTGCTGGCGGGCATCGGCGACGGCGTGGTGGTGGTCGACCCGGACCTGAACGTGATCCTGATCAACCCGGTCGCCCGGGACATCCTTGGCCTGGAAGGGGAACCGCCGGCCGGCGTGCCGCTCAGTCCTTACCTCCCCGCGCCGGCCTTCGCCGATCTGCTCGCCGAGACCTTGCGGGACCAGCACGAGCTGATCCGGGAGTTGGACCTGGAGCCGGCCCGGGATGGCGGCGCCCACACTTACGGCGTGTTGGCAGCGCCGGTGTTAGACGCCGACGGGGAGGTCAGCGGCGTGGTCGCGGTCCTGCGCGACATCACCGCCCAGAAAGAGCTGGAGCGGATGAAATCCAACTTCCTATCGGTGGTGAGCCACGAGTTGCGCACCCCGCTCCACTCCATCAAGGGGTTCGTGGAGATCATCTTGATGGGCAAGACCGGCTCGGTCACCGAGCTGCAAAAGGACTTCCTGCAAACCGTCAAGGCGCAGACCGGCGTGCTCCAGCGCATGATCGACGACCTGCTGGAGTTCTCCCGCATGGAGGCCGGCCGGGTCAAGTTGCACCTGGCGGAAGTATACCTGCCCGGCGTGGCCCATGCCGTCGCCACCAAACTGGCCCCGCTGGCCGAAGAGGGTGGCCTGACGCTGATCCTGGAGATGCCCGACGATCTGCCGGAGATCGACGGCGATTGGGTGCGCCTGGAGCAGGTGTTTACCAACCTGATGGAGAACGCGATCAAATTCACCGCGCCCGGTGGCCAGATCCGGGTCACCGGCGGGCGCCTGGGAGAGCGCGTCCGGCTGACGGTCGCGGACACCGGCATCGGCATCCCGCCCGACGAGCAGGAGCGGGTCTTCGACCGCTTCTACCAGGTGGACGGCAGCGAGCGCCGCGCGTACCGGGGCACCGGGCTCGGGCTGAGTATCTGCAAACACATCGTGGAGCGCCACAACGGCCGCATCTGGGTGGAGAGCGACGGC
>PHCA01000336.1 GCA_002842085.1 Chloroflexi bacterium HGW-Chloroflexi-1
GGCACGAGCACCTGGAGTCCTGCCGAGATCGGCGTCGGCTACTGCTGGGGCGCGACCTGTACCATGGCCGGCTATCTGCCGCGCCAGGTGCTCCCCGGCAAAGATTTGCTCATCCCCCTGACCGTCGGCCCCGGTGCGGGCTACCTGTACATCGACCTGTACTACAAGCCGGCCGGCCAGGGCTCTCCCACCTGGTTCGGTTCGGCCTGGCCCCGCCAGTTCATCGGCAATTTCACCGTGGTCCGCAGTTGCCGTTACCTGCCCGCCATCGAGCGCGGCTATATTCTCGCCAAATAGCTCCCGCCACGGGTGTTCACGAACGGCCGCGGACCGAGATTAGACCATCGGAGACTGAGAATCGGAACTTCGCTTCGGCCGGGGGACGGCCCATGCAAGTTCGTGTTGCATCCAGTGATTTCAAAGCGGAACACCCGACCTCGCGCGCCCGTTAACGTGCTGGCGCTCCTGATCCATCCAGGTTGTGTATGTGCAGCGCCAACCACCCAATTTGACACAACAGGGGGGGGGGCGTGGTATAATTGAGGTGTCGTGCGAACATAGGAGGTGTCCCATGCGTTCCATCAGTCGTATCCTGCGCAACACCCTGAGCGTGCTGCTGCTGCACCGGTCCAACAATCGCCGCTGGCGACACCGACCCAGCCACCCAGCATACCCCTCGTCCCCAGTCCGACACCGACCCAAGCCGCACCACCAACTCAGCTCACCCCCACGCAATCTGCCGCCAACTTGGACAATTACGTCTTCGGCGAACCCCAAGTTGTGCTGACCCACACTGCTGCTATAGGCATTGTCGGGTGGCTGCCGGGCGATAAAGAACTGCTGCTCACGCTGCGCCAGCCCGGAACCACCACCGAAAACATCGAGACTTTCAATGTGATTACTGGCGAGCGGCACGTCTACGGCAACCGCCACGGCATTGATGTTCCACCAATCTGGCTGGAAGCGGTAGGCAGAGTCGCGTTTACTACCCTCGCTGGTCAAGAAATTGACCTATGGATCAGTGGACATGGTGATGCACTGGCCCATGAGCCAACCTTGCGTAACGTGAACTGGGCTATCACTGGGCTACAAGACCGGGTTATCCTCCTGGATCGTGACGAAAGGCGCCTGGTTTTGACCAATGAGACAGGGCAATCGGTGCAAACAGTACCTGTCGATTTGTATGCCCTGGGCTTCGATCCTGATAACTCACTTAGTCATTTTCGCATGGCTTCTCATCCTTCCAGACAGATGGTAGCTCTATATGATTCAACCCATTTCGTGATCGTCAACCAGGAAACAGGCAAGCTCTTGCAGATTGATCTGGGCAGGACCGCCTCTGAGGACCTGGGATATGGTCCAC
The DNA here is from genome assembly GCA_002842085.1 of Chloroflexi bacterium HGW-Chloroflexi-1. Classification (GTDB taxonomy): domain Bacteria; phylum Chloroflexota; class Anaerolineae; order CG2-30-64-16; family CG2-30-64-16; genus CG2-30-64-16. The sequence goes on from PHCA01000336.1 coordinate 1,364, forward strand.
GCTGGGCATATCATGCCCGCTGGAGTCCCGATGGCCGGCGACTTGCTTTGCTAACCACTGTGGGAGAACCGATTGTTAGCAGTACAGAACTGACTGTAGTTAACACTGAGTCTGGCATAAGTAGCCAGATTCCGTTGGGAACTCGCTACGTATACGATATTGCCTGGGCACCCACTGGGCATCATTTGGTCGCCTTGGGACAAGCAAGTATGGTAGAAGGGCGAACTCTGGTAGGACTCTATCTCGTAGACGTACTGACCGGTGAAACTCGCAGGATGCTGCCCAACGAACATGTCGAGCTTGAAGCTTCAGCACAGGCTGTAAGGTGGTCAGTGGGCGGACAAGCATTGGCCTTGCTATGCCCACACCGTTTGCAGGAAGAGCCGCCGCGAGGTGAGAGTCGTTTGTGTCTGCTCAAAGTAGACGATTGAGCTGCAGTTACTCAAGCTGGAGAGGAGCCAATCATGCGCAAACATCCAGGGTGGCTAGTTGCCATAACACTACTCCTGTACCTGTGTCTGTTATCGCCAGCAGCAGTAGTGCGAGCCAATCCCTTTACCCCACCGAGCTACATAACTGTCTCCATGTACGAATTGGTCTACCCGACCGGCGAACTGCCAAGCAATCCGACACTATGTTCGACCGGCAACACGGCCTTTGGTTGCACAGCCTATATTGGAAATCCGAGCTACCCATATCCATTCACCACCAATCCCGTTACCGTCCAGATCGAAGGCACGGCTGTGAACAACCGCTACCTGCGGGACGTCGTCCCCCAGGAGATGGGACCGGCCGCCTATCACCCTACCGCCATCCAGGCGCAGGCCATCGCCGCCCGCACCTTCGCCTACTACCACATCCGCCAGGGCAGTAGCATCAACAACTCCACCCAGTACCAGGCCTTCATTCCGCGCAAGTACGATACCCTCACGGCCAGCCAGCAAGCCAACATCGACGTTGCCGTCCAGAAC
>PHCA01000337.1 GCA_002842085.1 Chloroflexi bacterium HGW-Chloroflexi-1
CCACAGGTACGCGCCCACCTGGTTGAGCACGCGCACCACGCCCTGGCCGGGGTGCACCAGCACGGCCTCGCCGTCGATCAGCCGGCTGACCACGTCCGGCGCGTGGATGGGGATGTCGGTGAGATTCACGATGGGACTCCGTGTGACATGGGGCATCTGACTCCTGCGCTCGTGCTGTCTATGTCGCTGCGGTTCTGCTATCCCAGCTTCTCCAGGTCTGCCAAATCCTGCGTCCGTCCCACCGCGCGCTTGTTCTTTTTGAGATTCTCAAAATCAATGAAGTTCACGCGTGTCCCGCCAATCACGACTTGCACCCGTGACGCATAGCAACTCTCGAACTCGACACCTTCCACCGATGTGAGGATGTCAATGCGATTCGGTGGGAATCCCAGTTGAATCACTTGATCAGGAACCAGAAAATCCTCTGCCTGTAAGCCCAGGGAAGCGAACCCGAATTGCTCCAGCGCTTTGATCATATTGGCGGCATTCTCTGGACTTGACTCAACCCATAGATCCAGGTCCTTGGTATAGCGCGGGTACCCGTGAAATGCCACTGCATAGCCACCAATGACGAGGTAGCGAGCGTTATTTTCGTTTAACGATTGAACAAACTCTCTGAAGTCTTGGTTCAGCACCGTACCTCCATAGGTGGTATTCGCGTCGGATTTCCTCCAGAGTAGCCAGACGCGCCTCGTAGGAACGCGTTTGCCAATAGACAAAGTCGCTCTTTTGTTGGCGGAAAGGCACTTTGGTAACGACTTTCCCTATTGTAGACATGGAACACTCCCGTTGTGCCCTCTCGACAATCGAGGGCAGGGGCGATTCCTTCGACAAGCCCTTCGATCAACTCAGGACGCGGCTCAGGATAGGTTTCTCCGGGGTCGCCCCCGAGCGGCCACAAAGGCGGCTATACTTGACAAGGTGAAGGGGTCAGATGGTGACCGGGTCACCATCTGACCCAGTGACAAGGTGATGCCGATGCTACGCATCGGACAACCTCATCCTGTGACCGTGACGAGTATAGCGCAAACCCCCTACGTATGGAGAAGACACCTCAACGTTATGAACACAGATGGCAGATAAGCGGATCTGGCAATCGTCTCGATGTCGGTGAGATTCACGATGGGACTCCGTGTGACGAGTGACGTGCGACGTGTTGCGTGATCAAGCTGCCAGTTGGAGGCTGTGCGCGAACGAATCCCCCAAGACTTGTTCTGCAGCGCGCGGCAGATCGATCAAGACGAAATATCCGGCGGGATACAGGTAATCTTCGCCACTCTCGTCGATGATGCGCAGATCTCCGTCCGCGGCGGCATCATCGTCAGGCAGAACCTGGTAGGTCTTGTGCATCTCCAACGATGCCGGATATTCAAAATTATAAATACAAATAGCAAACGTGGGAGTAGAATCCATTGGCGATTTCATCGTTCAGTCCAGGTATCGCTTGCGCTTGAATTCCTTTTTGCCTACGCCATGCGCTTCGTACCAGTGAATCTCGGCCAGGCGCATCCTGCCATTCAAGAGACGGATCATCGCGACCCCTTTAAGCTTGCGCCAGCGTCCAGGGCCGTAACACTCCTGGAGACGCTCAAGGTCGCGAATGGCGTTGCCGACGGCAATCGTCTCGATGTCGGTTATTTGCCCGATGATTTCGAAGGGCATCCGAGCACTCCCCAGAAGTCGGGATCCTTGCGGAAGTGCAGCCGCGCCACCGGCACGGCCTGCGCCAACGCCCGACAGCGGGCCAACAGGCCTGGGAGCCGGTCGGGCAGGCCGTTGACCACCGGTTGTAAATCCCGACCAGGGGGCCGCTCGCTGTCTGGTCCGCCCGTTGCAGCGTCTCGGCGTTCCAAAACGGCGTGCCGTGAGCGGTCCAGCCGTCGGCGCCGGGCCGCAGCAGGATCAGGTCATCGCCCAGCGCGATCGCGTGGGGTGAGAGCGTCACCACGGTGGACTTGCCGCTGCCGCTCTGGCCGGTGAAAAGGTGGACCCCGCCGTCGACCACCAGCCCGGCCGCGTGGATCAACAACCCGCCTTCACAGTCGGCCACCAGCGCGTAGACGATGCGCAAGAAATACTCGACGTCCTCCAGCGCCGCCGCGCTGCTGAGCGCCAGACCAGCCTTCCCACTCGCAAAGTTGATTATACCAGAAAAACCGGGAGTGTCAAACAGGTATTTGCTTCCAAGACACCCGTCCACAGACGCCCTCACCGTGATTTCCGGGCCCGGCGCGGCCCGCAACGCGCCGTCCAGGGTCACCTGGGCTTCCAGGGCCACGGGGCCGGCCGGGGCGGCGAAAGCCGCGTAGCGGACCGCCACCGCGGCGGCCAACACGTCCGGCCGGCACGTCAACCGGACGCGCCAGCCGGCCAGGTCGATGAGGGTCAATCCTTAAAGCCTTCCGACGTCATTGTGATTCCCGTTGCTGCTCGACAATCTCATTGCTCAACCGCAGCACTTCGGCAGCAGTATCAAACGCCTGGGTCGCTTCATT
>PHCA01000338.1 GCA_002842085.1 Chloroflexi bacterium HGW-Chloroflexi-1
TCGCTCGCTGTGGCCGGTCTCCTGACCGAGCCACCGTGGCTCGGTCAGGAGACCGGCCACAGCCACCCCGGATTATGGCTGTCGCTTGAGAGGATACCACCTTGTCACCTTGTCAAGTATAACTGCCCGTTCTCCGGTAATCGACCACCGTGTCGATGTCCTGAACGATCTCGGGCGTGGGCCAGTCTACCCAGGCGATCTCGTCCCGATGGGCCTGGATGATCGGGCGGGCGCCGATGTCTCCATGTAGATCGGCAAATTCGGGGAAGGTTGCCCGGTCGAAGAGGACCGGGTTGCCGCGTTGGCCCTGATGGCGCGGCGCGACGACCGGCGCGAGCGTCTCCCGATGGCGTTGGATCAGCGCGGAGAGGAGCTCAGGGGTCACGCCCGGCTGATCGGCGAGAAGAAAGAGGACGGCGGAGACCTCTCCCCCAGCCCCTCCCCTCACAGGGGAGGGGAGCTTAATCCCCCCTTCCCTGGTAGGGAAGGGGGTTAGGGGGTCAGGTCCGAGGACGGGGTCAGGTCCGAGGACCATCTTCAACCCAGCCTGCACGCTCCGGCTCTGCCCCTCGGCCCAATCGGACACCGTCACGATCCGGAGCCGGCCCCCAAGCAAGGACAAGATCCCGGAATTCGCCAGTCCCTTGACTCCCTCAGTTCCCCCAGTCTCCTCAGCTCCCTCTTCCTGAAAAACAGTGGTCATCGCCGAGCGTACCTGCTCCGCCCTCGCACCGACCGTCACCACCACCCGCGCCACATCCGGGCAGGCCAACGCCTGGTCCGCGACGTGCGCGACCAGCGGGACGCCCGCATGCCAGGGCAGCACCTGCTTCAGTGCGCCGTAGCGGCTGGCCTGGCCCGCGGCCAACACCACGACCCCCACGCGGCCCCAAACCTCCTGCACCGGCTCAGCGCCTTGCGCCGCGCCAATCAGCACGCTGTCGACGCGCGGGTGGGCGAGCAACAGCCGGGCGATCGCGCGCGCGGCGTCCAGCGTTGTCGCGTCTTCGACTTTGTTCAAGAAGGGGATCAGCCGGGTGGCCTGCGGGACATTTTTCGCGCCGCCGTTGGGATGCGCCAGCACGGCCGCGAGCATGGCGGGTGTCACCGGGTCGCCCAGGGCCGCGGCGGTGAGCTCGGCGACCAGATGCGGGCGGTGGACGTATTCGGCGGTCAGCGGCCGGCCCAGCACATCCAGGCCGACGACGGGGATCACGACGGTGGCTGTTTTGGGGATTACCGGCTCGTGGGCCGCGGGCGCCTTGAACGGCAACCGCCGCGCGCCATCCCCCTCGACGATCACCGCGTCCACCGCGGGGTGTGCGGCGACGCGATCCACCAGATCCGGCGCCAGCCCTGCCATCCGGTCTTGCTCCACCCTGGGGTGGCAGACGACCGTGCCGCTGGCCAGCAGCACGTGACCGTGCTCGGCCAGCGCTTGGGGCAACCGGTCCGACAGTATGTCTTCTGTGTTCAGTTCGAGCCAGGCTGGCGCCAACGCCATCTGCCCGACGAAAAGGTGCGTCGTCATGGTGGTGACCACGTGACGCCCGGCCGCGATCAGCTCGCCGGCCAAGCGGAACATCAACGTGGTCTTACCGCCACCGCCGACCAGGGTGATGACGTCCTTAGGCTGAATGCGAAGGGCGAGTGAGATGAGCATGGGCAGGATGAGTGAATCAACGAATCAGCGAATCAGCGAATCAGCGAATGGGCGAATCAGCGAATGGGCGAATGGGCGAATGGGCGAATGGGCGAATGGGCGAAT
>PHCA01000339.1 GCA_002842085.1 Chloroflexi bacterium HGW-Chloroflexi-1
CACATCCTGGAGCGTGCGCATCGAACCGCCGGATACCGATCCTGCCGCCGTAGCAGAGGCACGGGCGCTAGCCGAGAGCATCCAGGCAAAGCTGGCGGAGATCGAACCTGATATGACCCTGGAAGAGACGATGCAAACATTGCGGGGATACCCAGAGTTGCCGCAAATGGAAGGAGGCCTGTCACCCACGGAGGTCCGACCGATCATGACCCCTTCCTGGCCGAAAGAAAGCACAGTACAAGAGCGGCCTACCGGCCGGCCGGCCCGAGTGATCGAGACAGAACGGGTACGGATCGAACTCCCCTCAGATGATCCCGTGGTGATCGCCGAAGGTCGGGCGATGGCAGAACGCATCAAAACCAGGTTGACCGAGCTTGACTTGGGCACTCTGGAGGAAACGATGCAGGCTCTGCGAGGACGATCATGGTCGTCATAGACAGCGACGTGTTGTTGCTGGAGTTTGCCTATCACCGAGACCCACGACAAGATGAGAACGCACTGTTCCTGCAGACGGTACGCCATTTGGCGCCTGGAATCACCATCTACACCCTGATGGAAGTCCTGGGGCAGCTATCGTTTAACCTGTCGGCCGATGAGTTTATCCGGCGGCCAGCCTGGCTGGAGGCCAACTATGGGCTTGGTGTGCTGTGGCCTAAACCTGGCGAGCTGGAGGCTGAGGATTTCTTCCGGCGCGAGATTCAGGAGCAGCCCTTCGCCAGGATGCAAGCGCACCGGATGGCGTTTGGCGATGCCCTGGTATTGACGCTGGCGGAAAACACACCGAACATTGAGGCCTTCGTCACCTGGAACGCCCGGCACTTCAAGGGCAAGACGTTGCTGCCGGTTCTCACACCGGTCGAGTATCTGGCCGGATCGTCGAGTCAATCCACGTAATCCGTTTTTCGCAATGGAGCAAAACTCGCTATACTGAGCGGAAATGAATTCAGTGCATTGGGTCATTGCGAGGAGCGTTCTTTGCGACGAAGCAATCTCCTCGTTGCGATAGGGGGATTGCTTCGCAATTCGCGGCGCTCAGCCAGGGCCACGTGCGGCCACGGATTCTTCGCTGGTGTCATGCCGTAACGAGAATCAAGGGACAGACCCGCTCAGAATGACAAGCGGTCGAAGCGCTCGGTAGCGACTTTTGCGGTATTGCCGTTTTTCGTTTTCGACACAACACTCTCGCATGAAACAAGGAGGTCCCATGCGCACCGTCTACGTCGTCTCGGGCGGCGTCAGCAAATTCGCCAAGGCCCGCCCCGACACAACCTTCCCCGCCATCGTCAAAGAGGCCTACGACTACGCCATCGCCGACCTGGGCCTGGAGCACCGCCAATTCCTGGAGCTGGTGGACGGCTCTGTGGCTTCGTACTTCTCCGACCACTTCACCCGCCAATTGATGGCTGGCATCATGGTCCAGGACTACCTGGGATTCTGCCCGAAGCCGGGCCACCGGGTGGAAGGGGGTGGCGCCACCGGCGGCATTTGCTTCCAGGAGGCGTGGAAGTCAGTGGCCTCCGGTGACACCGACGTCTGCCTGGCCTACGGCTTCGAGACGATGAGCCACGTCAACACCTGGAAGGGCAACGAGTTCATCGCCCTGGCCTCCGACGTGAGCATGGACTACCCCGTCGGCGGGTTCTACTCCGGCTACTACGCCATGATGGTCACCCGCCACATGAAGGAGTTCGGCACCACCGTCGAACAACTGGCGCACGTCTCGGTGAAGAACCATCGCAACGCATTCCACAACCCCTACAGCCAGAAACACGAGCGCCTCACCGTGACCGACGTGCGCGCCGCGCCCATGGTCGCCTGGCCCCTCACCCGGCTCGACATCTGTGTGATGTCCGACGGCGCGGCCGCGACGATCCTGGCGAGCGAAGAGGGGCTGGCGCGGCTGGAACGGGCGACCGGGCGCCGGCTGCCGCGCGTGAAGGTCGCCGGCATCGGCCGCGGCACCGACGCCATGCGCATGGCCGACCGCCCGCACCAGTCCTACGAAACGTTCCTGAAGCAGAACCTCCTGCCCAGTGAAGACACCGCCGAGACGCGGGCTTATTACAAAAACCTCTGGGACCACGGCTTCCGCTACCCGGGCGTACACTCCTTCCGGGCCGGCCGCATGGCCAGTAAGCAGGCCTACGCCCGCGCCGGCATCCACGATCCGCTGCACGAGATCAGCTTCGTCGAGCTGCACGACGCCTACACCTCGTCCGAGATCCAGACCTACGAAGATATGGGCCTCTGCCGCTATGGCGAAGGCGGCCCGTTCGCCGCTTCCGGCGCGGCGTTCATGCCGAATGTGGATTATGGGTTGGAGTTTGGCAATCTGCAATCCGAAATCCGAAATCCGAAATGGCCCGTCGGCGCGTGTCCGGTCAACCCCAGCGGCGGGCTGATCGCCTGCGGCCACCCGGTCGGCGCTACCGGTCTGATGCAGGCCGTGTTTGCCCTGTGGCAGCTCCAAGGGACGATCGGCAAACACTTCCGGGACACCACGTTGCAGATCGAGGACGCGCGCCGCGGCGCCATCCACAGCCACGCCGGCACGGGGACATACGTGACGGTGAGCATCCTGGAAAAGGAACGGTAAGTTGGTAGATTGGTAGATTGGTAGATTGGTAGAGAGAACCCATCATGACTGAGCCACTCTTCGCTACTAAACTGCCCGAGACCGATGACGGCACGATTCTGTTCAGCGTGCCGTTCCCGGCCGAGCTCAACGCCGAGACGCTGGCGGCGCTCAAGGCGATGGCGCCGATCATCCTCAAGCAGCCCTACGCCATCGACTACATCCACTCCTACGGCCAGGACAGCCCCTTCTTCGCCGGGCTGGCGAACGGCCGGCTGCTGGGCAGCATAGCGCCCGCCACCGGCTACACCTACGCCACCCCGCGCGGGCACGACATGGCAACCGGCCAGGAGACCGACTGGGTGGATCTGACCCGCCGGCCCGCGGCTGTCCATGCGTTCACCGTCTGCTACTTCGGCTCCGAGGAGTTTCTGCCGGAATGCCCCTACGTGCTGGCGCTGATCGAGTTCGCGGGGGCGGACACACTCTTCCTGGGCCGGCTGCTGGGTCTCGACCCGCACGCGCCCACGGTGGACTGGATCGGCATGAGGGTGGGCCTGCGCTTCCGGCGCAACAGCAAGTTCAAGCCGACGGATGTCTATTTCTACCCGTTGGGGGCGAAGGAGGAATGAAGCCATGGCCGATGCTTTAGTCTTGAGGGCTGACTTGCGTGAGACACTGGAGCGCGACGCCGAACAGGAAGCACGGAGCATCAGCGACATCGTCAACGAGGCGGTCGAGCGTTACGTGCGCGAAAGGCAGCGCACCAGGCTGGACAAAGGCATCAGGGCTTTTCGAGGCCATCAGGTGAAGGGGGCCTATGAAAGCCGTTTCTACCAGGCTGCTGGAAGAGATCACAG
>PHCA01000028.1 GCA_002842085.1 Chloroflexi bacterium HGW-Chloroflexi-1
CTTGCCGGTGATGGACTGTCCATCGGCTATCTCGGTCAACCCGAACTGACGGCGAGCAAGTTCATTCCTGACCCATTCGCTGCCGGCGCGCGCATGTACAAGACCGGCGACCTCGCCCGTTGGCTGCCTGATGGCGTCATCGAGTTCCTGGGGCGGATTGACCACCAGGTCAAACTGCGCGGGTTTCGCATCGAGTTGGGCGAGATCGAGGCCGTGCTCGGCCGGCACCCAGCCGTGCGAGAGAACGTCGCCGTGCTCAGAGAAGATAGCCCAGGTCACAAGCGCTTGGTCGCCTACGTCATTCCCAACCCGCAGCCGGTCTTTACTGTCAACGAGGTGCACCAGTTCCTGAAAGAAAAGCTGCCTGACTATATGGTACCCTCGGCCTTTGTCCTGCTGGATGCCTTCCCACTGATGCCCAACGGCAAGCTGGATCACCGGGCGTTCCCCACACCTGAAACAGCTAGAGCAGAGACAGGAAGAACTTTGGCTCCACGTACCCCGGTCGAAAAGCGACTGGCGGAAATTTGGGCCAGGCTCCTGGGCCTGGAACAGGTAGGTATTCACGATAGCTTTTTTGACCTGGGAGGACATTCCCTGCTTGCGACCCGGCTTCTGTCTCGTATATGCGACACTTTCCAGGTAGAATTATCCTTGCGCAACTTGTTCGAAACGCCCACTGTAGCCAATTTAGCAACGGCTATCACCCAAGCTCAGGCAGAGCAAGAGGATAGCGACGAGATTAACCGGATGTTAAAAGAATTGGAAAGCCTCTCCGAAGAAGAAGCGCGAACAATCCTGAGAGACGAGCACTCGTGATACTAAAGGATTGATGGCACACCTGACGTCAAGAGAAATTGAATGAACGATCTTGCCAAGCGCATTGCTAATCTATCACCCGAAAAGCGCGCGCTGTTCGAACAACAGCTCAGAGAAAGGAAAAGCGGGAGCGCATCACAGAAGCAGGGACTTCCCCCAATCTGTCCTGCTACACGCGCTCAGTCGCCGCCGGCTTCTTTCTCCCAGGAGCGATTGTGGTTCTTGGATCAGTTGGAATCAGGCAGCGCTGCCTATACTATCTCGGCCGCCTTTCGCCTGACAGGATCGCTTAACACGCTTGCACTGGAGCAAAGCCTCAACGAGATCGTGCGCCGCCACGAAGCTCTACGCACGACCTTTGCAGCCAGGGACGGGCGACCAATACAAATGATTGCCCCTACTCTGGCCCTGACGCTTACCATAAACGACCTGACCCACTTGCCCAGGCTGGAGCAAAAAGCCAAACTTGAACAATTAGCCGTCGAGCAAGTTCAACGCCCCTTCAACCTGGCTCAGGGCCCACTTTTGCGAGTCGTCTTGTTGAAGTTGGGCGAGGAAGAACACTCCTTGATCTTGACCATGCCTCACATCGTCTCAGATGGCTGGTCAATGGGCGTGCTCAACCGGGAGCTGGCGGCATTGTACACAGCCTTCTCCGCTGGGCAGCCCTCCCCCCTTGTCGAGCTTCCCATTCAATATGCGGACTATGTCTGCTGGCAGCGAGAGTGGTTACAGGGAGAGGCACTTGATAGCCAGCTCGCCTACTGGAAACAGCAGTTGGGTGGCTCCTTGCCCGTCTTGGAACTGCCCACCGATCGACCACGTCCAGCGGTGCAAACCTTCCGAGGCGCAACTCACTCGTTCATACTGCCAGTTGCCTTAACCGAATCGCTCCAGGCCCTGAGCCGCCGGGAAGGCGCCACGCTGTTTATGACGCTGTTGGCAGCGTTCAAGACGTTGTTGTATCGTTATACGGGCCGAGAGAACATTGTCGTGGGAATTCCCATTGCCAACCGAAACCGGCCCGAAGTTGAAGAGTTGATTGGCTTTTTTGTCAACACTCTGGTGCTGCGCACCGACCTTGCAGGGGAGCCCACTTTTCGGGAACTGTTGGGGCGAGTGCGAGAGGTAACGCTGGGCGCTTTTGCTCACCAAGATTTGCCCTTTGAGAAACTGGTGGAAGTATTGCATCCAGAACGAGATATGAGCCGGAATCCGCTGTTCCAGGTGATGTTTGCGTTTCAGAACACACCGATGGAGCCTTTGATCCTTCCGGGGCTGGCCGTAAGCCCAGTAGAGATTGACAGCAAGACAGCCCAGTTTGATTTGACTCTCTTCTTGGAGGAAACGGGCCAGGGACTGAAAGGGATGGTCGAGTACAACACAGATCTGTTCGACGCCACTACCATCGAGCGGATGGTGAAGCACTACCAAGTCTTGCTTGAAGGGGTCGTGGATAATCCGGAGCAACGCCTCTGGCAATTGCCGCTCCTGACGGAAGCAGAGAGACGCCAGATATTGGTGACGTGGAACAACACAGCGGTAGAGTATCCACACGCTGCGCGCAAATGTATCCACGAGCTGTTCGAGGCGCAGGTGGAGCGGACACCGGATGCCGTGGCAGTGGTGTTTGAGGATCAGCACGTGACCTATCGAGAGTTGAACCGGCGAGCCAACCAACTGGCGCACTATTTACAAAAACGAGGGGTAGGACCAGAGACATTGGTAGGGATTTGCGTGGAGCGATCTTTGGAGATGGTGGTGGGGCTTTATGGTATCCTCAAAGCCGGTGGGGCTTATGTGCCGCTCGATCCAACCTACCCCCCAGAGCGCTTGATTTTCATGATGGCAGATACCCAGGCACCTGTGTTACTCACCCAGAAAAAACCGGCGTCAGTGTTTACAGACCAGCCTCATCTCAACCGACCCCCAAGGCTCATCTGCCTGGACTCTGACTGGGAAAACATTGCAAGGCATACTGACCAAAATTCGGTCAGCCGGGTCACAGGCGACAATCTTGTCTATGTCATTTACACCTCCGGTTCGACAGGCCAGCCCAAGGGGGCCATGAACACCCACGCCGCAATTCGCAACCGCCTCCTGTGGATGCAGCAAGCCTACTGTCTGACCGAGACAGATCGGGTGATGCAAAAGACACCCTTTAGCTTTGATGTGTCGGTATGGGAATTCTTTTGGCCGTTGCTCAACGGAGCCTGCCTGGTGGTGGCACAGCCGGAAGGACACAAAGACAGCGCTTATCTGGTCAGACTGGTGATTGAACAAAACGTGACGACCATGCACTTTGTGCCACCCATGCTTCAGGTCTTTGTGGAAGAGCAAGGGGTTGATAGGTGTAAGAGCCTCAAGCGGGTCATTTGCAGCGGCGAGGCATTGCCCTTTGACTTGCAGCAACGCTTCTTTGCACGGCTGGGAGCCGAACTGCATAACTTGTATGGCCCAACCGAGGCGTCTGTTGACGTCACCTTTTGGCCTTGCCAACGAGAGTGCCAGTGGCGCTTTGTCCCCATCGGCCGGCCAATTGCCAACATACGCATCTACCTGCTGGATCGGCATCTGCAACCTGTACCGGTGGGAGTGCCAGGCGAGTTACACATCGGCGGGGTGGGATTGGGACGCGGTTACTGCAACCGCCCCGAGTTGACAGCAGATAAATTCACCCCACACCCCTTTGAGGATAGCCAGGCGCCCGGAGCGCGGCTGCCTGGGGCCGCTGCCACAGGCAGCCGGCTTTACAGGACCGGCGACCTCGCTCGCTATCTGCCCGATGGCAATATCGAGTTCCTGGGGCGGATTGATCACCAGGTCAAGCTGCGCGGGTTTCGCATCGAGCTGGGAGAGATCGAGGCCGTGCTGGGGCAACATCCAGCCGTGCAGCACGCGGTTATGCTAGTAAGAGAAGACCAGCCCGGAGATAAACGCCTGGTAGCTTATCTAGTGCCGACCAAAGGGCAGACGCCCACAACTGACAATCTGCGCCGCTTTCTCCAAGACAAGCTGCCCGAGTATATGATCCCCTCGGCCTTTGTGACGTTACTCGCCTTGCCACTGACGCCCAATGGGAAGGTGAATCGAAAAGCCCTTCCCGCGCCTGACACAAACAGACCGGAGATAGGTAGGGAGTTTGTGGCTCCACGCACTCCGGTCGAGGAGGTACTGGCCGGGATTTGGGCAGGGGTGCTCGGCCTCGAGCAGGTTGGTGTCTATGACAATTTTTTTGATCTGGGAGGGCATTCTCTGCTAGCCACCCAGGTCATTTCGCGCGTGCGTGAGACTTTTATGGTAGAATTACCCCTACGCACCTTTTTCGAAGCGCCGGTGGTGGCGAAGCTATCGCGCTCGATAATCGCCAATGAGGCAAGACCAGGGCAAGCTGAAAAGATAGCCCGCGTTCTGAAAATGGTCGAGAGCCTGTCTGCCGAAGAAGCGAAAGAGATGCTTCAGACCAAGAAAAAAGGAATGTCGAACGAGGCAAACGACTGAACAACTACATGCAGCTCGAGCAATTTGTCCACAAAGGAGTACACGATGAATGTCGTCCAAGTTCAAGAACTGACACGAATCTATACCACGACGCAAGGTTTTCTCAAGCAAAAAAAGCGCGACATCCTGGCCGTTGACGGCGTTTCGTTTGAGGTCAACCAGGGAGAACTATTCGGCATGTTGGGGCCCAACGGTGCCGGCAAAACAACGACCATCAAAATATTGACCACTTTGTTGTTGCCGACCGCCGGCCGTGCTTTGGTGATGGGACATGATATCTCTCGTGAGTCCCAGGCAGTGCGTCGGCAGATTAACGTGATTTATGGGGGAGAGCGAGGCTTGTACCGCCGCTTGACTGGCCAGCAGAATCTGCTCTATACAGCCGACTTGTATGGTGTGGAGCCTCCCATTGCCCAAAAGCGCGTTGCAGAGCTATTGGAACTGGTTGGCCTGGACAAGCGGGCTGACGAACGGGTAGAGAATTATTCGCGCGGGATGGCGCAGCGACTTCACATTGCCAGGGGCCTGATCAATGATCCATCGGTGATTTTCATGGACGAACCGACCATCGGCCTCGACCCGGAAGCAGCCCACTTTATTCGGCAGCGCATCAAATGGCTGACCGGGCAAGGCAAGACTGTTTTTCTCACCACGCACGATTTGTGGGAAGCCGATCAACTGTGTGACCGCATCGCCATTCTCAAGAAGGGCAAGATTATCGCGCTGGACACTCCCCGCGAGCTGCGGCGTCTCGTCGGTGACGTGCAGGTGGTGGAGGTGGAAACCTTTGGCATGCCGGAAGAAAAGAGAGCCGGGCTGGAAGCAGCGTTGAAAACGAGTTTCGTCTCTGTGGCGACCTACGGCCCCAAGCAAACGATTGCCATCCAGACCCAAAACCCCAACGAGGTTACCGCGCAAGTGCAACAGCTTTTGAAGGGCGTCAAGGTGTTGAACATTCGCGTTCGCGAGCAATCCTTGGAGGATGTCTACTTGCGATTGGTGCAGGAGGACAAATCATGAAACATCACCTCCAGGTCTTTCGCGCCGCTGTGCGCATGACCATTTGGGATTATCTCGCCCAGCCCATGTGGCCTTTTTGGTTGACGATTACGCCTTTCGCTTTTGCCCTGGTCGCCGTTTTCCTGTATCGAGATGCGCCGCCTAAAACTTTTGCTCTCTATGTAGTGCTAGGCTCCGGCGCCATGGGAATGTGGGCCAGCGCTTTGGGCGGTTGCAGCTTTTCAATGATGCAGGAACGAAGGTGGGGCACTATTGTGTATACATTTACTACCCCCGCTTCTCAGCTCTGGATTGCTGCCGGCAGGAGCCTGGTTCATGCGGTGATAGGGTTGATGACGCTGGCAGAAATCGCGCTTATATCGGTCCTGTTTCTTGGTATCCAGTTGACTATAGCCAGCCCAGTGGCATTCTTGTTGGCTGTCCTGTTGACCATTCTGGCTTTTGCAGTGATCGGTCTGTTCCTTAACAGTTTCTTTATGCTGACCCGCTCGGCCAGCGATTGGCAGAACGCTCTCAGTCGCTTTCTCTATGTCTTTTGTGGAGTCATGTACCCTATCTCAGTGCTGCCCGACTGGCTGCGGCCATTCTCGTACGTCTTGGCCCCGACCTGGAGCTTGAAGGCCATTCGCCTCTCGGTGGAGCCAGGAGCGCTCGGCAATTCTGACTACCTGATGAACATCGGGCTGACCCTGTTGCTCACAATGGTCTATTTGCTGCTTGCCTGGTACTTGCAAGGTGTGACAGAGCACAAGTTGCGGATCAGCGCCGAATTGGAAAGGATTTGAGCCATGATACGTCAAATCAAGCTTCTGATACGCATGTCGGTGACGGTCTTTACGGCAATCTATGCCTGGCAGAGACCTGCGTCTTATCTCACCATCAAATTTATCGTTCCCTTTCTTCAGATGAGCTTTTTTGTATACCTGGCCAAGTTCACCTTGGGGCCTGACAAGTTGGCTTATGTGGCTATTGGCAACGCCGTGCAACTTGTAGCCTTTAATACCTTGATGGGGGTAGCTATGACCATGGCTGGAGAAAAGTGGAACGGGACGTTACAGACGTTGTTGACGACGCCAGCCAACCGATTGATGATCTTTGCCAGTCGAGCCCTGGTGCACGTTTTGGATGGCATTGCAGGAGCAGTTATCGGCTTGTTGTACGCCGGTTTGTTTTTTGGTGTGAGCTTTGCCCAGACCGATTTCCTGGCGTTAGCAGTCGTGCTCTTTATTTCCTCTCTAACCCTGACAGGCTTGGGGCTAATCGTCGCCAGTCTGAGCCTCTTTACACGCACTGTCGAACCGATTATGAACACGGCTTACCTGCTCATTTTCCTGCTGGCCGGGATCAACTTTCCAGTGGAACAACTGCCGGTTTGGTTGCGACCTCTTTCTTATCTCATCCCACTCACTTATGGCGTCGAAGCAGCACGACAAGCAATTGCTGGCGCCTCATTGGCGCTGCTGAGCAGTTCCCTGTTAATCATGTTGGGTTTGTTTCTGGCAGAAGGAACATTGGGTTACTACATTTTCACATACTTTGAAAGGCTGTCCAAGCGTCTTGGAACCTTAGAAATGACCTAGGGAGGTAAAAATGAGGCAAGAAGAACAAGAAGACAAGACCATTTACAAGGTGGTCGTCAACCACGAAGAGCAATATTCGATTTGGCCGGCCGACCGAGAGAATGCCCTCGGCTGGCGAGACGTCGGCAAGACCGGGCTCAAAGAGGAATGTCTGGCCTACATCAAGGAAGTATGGACTGACATGCGTCCACTCAGCCTGCGCAAGAAAATGGAAGAGGCCGCACGACAGCGTCAGGCAGAAAATGCACAGGAGAGTTAGCATGGCCACGATGGGCAAGTACTGCAAGGCGTATCCTATCAAAAGATTGCGAGAATTCAGTGGTTGGACGGAAAAAGCCGAAAATGCCCGAAAGGAAAAGCAAACAGGGGCAGACGGTAAGGAAGTAGACATGATACGTGCCCTGACCGGCAACGATTATCTGTACTTGCAAGAAAATTATGCTGTGACCGACGGCATCTTTAAGGATGAAAACATCATCTTTGACCAGGTGACGCCGGAATGGATCGCGTATTGCCACGAGGCGCTCAAATTCGAGATTCCCTCGTTCGCATCTACCGCGAAAGAATCAGCTGATCCGCAAGGATGAGGTCTAGCCCAAAGCAACACATTGCAAATCAAAGGAGGCGTTGATATGGACGAACTCGTGCAACGACTATCAGAAGGCGATCATCCGGTTATCACTCAGCGGTACAAGTCTGTCGAAGAATTGAAGCAGGCTATTGACCGGGGTTATGTTCTGGTCAAGTTCACAGATACCCGGGGCGGCACAGAACTAGGCGTCAGACTCGATAACGTATTGACCAACCTGAGCGATGCCGATTTTGGCCAGTCTACTGGCACTGTCCACCTGGCAGGCAACCTGACACTCAACTATGTCAAAGTGCGCTGCATCGCTGATGTTGATCTTGCCACTTTGCAGGGCAAAGGCCACCTCGAGATCGTGGAGTAGAAATCAATCTCAGAGGTAGTCAGATGACTGAGAGCCGATCTCATGATGACCTTTGAGCAAGCAGGGGATTCCCCCCCGCCTTACTGCACATTATTGAGCGATGAGGTTCATGTTTGGCGCATGCCACTCGAACAACCGGCTGGATGCGTCCGCCAATTGTTGCAATCACTCTCCGCCGACGAACGAACAAGAGCTGCACAGTTCCACTTTGAGCGGGATCGCCGGCGATTCATTGTTGCGCGAGGGGCGCTTCGGATCATTCTTGGCAGCTATTTGAGCTTGGAGCCAAGCCATCTGCAATTCGGGTGTGGTTCTCACGGAAAACCCTACCTGTCAAAACCCGACTATTGCGCGATACGATTCAATCTAGCTCATTCCCATGAGCTGGCCTTGTATGCTCTCTCCTACGGACGCGAGATTGGCGTTGACATCGAGTATATCCGTCCTATGCCAAACATTGAACAGATCGTTGGACGTTTCTTCTCGGCGAGTGAGAGCGCAGCATTACAAGCGCTCCCGCCCGGCCAACAATTGGAAGCATTTTTCAACTGCTGGACGAGGAAGGAAGCATATATCAAAGCCATTGGGGACGGGTTGGCTCAACCTTTGGACCAATTTCAAGTCTCATTAGCCCCAGGAGAACTGCCTCAGTTGTTGAGAGTCGAGAAAAATTCCAGTGAGGTTGCTCGATGGCGGATGGAGGCGCTCAAACCCGCTCCTGGATATGTGGCAGCGCTCGCTGTGGAAGGCTTTGACTGGTCTCTCAAGTTATGATGGCAGAACGATCTGAGAGTCGCCCGATAACGCACCGGGGTCACAGAAAGGAGACGGCAAGATGAGCGAAAAAGCAGGTTTTATCGGCCTGGGCATCATGGGCCAGGGGATGAGCCGCAATCTGCTGCAGGCCGGCTACGACCTGACCGTCTGGAACCGCACTGCGAGCAAGGCGACAGACCTGATACGCGCGGGGGCACGGCCGGCCGCGACGCCGGCCGCACTGGCCGCGCGATGCGATGTGATCATCATCTGCGTCAGCGACACGCCGGACGTGGAGGCCGTGCTGTTCGGCGAGGATGGCGTGATCCACGGCGTCGGCGCGGGCGCGCTGGTGATCGACTGCAGCACCATCAGCCCGATCAAGACCCGGGAGTTCGCCAACCGGCTGGCCGACAGGGGCGTGGCGATGCTCGATGCGCCGGTGAGTGGGGGGAGCGAAGGGGCCGCCAAAGGCACGCTCAGCATCATGGTCGGCGGTGACGCCGCACAGGTGGCGCGCGCCATGCCGTTCCTGCAGGCGATGGGCAAGACAATCACCCACGTGGGCGGCAACGGCGCGGGGCAGATGGTGAAGCTCGTCAATCAGATCCTGGTCGTCAACGGCATGTTCGCGTTGGGCGAGGCGTTTCTGTTTGCGCAGGCCGGCGGGCTGGACCTGGAGAAGACGCTGCAAGCTGTGACAGGCGGAGCGGCCGGGAGCTGGGCCTTGAGCAATCGTGGCCCCCAAATCATCCAGCGCGACTGGCGGCCGGGCTTCATGATCGATCTCCAGCAGAAGGACGTGCGGCTGATCCTCGAAGCGGCCGACGAGCTCGGTGTTCCGCTCTTCGGGTGCAGCACCGTTTTTCATCTGTACCGCACGCTCCAAAGCCGGGGCTGCGGCGCGGAAGGCAACCACGCGCTGATCAAGGCGCTGGAGCACCTGGCCGGCATCGAGGTGGGTCGGGCGCCGGAAGACACTGAGTGAACGGCCTGATGGGGGTCATCTGATGAAATACCGGAGATTGGGTAGGACGGGGCTCCAGGTATCGGTGGTCGGGATCGGTACGTGGCAGTTCGGCGGCGAATGGGGCAAGCAGTTCACCCAAGATGAAGTCAACCGTATCCTGGGCCCTGGCCTGGTGCTTGAAACACCCGGCGGTGACAGCAGTGATCCCCGGCTGCAAGACGGTGGTGCAGCTTGAGGCAAACGCCAGTGCGGCGGATCTGGAGCCTCTTATTGATGACTAAGACCGACGCCTCACAGCAGGCGCGATTCAGCATAGCACGTTCGCTCAAGATCGGCACCTTTCACATCGGGTCATCCCTCACGGACTTGCTGACATCGGCTGTCTGGAACCGCATCTTGATCGTCGACCTGGGCGCTGCGGCCTGGCCCGTGAGCCTGCTGACCGCGCTACGCTATCTGCTGGCCCCGCTGACGCTGTGGGCCGGCCACCGCTCCGACACCCATCCCATCCTGGGCAGCCAGCGCCTGGCCTACATCTGGCTGGGCCGGCTACTGATGCTGGTCTCGTTGCCATTCTTGCCGCTTTCCATCGTCACCATCGCGCACGAAATGGGGTCACCCTTAGGCTGGGGACTTGGCGTCACGTCGTTCCTGCTCTACGGCGTGGGCACGTTGATCTCTGGGGCGCCGTTTTTGGCCCTGGTTCACGACAGCGCGCCATACCAGAAGCGCGGGCAGGCCGTGAGCATCGTGCACTTTATGCTGGTGGTGAGCTTTGCCTTCATCCCGGCCCTCTACGCCGAGCTCATGCCGAGCTACGACCCGGCCCTGCTGTGGCGGCTGGTGTGGATCAGCACCGGTGGGGCCGCGGTGTTCTGGTTCTTTTCCATCCTCGGAGAAGAACGCCCGGCCGGGGCCGCGCCGGGGCCTGCGGTGGAAACGCCGTCGCTGAGGGAATCGTTGCGCGCGATCTGGGCCGACTCACGTACTCGCCGTTACGCTGTCTTCCTGGGCGTGTCGGCCTTCTTCGCTTTTATGCAGGATGCCATGCTGGAGCCGTTCGGCGGGGACGTGTTCGGTTTGCCGGTCGGGGCTACGACCCGCTTCAACGCTTACTGGGGTGTGGGCGTGCTGGTGGGCATGATCGTGACCTACGCGATCAGCCGACGACGTGCGCCTGATCAGCAGGTGAGCGCCACCGCCTGGGGGCTCGCTCTCCTCGCCATTCCATTGCTGGCCCTGGCCGCCGTCTCGCTGCTCGAACGCCCTGCCCTGGTCATGCCGGTCTTGATCGCCTTCGGCTTCGGATTCGGGGTGTTCACGGTGGGTGGTGTCAGCTTGCTGATGGCGATGAGCGCCGAGAAACGGGCAGGCAGCTACCTGGCGCTCTGGTCGATGATCCAATTGGTCACCCGAGGCGCGGGCATCGCTATGGGCGGCGTGATCCGGGACGTGGCGTTGGCGCTCAGCGGTCAGCACACGGTGGCCTACGCGGCCATCTTCATGATCGAAGGCGTGGGGCTGCTGGTTGCCATCGCGCTGCTGTGGCACGTGGACGTGCGAGGCTTCGCCGCCGCGCACAGCGGAGGGGGCGCGACCGTGCTCTCGCCCGTCACCGGCAATTCGTGACAGGCTATCAGGTGGGTACCCAGCTCTTGTTTTCCCGGAGATCCAATGGGCAACTTTGAAATCCTAAAAGGCAAAACCGCCGTCATCACCGGCAGCGGCCGCGGGATCGGCCGCGCGATCGCGCTGGAACTGGGGAGCCACGGCGCGAACGTGGCCGTCAACTACCTCCGGCACAAGGACCAGGCCGAGCAGACCGCCGCGGACGTGGAGGCCGCGGGCGGCAAGGCGATCGTGGTCAAGGCGCACGTCGGTGAGATCGAAGGCGTGCAGCGGCTAGTCCGCGAAGCGGCCGACGCGTTCGGGGGCGTAGACATCTTCGTGGGCAACGCGGCGTCCGGCGTGCTGCGGCCGGTTCTGGAGCAAGAAGCCATGGGGTGGGACTGGACGCTGAACATCAACGCCCGGTCGATCCTGTTCGGCGCCCAGGCCGCGGCCGAGTCGATGATCCAACGCGGCTGGGGGCGCATCATTGGGATCACCAGCTTCGGCTCGCACCGCGTCCTGCCCGAATACAGCGTGGTGGGGGTCAGCAAGGCGGCCATCGAGGCGCTGATCCGCTACCTGGCCGTGGAGCTGGCCCCGCACGGCATCATCTGCAACGCCGTCTGCCCCGGCGTGGTCGAAACCGGGGCGCTGGACTTCTTCCCCAGCAAAGACGCCATCCTGGCCGAAGGGCTGCGCCGCACCCCGGCCGGCCGCTTCGTCACCCCGGAAGAGGTGGCCAAACTGGTCGCCTGGCTCTGCACCGACGATGCGAAGATGATCGTCGGCCAGACCATCACCGTGGACGGTGGGTACGGGCTGTTGGCATAATGCCGATACGGCGGCATCCTGAGCTGGCGGGACATTCCCGCTTCATGCCACCCGCAGCTCTTGCCACTCCGTCACGTTGCGCGCCGCAGTGTCGAAGTTGATCCCCACCAGGATCACCCGCTTGCCGCTGCCCCGATACCGCTCGGCATAGCCCCTGGCCTCGATCTGCGCCAGGCCGGCCGCCGCGTTCTGATTGCACTTGAACTCGAAGACG
>PHCA01000340.1 GCA_002842085.1 Chloroflexi bacterium HGW-Chloroflexi-1
ACAACTGCTGTGTTAATGCAAGAGCCGAGTTACTACCTTAATGGCTTGTACGCCAGGAACTCCGGCATGATCTCCTCGGTCTTCTTGCGGAGTTCTGCCATCTCAATATCGCTCAACGAGTTGTAGGGCTTGCGGATGCGGCGCTTGCCAGGCAGCCACCCGCCCATTTCCACAAATGGCTTGTCGAGCGTGGGATCATGGTAGCCCTTCAGGATCAGTGGCGCGACGGCTTCCGCAACCCAACGGGTCATGCGCTTCATGATTTCGATGGCTTCGGCATAGCGA
The DNA here is from genome assembly GCA_002842085.1 of Chloroflexi bacterium HGW-Chloroflexi-1. Taxonomy (GTDB): domain Bacteria; phylum Chloroflexota; class Anaerolineae; order CG2-30-64-16; family CG2-30-64-16; genus CG2-30-64-16. Next base: position 286 of record PHCA01000340.1, read on the forward strand.
CCGTCGACACACATCTGGTAGTATGCCTTGAAGAAGGTCGGGTTCATCATGGTCCAGGACGTGTACATGCCTTTGCAGCCAAGCTGGTGCGCCAGCGCGAAGACGCTTTCACCCACGAAGTGATTGATCTGTGGCGCCCGGCTCATCAGTTCGATGTAGCTGTTGAACGGCATGGCGGCCTTCGTGCCGATCATGCTGGGAACCTTCGACATCACGCGCAGATAGTCATCGGCGAAGTAGAGTTTCCTGGTGCGGGCGATGTTGTAGTGAATGATGGCGATATCTGGCACCGCCTCGTAGCAGTCGATCAGGAACTGGTCATAGTCTACCTCGCGCATCTCCATCCAGCCAGGGAAGCAGATCTGCACAGCGTCGGCGCCTATGTCGCGGGCATAGCGCATGCGCTTGATGGTGTCGCGCGTGTTGAACCAGTTGGCGCCTACCTGCACAGGGATCTTGCCGGCGGTCTCAGCCAGAAACGCATCCTGCACCCTTTGCCATTCTTCCCAGTCCAGCGCATAGAACTCGCCGGTCGTGCCGGTGGTGTAGAGGCCATTTACCCCTACATCCATCAACATGGCGACTTCATCGCGGAAGGTCTTCTCATCAAAGTTGCCTTCTTCGTCCCACTCCGTGGGCACCGATACCCACAGCCCTACCAGTTGCTCTTTGGTCAGCATTGCTTTGTTCCTCCTATTGCTAAAGCTCATCTCGGCGCGCTTGAGGACGTTGCCAAGCCTTAAGTTGACACAGATGATTGCTTCGTCCCCCCGTTACCTCCGCAACGTAGCCACGAGTCGCTTGGGGCAAAGTAGCAGGTCGAGGGCGTCCTCAATCCGCCTCGTCACCACTTCGGCGGCCTGGAGCGCTGCCGTCGCCAGCCCTTCTGGCCCCAGCACCGCGATCCCCAGCACAGCCGCCGCCAGCATCCGGGCATCGTTGGCGCCGTTGCCGATGGCCACCGTCTGCGCAGGCCCCAACTGCGCCACCAGGCTCAGTTTCTGGCCCACTTCGTCGCCCGGGACGATCCTGAACAGATGCAACCCCAGGCGTTCGGCGCTCTGCGCGGCCTGACCCTGCGTGTCGGCCGTGACCAGATGGACTGTCAGCTCGGCCGAGAGGGCGGCCAGCCGCTCAGCGACGCCGGGCAACACCTGGCCGTCCAGGGCGATGGTGCCATTCAGGTCAAGCACCAGGTGCGCCAGCTCGAGTGTGTGCCAGCCGGGGATGCTGACTCGGATCATAGCCGTCCTCTCTGAGCCAGCGCCCGCATCTCCGCGTAGAGGGCGTGAAAGCGCGGCGCGTATTTCGGCCGGATCTCCACCAGCGTCCGGCCCTGCGCGATCCCTTCGGCGATCGCACGCTCGAACGGGATGCGCAGCAGGATCGGCAGGCCGGCGGCAGCGCAGAACTCGTCCACACCGGCATCCCCGATCCCGTCGCGGTTGATCACCACACCGGCGGGGATG
>PHCA01000341.1 GCA_002842085.1 Chloroflexi bacterium HGW-Chloroflexi-1
GAGCTGCGGATCGAGGGAGGGGTCGCGGGGGTAGCGCAGCGTCTTGGGCGCGTGCTCGTCGCGGGCGACGAAGTCGCGCAGCTCCTCGGTGGGGATGTTCGCGCGCTTGTCGATGTGACGGATGGACTCGATGTGCGTTGTGGATTTCTTGTCGGCAGACATGGGCGTCTCCCTCAGCGCAGTAGCAACAGTGTGGAGAGTGGCAGGCTGACGATGCGCGGATCGTCGCTCACCGGTTCATCCGTGAGAGTCAATAGCAAACCAAACGGCGCGTTGTAGACCGATTTCTCGACAAAACTGCGCAGACCCCGGCTGTCTTCCCAGCGAATGGCAGAGCGATATTTTACCTCCAGTGGGATGCGCTGCTCGCCCACGGTGAGAACAAAGTCCACCTCTGGCTCGCTGGCACGCTCGGGGAAGTGGGCGACATCCAGCCCGGTGATTGACCTGAGAAAATATCCGGTCGCGCTTTCGGCGATGTGACCGGCAATATCGCGCAGGTGCGGCTGCTGCTCCAGCCCGCCGGGATGCAAGGGGACGACTTCCTGCAGCCAGCTTGCGCGCAGCGCATGGTCACACAGGCACAGTTTCGCCGCGCCGCGCGCCCGCTTCAGGCGCAGCTCCAGCGGCTCGATCAGGCGGATCAACAGGGTGCCATCCAGGAATTTGAGGTAGGCCAGGATGCGCTGCCAGCCGATGTTGGCCGCCAGGGTGCGCCGGATCTCGTCCAGGTAGAGAGACTGCTTGGGCGACTGGCCGATGTAGTGGCACGACAGGCGAAAGACCTCTTCCAGCAGATGCTCATCTCGCCGGGCGCCCCGCGGCCCGACGCGCAGATCGTGCTGAATGGCGCGGCGGATGACCGTTTCATTGAGCAAGTCGGCTAGTTCGTCCCACGGCCGATCGGCGCGTGCATGGGCAATCGGGTACGCCCCGCGTTCGGAAAAGGCTTGAAAGGCCCGATCGCGCAGGCCGCGGTGCTTCAACCCATACTCACGCAGATCCAGCCAGAAGCTCTTGTCTTTGAGCGGAGCCAGCCCGTTGAACGGCAAAAAGGGGGCGATGCGTCCTTCGCCGCGTATTTCCAGGATCTCGCGCAAGAAGAGCGGCCCCATTTCCAGTGTGCTCAGGCGACCGGCCAGGCTATCGCGGCCAAGCTCGATGCGCAGCGCCGAGCTGCCGGTGGCCAAGACTTGCACGGCGCTGGTGTCAACCAGGAACTTCAGTTGGGGCGCCCAGGCGTTAAGATTCTGAACTTCGTCGAGAAAAAGATAGGCGGGCTGTCCATCTTGCGCAGCCTGGTTGAACGTCCGCCTCAGGACAACCTGCTCGAACCAGTCGGCCAAACGCAGGATCGGTTCTTGGAGTCGCAGAAGCTCCGGCAGCTCATCGAACTGGACGTAAAAGATGTGATTGGGTGGCGTACCTTCATCGAGCAGCGTCTGGATGATTTGCAGTACGAGCGTGCTCTTGCCAACCTGACGAGGGCCACTCACCACCGTCACTTTCGTGAGACCATGCTTGAGTCGTCCAAGCGCAACCTGAAACGCCCATCGCTTCACCGGCGGCAGCGGCGCTTGGGGCAACCCTCGCCACCACGGGTTGAGGCGATGCAGGTTGGCTTTAAGGCTTGCAGAAATATTTGTGAACGAATCTTGTTGCTGCATCGGCTTTTACCTTTGTATGACTAAAGCACAATCCATTGTAACACAACCCGCCGGGTTGTGCTGTTTACTGCTGGCACAGGCGCAAT
>PHCA01000342.1 GCA_002842085.1 Chloroflexi bacterium HGW-Chloroflexi-1
CTCAGCCTCGACCTCGACCTCAGCCTCAGCCTCGACCTCGACCTCGACCTCAGCCTCGACCTCAGCCTCGACCTCGGCTTCAGCCTCAGCCTCGACCTCCGCTTCTGCCTCAGCCTCGACCTCGGCCTCGACCTCCGCCTCAGCCTCGACTTCGACCTCAGCCTCGGCCTTTGCTTCGACCCGAGCCTCGGCCTCAGCGGCTGCGTGGCTCTCGCGGTAGCTGGCGGCCCACTCGGCCCATTCGGTTTCGGACACCTGGCGCAGGCTCAAGCCGATGCGGCGGCGGTCCGTTTCGATGCGTAGGACGCGCAGGAGCAACAGGTCGCCCGGCGAGACCAGGCTCTGCGGGTGATCGGGGCGGATGTCAGCCATTTCCGACACGTGCAAGAGGCCTTCCACACCGGTGCGCAGGCGGACGAAGGCGCCGAAATCGGTGACCCGCGTCACAACCGCCTCGACCAATTCATCGACCTTGTAGTCCTCGGCGACGCGGCTCCACGGATCGGGCTGGACCCGCTTCAGGCTCAGGCCGATGCGCTCGCGCTGTTTGTCAACCCGCAGCACCTTGACCTGCACCGGATCGCCGACCTTGATCACCTCGCTCGGGTGGCCGACGGGGAACCAGGCGAGCTCGGAGATATGGATCAGACCGTCGGCCCCGCCCAGGTCGACGAAGACACCGAAATTGGCCAGGCTGCGCACGATGCCGGTACGCACCTCGCCGACCTCCAGATCGTCCAGCAACTGCTTGCGATGTTCGCGCTGCCAGCGGCGATGCGCGGCGCGCTCCGACATGATCAGCCGGCGACGACGGCGATCGACCTCGATGACCTTGAGCGGGATTTGCTGGTCGACGTAGGCCGAGAGCTGGGTTTTGCGCTCATCGCCCGAAATACCGCGCGGCAAGGTCGAGATGTGGGATGCCGGCACAAAACCACGCAGCTTCCCGAAGATCACCTCCAGGCCGCCGCTGTTGTACCCGCTGACTTCGCCCTCGAAGATCTCATTGCTATCCATCATCTCCTGGGCGACGAGCCAGTCCTTTTCTTGGAGGGCCCGCGAGATTGAGACGATCAGGTTCCCTTCCCGATCTGACGATTGAAGGATGTAAACCGGCAGGGTCGCGCCTTCCTTGATCTCTGCTAAGGTCTCCTCATCGAGCCGGCTGAGGTCGTTGGCCGGCACGATGCCTTCCTGTTTCACGCCCAGGTCGATGATGACCTCTTGGGGACTGACGGAAAGAACGGTACCTTCGCGGATGTCCCCGCGCTGGGGCATTTCGTACCCCTCTTGATCAAGCAGAGCTTGCATGGGATGGACTTCAGCGGGCGGCTTGCTGGATGGCATACTGGTAGTCATAGAGAAAGGAACCTCCGAACGATAAAAGATAGCGTCTCTCGGAATCGATATCCCGAGGCAAATAAAAAGACCCGGCTGTCTGGCCTGATGCGCGTGAGTGTGGCAGCCGGGCCTCTAGTCACATTGCAATGCCCTGGGGCTTGCGCACGAAGTCACCTTTGGGCGTATCTATGAGTTGGGGGAGATGCAGATTACGGCTTGCGCTCTGAGCTTTTTTGCCACGAATTACACGAATTCCACTAATTTGTGTAGTGGTCGATGACCTGCTGGACTTGGAAAAGCCTCACGCAAAGGCGCAAAGGCGCAAAGGGCGCAAAGAATCAATATAGGGTCTCTTAGCGTTCTTTGCGTCTTGGCGTGAGCCTTTCAGGCTGTCCATCACGTCTCTGACCAACTTGGACGCTATTATAACGTAGTGCTACGGGTTTGTCAACGCGCAGCAATCACAAAATAACGATATTCGTCTATTGTCCCAGACGCGCCCGAAACGCCTGGGTCAACGCGGGCACGACCTCGAACAGGTCACCGACGATGCCGTACTGGGTGACGTCGAAGATCGGCGCGTCCTTGTCTTTGTTGATGGCGACGATGACCTTGGAATTGGTCATGCCGGCCAGGTGTTGGATGGCGCCCGAGATGCCGCACGCGATGTACAGATCGGGGCGTACCGTCTTGCCTGTCTGGCCAACCTGGGCCGGGTAAGGGATCCAGCCGGCGTCGACGGCCGCGCGCGAGGCGCCCACGGCCGCGCCCAACACCTGAGCGAGTGCGCGCAACGGCTCGAAACCCGCCGGCCCCTTGACGCCGCGCCCCCCGGAGACGACGATGCTGGCGTTTTCCACGCTCACTTCGCCCGTCTCGGTCGTCTCGAACTTCAGCACCTCTTCCGCGCTCGCCAGCCCGTCCAGCGCGACGGCCAGAGGGACGATTTCGCCCGTCCGGGACTTGTCGGCCGCGGGCAGCGGGAAACTGCGGGGACGCACGGTCGCCATCTGCGGTTGGGCGGCGAAGACGATAGTAGTGAGGATGTTGCCGGAGAAGACGGGGCGCTCGGCCAGCAAATTGCCGTTCGCGTCCAGGGCCAAGCCCTGGCAGTCGGCTGCCAGGCCGATGTTCAGCTCGCACGCGGCCAGCGCGGCCGCATCCCGCACGCCCGCGCTGGTCGGGGCCAGGATGATGTGCGGCTTGGCCGTCACAATCGCGGCCTTGAACGCCGCGGCATAGGCATGGGTGCGGAACTGCGCGAAACCCGCGGCGTCGGCGACCAACACCTTGTCCGCGCCGTAGGCGATCGCCTCAGCCGCCACCCCGTCCACGTTCTGCCCGACGACCAGCGCGTTTATCGCGAGACCAGCCTGCGCGGCCACATCGCGCGCCTTGCCCATGATTTCCCAAGAAACCGGCTTGACCTCGCCTTGAAAGTGATCTACGTAGACCAGGATGCTCATGGTGTTATTCCTTTCTCATGGAGAGCAACTCGGCAACGGGGCAAACTGCAAATCCGCAAACTGCAAACTGCAAATCCGCAAACTGCAAACTGCAAATCCGCAAATCTGCAAACTGCAAATCCGCAAACTGCAAACTGCAAATCTGCAAATCTGCAAACTGCAAATCCGCAAACTGCAAACTGCAAACTGCAAACTGCAAATCCGCAAACTGCAAACTGCAAATCCGCAAACTGCAAACTGCAAACTGCAAATCTGCAAACTGCAAACTGCAAATCCGCAAACTGCAAACTGCAAATCCGCAAACTGCAAACTGCAAATCCGCAAACTGCAAACTGCAAATCCGCAAACTGCAA
>PHCA01000343.1 GCA_002842085.1 Chloroflexi bacterium HGW-Chloroflexi-1
GAGCGTCTGTACGGCCAGGAGACGGTCAGACGGTTTGCGCAGATCCGAGTCAAGCTGGAGCGAGAGGAAACAGCGGAATACCAACCGCTGGGATTGTCGTTTCAGATCGCTTGAGCGATTGCCGACAGCAGGCTCAACATGACGGAGGCTTGGTGGAGAGAAAAGAATGAGACAGGTCGTGATCTATCCCGGCGAAGCTGGTTAAATGAGCATTGTAGTTGATCGCTGCGACCTGTGCGGGGGCGAATTGCGATCGGGCACGACGATACTCCAGTTCTGGCGCGGGGGCGAATTGATCGTGATTCGCGATATTGAGGCTGATGTCTGCCAGCAGTGCGGCGAGGCCTACATTTCAGCCGAGGTTTCAGAGCACCTCGATCATTTCCTGATGGAGCATCACCGGCATCAACCAGAGCGTTACTTTGCTGTGCCGCAGTATTCTGCCGCGCAAGCTATGAGCGCGTAACGGACGCTGATGACGACATCTTTTTGGGAATGTCCAGTGTGCAGCGATTGCACGCTCAGGTCTGGAAAGGAGGTAGTGAGATGAGACAAGTTGTCATTTATCCAGGTGAAGATGGGTACTGGGTGGCAGAATGCCCCAGCCTCCCCGGCTGCATTAGTCAGGGGAAGACCAGATATGACGTTGTTGCAAATATCAGAGAGGCCATCCAGGGTTACATCATCGCTCTTGAAGAGGATCGTTTGCCTGTTCCTGAAGACCGCTTTGAGGCGTTGATGGTGGCTGTATGAGCAAGCTACCGCGAGTCTCAGGTCGCGAGTGTATCAAAGCCCTTGAAAGAGCCGGTTTCTACATCAGGCGACAAGAGGGCAGCCACATCATCTTGCGCTGCGACGACCCATTCGGCCAAGTGGTGGTGCCTGATCATCGAGAACTTGACCGCGGTACCCTGCGAGCCATTATCCGGATGAGCGGATTGAGCGTAGATGAATTCACGCGGCTGCTCTAAATTCACGATCGGCCGTAGACAACGAGGTTACCATGTCATCCTCTCTCTTGATCACCCACGGCCAGGTCTTTACACTTGGCCAACGCAACGAGCTGATCCCCGATGGCGCGATCTACGTCGAGGGGGACACCATCGCCGACATCGGCGCGACGGCCAGCCTGGTCGCCAAGTATCCGGCTGCCGAGCGGCTGGACGCGGGCGGCAAGCTGGTGCTGCCCGGCGCCGTGTGCGGGCACACGCACTTCTACGGCGCGTTCGCCCGTGGCATGGCGATCCCGGGCCGGCCGGCCACTAACTTCGTGGAGATCCTGGAGCGGCTCTGGTGGAAGCTCGACCGCGCACTGCTCTGGGACGACGTGCGCTACAGCGCGCTGGTCTGCCTGGTGGACGCCATCCGCCACGGCACGACCACGCTGATCGACCACCACGCCAGCCCCAACGTCATCGACGGCAGCCTGGACCTGATCGCGGACGCGGTGAAAGAGACCGGGCTGCGGGCCAGCCTGTGCTACGAGGTCACCGACCGCAACGGCGAAGCGGGTGCGCGGGCCGGCATCGCCGAGAACGTGCGCTTCATCCGGCGCTGCCAGCGCGAGGCGGATCCGCAGCTCGGCGCCTCGTTCGGCCTGCACGCCGCGCTGACCCTCTCCAACCAGACGCTGGAAGCCTGCGCCGCGGCTGCCGAGGACTCCTCCCCCCAAAGTTGGGGGGCCGGGGGGGCGACCGACCCTTCGACGGGACTCAGCACCCCCCAGGATTGGGGGGCCGGGGGGGCGGGGCCCAACACCATCGCGGTCCACTGCGTGCACCTGGACGCGTTCGAGAAAGACATCCTCCGCGAGACCGAGACCCTGGTGACCCACCAGCCGCGCTCGAACATGAACAACGCCGTGGGGTTGCCCGACGTGGCCGGCCTGCTCAAACGGGGCATCCCGGTCGCGCTCGGCAACGACGGCTTCTCCAACAACATGTTCGCCGAGATGAAGGCCGCCTACCTGGCGCACAAGCACAACAGCCGGGACCCGCAGGCCATGCCCGGCGACGTCGTCATGCAGATGGCGTACGGCAACAACACCAACCTGGCCCGGCGCTTCTTCCCCAAACCGGTTGGCGAGCTGCGCGTCGGCGCGTTTGCCGACATCATTTTCCTGGATTACCACCCCACCACGCCGCTCAGCCCCGGCAACCTGCCCTGGCATATCCTTTTCGGCGTGGACGGCGCCCACGTCACGCACACCATCGCCAGCGGGAAGGCGCTCATGCAGGATCGCCGTTTGACCACGCTGGACGAGGCCGCGATCACGGCGAAGGCGCGGGAATTGGCCGCCGGGGTTTGGAAGCGGGTCGGATAGGGAC
>PHCA01000029.1 GCA_002842085.1 Chloroflexi bacterium HGW-Chloroflexi-1
AAAGGAGCACTTGATGACTGCAAGACTCATCGACGGAAAAGCGATCGCCGAGGCGGTGAGGCGCGAGGCGGCTGAGGAAACGGCCGCGCTGAAAGCCAAAACCGGACAGGCGCCAACTCTGGTCGCCGTGCTGGTGGGTGAGAATCCGGCTTCGCAGACTTATGTCACATCCAAAGGCAAGGCGTGTGAAGAAGCCAGCATGGGTTCGATCACGCACCGGCTGCCCGCCACCACCAGCCAGGCGGAGTTGGAAGAGTTGGTGCGCCAGCTTAATGCCGATCCGGCCGTGAACGGTATCCTGGTACAATTACCGCTGCCCAAAGGGCTGAACGAGCAAGCCGTGCTTGACCTCATCAGCCTGAGCAAAGATGTGGACGGCTTCCACCCGATGAATATCGGCCAGCTAGTGATGAAAGGTCGCATCCCGCAGTTCATCCCCTGCACGCCGAATGGTTGCATCGAGTTGCTCGTGCGTTCCGGCATCCCCATCTCGGGCGCCGACGCAGTAGTGGTCGGCCGCAGCAACATCGTCGGCGTCCCCGTCGCCGCGTTGCTGAACAACGCCGACGCCACAGTCACGGTCTGCCACAGCCGCACGCGCGACCTGCCCGACAAAGTGCGCCGCGCCGATATCGTGGTGGCCGCCATCGGCAAGCCGGAATTCGTGCGCGGGGATTGGATCAAGCCCGGCGCGGCCGTGATTGATGTCGGCATCAACCGTATCGCAGATGCCACCCGGAAGAGCGGCTCGCGCCTGGTGGGTGACGTTGCGTTCGACGAAGCGGTCGAGGTGGCGGGCGCCATCACCCCGGTGCCGGGCGGCGTCGGCCCTATGACCATCGCCATGCTGCTGACGAACACAGTGCGCGCGTTCAAGATGCAACACGGATTGGCGTAGCCCAGTGGCTCGGGCCGTTCAGTGGCGGTAACTACCCAGCCGGCCCCCCTAACCCCCCAATCCTGGGGGGAAACCATGCTCCTCCCCCCAGGATTGGGGGGGCGGGGGGCCGGGGGGGCGGTCAGGAGACCGGCCACAGCCAGCCCGGGGCGAATATGGCGCCATGAGCCTGTTCCGAGGGAAAGAAACTGATGCTCGAACCGCGAATCACCGATGTTATCAGTGACCCAGACAACGACGCGGGCAGCGTGATGGTCGTCGGCGGTGGTGTGGCCGGCATGCGTGCGGCAGTGGATCTGGCAGAAGCCGGGTTGAAAGTCTACCTGGTCGAGGCCGCGCCGGCGCTGGGAGGCCGCGTGGCCCAACTGGGCTACATGTTTCCCACGCATGACTGCGTGCTGTGCCGGGGCACGTCGGACCACGGTTATGGCTGCACCCGGCCGGCCATTTCGCCCGCGTTCCAGGACAAGAACCTGCATCCAAACATTCGCTTGCTTACCCTGACCAATATCATTGCCGTGGACGGTCAGGCCGGCGATTTTCGGGTGACATTACGCCACGAGCCCCGCTACGTGGACCCGGCACGTTGCATCAGTTGTGACCTCTGTTCTATCGTTTGCCCGGTGGAGCTACCCAGTAGCTTCCAGTTGGAGTTGGCAACCCGCAAGGCGGCGTACAAGGTCGCGGTCCGAACGATTCCCGACGCCTACGTCATCGATCGCGGCCCGTACTGCGACGACTGTGGCCGCTGTGCGGAGGTCTGCCCCACGCAATGCATCGACCTGGATGAGCAACCTCACGAGTCCCGAGTACGTGTGGGGGCAATCATTCTGGCTGTGGGCTACGATCTGTCCGATGCCGGGGAGTACGAGGAGCTTGGCTTCGGACGCTATGCCAATGTAATCCATAGCATGCAGTATGAGCGCCTGGCCAGCCGTTCCGGCCCCACCGAGGGCCTTGTGCTGCGCCCATCGGACGGCAAAAAGCCTCGACGCATCGCGTGGTTGCAGTGCGTCGGCTCCCGCGATCAGAAACACCCCTACTGTTCCTCGATCTGCTGCATGTACGCCACCAAGGAGGCCATGATCGCCAAGGAGCGGCTGCCCGGGGTCCATGCGCAGGTTTTCATGATGGACGAGCGCGCCTTCAACAAGGAGTTCAACGCTTACTATGAAGCTGCGCGTAAGAAGCACGGCGTCGAGTACACCCGGGCGCGCATCTCATACGTCAAGGAAGACCCGGCGACCGGGGATCTGATCCTGCACTACCCAGATCCCGCGGGGAAGCTGATCCAGGATCGCTTCGATCTGGTCGTGTTGTCGCTGGGCACGGCGCCGCCGCGCTCGGCCAAGACCTTGGCCGAGGAATTAGGCATTGAGCTGAACGAGTACGGCTTCTGCCAGACCGACAAGTTCACCCCCCTGGAGACCAGCGCGCCGGGCGTCTATGTCTGCGGCACCTTCCTGTCGCCCAAAGAGATCGCAGAGACGTTTCTGGATGCCGCCGGTGCGGCCGGTGACGTGATGCGGTTGATGTCGAGCCAGTTGGGCCGGAACGCTTCCAGCCGTGAGTATCCTTTCCTCTCTATCGGCGACGAGTTTCCGCCGGAGCGGGACGTCAGCGCCGAGCCGATCCGGGCAGGTGTCTTTGTCTGCCGATGTGAGCCATCTATCGACGGCGTGATCGACACTCAGAACGTGGCCGAGTTCGCCAGCACGCTACCGAATGTGGTTCATGCTGAACGGCTGGCCTTCGGTTGCCTCGATCCGGACCTGGATCGCATCCGGCAGGCGATCGAGGCGCACGGGCTGAATCGGGTCGTGGTGGCCGGCTGTAGCCCGCGCACCCATGAATCGCTGTTCCAGCGCGTGACCCGCCAGGCCGGGCTGAATTCCTACCTGTTAGCCATGGCCAACATCCGCGAACAGTGCGCCTGGGTGCACGAAAGCCAGCCCGTATTGGCGACGCGCAAGGCCAAAGAGCTGGTGCGGATGGCCGTGAATCGCGTGAGCCTGGCCCAACCGGTGCACAAACTGCACGTCAAACCTACGGACCAGGCATTGATCATCGGCGGTGGCGTGGCCGGGATGCAGGCGGCTCTATCGATCGCCGACGCAGGCTACAACGTCACCCTGGTGGAGCGCCAGGCCCAATTGGGCGGCAACCTGCGCCACATTTACTACGTGGCCGAGGGGCAGAACCCACAACGCCTGCTGCGCGACCTGATCAACCGGGTCCGGGGGCATGAACGCATCGAGGTGCTCACCCGCAGTGAGTTGAAGACGCACACGGGCCGGACGGGCGACTTCCGCTCCGTGATCGTGACCCACGCGGGCGAGTTGGACGTCGAGACGGCAGTGCGCCATGCCGTGACCATCGTCACCACCGGGGGTGAGGAGTGGCGCGGTGACATCTACCTGCTGGGCCGGGACGCCCGGGTCGTCACTCAGCTCGACCTGGAAGAGATCATCGTGCATCGCCCCGAAAAGGTTGCCGAGTTCAAACAGGTGGTGATGATCCAGTGTGTACATCCGCCAGCAGAGATGGAATACTGCAGTCGCATCTGCTGCACCAACACCATGAAGAACGCCCTGCGGGTCAAGATGCTCAATCCCAACTGCCAGGTATACGTTCTTTACAAGAACATGATCACCTATGGCTTCCGCGAACAGTACTACACGGAGACGCGCCGCCGCGGCGTTATCTTCATGCGCTACGACGAAGAGCACATGCCGCAAGCAGGTCGCCGGCCCGATGGTCAGTTGGAGGTGCGGGCCTGGGAGCAGGTCTTCAGGCGCGAGATGATCCTGTCTCCCGATCTGATAGCCTTGAGCCCGGCCATTGTCCCCTCGCCGGGCACGGCGGAACTGGCCAAAATCCTGGATGTGCCGCTGTCGGTCGAGGGCTTCTTCCAGGAAGCCCATCTCAAGATGCGGCCGATGGACTTCATGGCAGAGGGCATCTTTATGGCTGGCATGGCCCACTATCCTAAGTTCATCGAAGAGACCATCATCAATGCGCAGGCCACCGCGGGGCGCGCGATCACGCTGCTGGCAAAGAAACCGCTTTACTATGGTGGCCCCGTCGCGGTCGTGGATCCGGTCAAATGCGTGGGGTGCCTGACGTGTGTGCGCACCTGTCCCTTTGAAATCCCCCAGATCCAGGCCGACCTGACCGGCGTGGGTGGTATCATCGGGGCAGCCTACATCGAGCCAGCCCTGTGCCAGGGCTGTGGCACGTGTACTGCCGAATGCCCGGCCAAGGCTATCCAGCTTGTGGCCTATTTGGACGCGCAGTTGATGGGCGAGACGGTGGGGGCGTGGGTGGCGTGAAACGTGGTGCGTGGTGCGTGGTGTGCGCGGTGCGCAATACGCAGTACGCAGTACGTTTACTTGAAATGAGGCTTGCATGGCCAACACCGGAAACGGTTTCGAGCCAGAGATCACGGCTTTCATATGCATCTACTGCGCGGACATGGCCGCCGATATAGCCGGGGCGTTACACATTCAATACCCGGCCAACGTCAAGCTGGTGAAGATGCCCTGTACCGGCAAGACCGACGCCCAGTATATCCTCGATGCTTTCGAGCACGGCGCAGACGGGGTGTACGTCGTCGGCTGTCCCATCGGCAACTGTCACCACGTGCGCGGCAACGAACGTGCCAGAATGCGCGTGAAGAAAACCAAGAAACTGCTGGATGAGATCGGCCTCGGGGGCGAGCGACTGGCAATGTACTTCGTCTCTGGCGGCATGGGCGAGACCTTTGCCCACGCTGCCGAAGAGATGACTGAACGAATCCGGGCATTGGGGCCAAGCCCGCTGAGAGAGCTCCAGGGTGAGCCGTCGTGAAATGTGGTTGGTTGGCTAAAGGCAAGGTGTGTTCTCATCGGAGCCTGCCGCTGCGGGGGGCTTGAGCGTTTGCAGATACGCAGTTCGAACCAGCAAAGCAGGCAGGAGTTTGGCTGGCAAGTATGCCAGGAGCCAGCCAGATATGGAGGCTGTGATGAACGTAGCAACAATGGACGAAGTCAGACTCAAAGATGTAGTGAAAATCGCCCTTGTGGAAGTCTTTGAAGAACGACGGGAATGGTTGGCCGACCTGGTCGGTGAGGCGCTATCGGACATTGCTTTCGGGTACGCGATTCAAGCAGGAGAGCAAACTCCATTCGTCAGCCGCGATGAAGTGTTCAAGATGCTTGAGGCTGCTTGATGGAAACGCAGTTTCGAGAAAGCTTCACCAAAGACCTCCGAAAAATCAGGGACAAAAGCTTGCTCAAGCGTGTGGAGGGTATTATTGAGACTGTTGAGCAAGCACGTAGACTTGAGGAAGTACCCAGCATCGGGAAGATGCCAGGCTGGAAACGATATTACCGTATAGAAGTTGGTGACTACAGGATTGGCGTGGCTGTAGACAGCAATGTAGTAACCTTTATTCGGTTCTTGCACCGCAAGGACATCTACAGGGATTTCCCATAAACAGCCATACCTGGTAGCCTAATGCGCGTCGGTAGCCGCCCGCCTGGTGGACAAACGCGTGGGGCATTGCAGGGGGCAAGATGCCTGGCAACGGTCGCGGGGAAAACGAAAACATCGTCGGCGCGGTGATGGTCGTCGGGGGCGGCATCGCGGGGATGCAGGCCAGCCTGGACCTGGCCGAGTCCGGCTACAAGGTCTACCTGGTGGAGCAGAAGTCCGCGATCGGCGGACACATGGCGCAGCTCGACAAGACCTTTCCCACCAACGACTGTGCGATGTGCACAATCAGCCCCAAGTTGGTCGAGACCGCGGCGCACCTTAACATCGAACTGTTGACCGATAGCGAGCTGACGGGGTTGGCCGGTGAACCGGGCCGTTTCACGGCCACGGTGCGCACCAATCCCCGCTATATCGACGTGGCCAAATGCACCGGCTGCGGCGAGTGCGCCGATGTCTGCCCCGTGATCATCCCCGGGCGTTTCGATGAGGGGCTGGCCCAGCAGCACGCCGCGCACAAGCTCTATCCCCAGGCGGCGCCGAACGCCTACGCCATCGAGAAGCGCGGGATCGCGCCGTGTCGCGATGCCTGCCCAGCCCATCAACGCGCCCAGGGCTACATCGCGCTGATCCGGGAAGGCCGCTACCACGACGCCCTGCGGGTCATCAAAGAGGACAACCCCTTCCCGGGCATCTGCGGCCGCATCTGCAACCACCGCTGTGAGGAAGCCTGCAACCGCAACCTGGTCGACGATCCCATCAATATTCACGCGCTCAAACGCTTTGTCACCGACAAGGTCTACGCGGCAGAGCGCGTGCCGCTGGAACGCTGCGAAACCAAATACGACCAGCGCGTGGCGATTATCGGCGCGGGGCCGTGCGGGTTGACAGCCGCGCAAGACCTGTGCCGGGCCGGCTACCCGGTGACCGTGTTCGAGGCGTTGCCGGTCGCCGGCGGGATGCTCCGCGTCGGGGTGCCCGAGCACCGGCTGCCCACCTCCATCGTGGATCGCGAGGTACAGGATATCGTCGATCTGGGGGTCGAGCTACGGCTGAGCACCCAGATCGACAACCTGGACGACCTCTTCACGGAGGGCTTTGCGAGCGTGCTGATCGCGGTCGGCGCGCATGAGGGCATCCGGTTGCCCATCCCGGGCGCAAACCTGGATGGCGTGCTGATCAATACCGCCTTCCTGCGGGATGTGCGCCTGGGCCATGCCCCCGACATCGCCGGCAAGCGGGTGCTGGTGCTGGGCGGCGGAAACGTGGCCGTCGACGTGGCGCGCACGGCCGTCCGGCTGGGGGCGCAGGTGAGCATGGCCTGCCTGGAACCCAAAGAGCGGATGCCGTGCCACGATTGGGAAGTGCGAGCGGTCGAAGAAGAGGGCATCACCATCCACCCGTCTCGGGCTTTTCTGAGGATCGTGCCCGATGGCGACAGCCGCGTGGCAGGGGTGCAATGCGCCAGGGTGGCATCCTTCGCGTTCGACGCGATGGGCCGGCTCGATGTCGAACGGACGCCTGACTCCGAGCACGTCCTCGAGAGCGACATCGTGATCTTTTCCGTCGGGCAGCGCGCCGGTCTGGCGTTCATCCCCGAGGACGCCGGGGTGGGATTGACCAGGCAGCGGACCATTGCCATCAACCCCAACACCCTGGCCGCGACCCGCGCCGGAGTCTTTGCCGCGGGCGACTCGGTATCGGGCACGGCTTTCGTCATCGAGGCAGTGGCCAGCGGCCACCGGGCGGCCGAGAGCATCCAGCGCTACCTGCAAGGTGAATACCTGGAGGCGCCGCCCAAGCCGGAGTTGCCGGTCGTCAAGCTGACGCAGACCGAAATCCAGGACCGGATGCGCAAGGGCCAAGTCAAGATCACACCGCGTGTGCCGGCGCCTGAGCTCTCTGTCGCGGACCGGCTGGGGAGCTTCGCCGAGGTCGCGTTAGGCTACACCGATGAACAGGCCCAGGCCGAAGCCGCCCGGTGTCTGGCCTGCGGCGTTTGCTCCGAATGTTTGAGCTGTGTGTACCAGTGCGGTGTCGGTGCGGTGAACCACGACATGGTCGCCACGACCCGAAAGGTCGAGGTTGGCGCGGTCATCCTCGCGCCGGGGTTCGAGACCTACCAGGCCGAACGCTCCGGCGAGTACGGCTGGGGCCGCTATCCCAACGTCGTGACGGCGCTCCAATTCGAGCGACTGCTGAGCGCCAGTGGCCCGACCTTCGGCCACGTGAAGCGGCGCTCGGACGGCAAACCGGCCAGGAAGATCGCGTTCCTACAATGCGTCGGCTCCCGAGATCAGCGTCACGATTATTGTTCCGCCGTCTGCTGCATGTACGCCACCAAAGAAGCGATCATGGCGGTCGAGCACGAACCTGATACCCAGGTTCACGTCTTCATGATGGACATGCGGGCGTTCAGCAAGGGCTACGAGGAATACTATCGTCGTTCCCGGCACAAGTACGGCATCAAATACACCCGCAGCCGCATCTCCTCGGTGAAGGAGAACCCGGCCAACGGCAACCTGATCGTGCACTACGTTGCGGATGACAAGGGGCAAGAGGCAAGGGGCAAGGGGCAAGAGGCAAGGGGCAAGGGGCAAGAGGCAAAGGGCAAGGGGCAAGAGGCAAAGGGCAAGGGGCAAGAGGCAAAGGGCAAGGGGCAAGAGGCAAATACCCAATACCCAATATCTAATACCCTTATCGAAGAGGAATTCGACTTGGTGGTGCTGTCGGTCGGGATGGAGATCTCCGAGCGCGTGCGTCAGATGGCGCAAAACCTGGGGGTAGCCACAGACCGGTACGGCTTCGCCCAGACCATGCCTTTCCAGCCGTTGCACACCACTCGACCGGGCGTTTATGCCATCGGCCCGTTCCGGGGCCCCAAGGACATCCCCGAGTCGGTGGTGGATGCGAGCGGGGCGGCCGCGGCCGCGGGCGAGCTGCTGGCCGGGGCGCGCCACACCCTGACCCGGGTCGTCGAGTACCCGCCGGAGCGCGATATCGGCCCAGAGGAGGCCAGAGTCGGCGTCTTCGTGTGCCACTGCGGCAGCAACATCGGCGGGTTCCTGGACGTGCCCGATGTCGCGGACTATGCCCAGTCGCTGCCCAACGTGGTCCACGCCGAGCACAACCTGTACACCTGCTCCCAGGACAGCATCGTCCACATCACCGAGCAGGTCCAAACGTTGGGGTTGAACCGGGTGGTCGTCGCCAGTTGCACCCCGCTGACCCACGAGCCGCTGTTCCAGGGTTGCATCCGGGCGGCCGGGCTGAACGAGCATCTGTTCGAGATGGCCAACATCCGCAACCAGTGTTCGTGGGTGCATTCCAACGACCGGGCGGGCGCGACGCGGAAGGCCAGGGATCTGGTGCGGATGGCCGTGGCGCGAGCGACCGAGCTGGAGCCGCTGCACACCCAGCAGGTGCCGGTCAAGAAGACGGCGCTGGTCATCGGGGGCGGTCTCGCCGGGATGACCGCGGCGATCAACCTGGCCAACCAGGGCTTCCCGGTGCATCTGATCGAGCGCGAAGGTGAGCTGGGCGGGAATCTGCGCAGGGTGCGGTATCTGGTGGATTGGGAAACGGGTGGATTGGTAGATTGCGGACCAGGTATTGGGGATTGGAGATTAGGGATTGACCCCCAGGCGTTTCTGGCCGACCTGGTGGAGCAGGTAGAGAGCAATTCACTGATTGACGTGCATCTGCAGACAGAACTGGTCGGGACGACGGGATTCAAAGGCAACTTTGTCTCGCAACTCGCAACGCGCAACTCGCAATACCCAATACCCAATACCCAATACCCAATATCCAATGCCCAATACGAAATCAAGCACGGCGTGACCATTGTCGCCACGGGGGCCATCGAATACAAGGGACGCAAGTACGGCTACGGCAGCGACCCGCGGATCGTGACGCAGCAGGAGTTCGAGGAAATGCTCGGTAAATTGGTAGCTGGGAAATTGGGAAATTGGGAAGATAGCCCTGCCGCCCAATCTACCAACTACCAATCTACCAATCTACCAAATACCGTAGTGATGATCCAATGCGCCGGCGAGCCGTCCGAAAGGTACTGTAGCCGCATCTGCTGCACACAGGCGCTCAAGAATGCGCTCAAGTTGAAGGAGCTGAACCCGAGCGCGCAGATCACGATCATCTATCGCGACATGCGCACCCACGGTTTTGGGGAACGGCTGTACACCGCGGCGCGCGAAAAAGGGATCCTGTTCGTCCGTTACGATTTCGACGCCAGGCCCGAAGTGACGACGGATGATGGCGGATTGAGGGTCAAAGTCCACGAGCCGCAG
This sequence comes from Chloroflexi bacterium HGW-Chloroflexi-1, assembly GCA_002842085.1. GTDB lineage: Bacteria > Chloroflexota > Anaerolineae > CG2-30-64-16 > CG2-30-64-16 > CG2-30-64-16. The sequence continues at coordinate 9,676 of PHCA01000029.1, forward strand.
TTGGGCCGCGATCTGAGCATCGAGCCCGATATGCTGGTCTTGAGCATGCCCATCGTGCCGCACAAGGATGCGGGCGAGCTGGCGACGCGGCTCAAAGTCTCGGTCGACCTGGACGGCTTTTTCCTGGAAGCCCACGTCAAGCTGCGCCCGGTGGACTTCTCATCGGCCGGCGTGTACATGGCCGGCATGGCCCACTATCCCAAGCTGCTGGACGAGACGATTGTCCAGGCCCAGGCGGCCGCGGCGCGGGCCGCGCTGATCCTGTCCAGGGACACGATGACCACCAGCGCCATGGTGGCCAACGTGAACCCGGAATTGTGCGTTGGCTGCCTGACCTGCGTCCGCATCTGTCCCTACGACATACCGAAGATCAGCGCGGATCTGACCGGGGTGGGGGGCATCATCGGCGCGGCGTACATCGAGCCCATTATTTGCCACGGGTGCGGCTCGTGCGCGGCCGAGTGCCCGGCGAAGGCGATCGAGTTGATGCACTACCGGGATGTTCAGGTGCTCAAGAAACTGGACGCGTTGTTCAGCGAAGCAGCAGTGGTGTCTTGAGAGGAGGATGGAATGGAAAGCGCTACAGAAGTCCGCAATCCGCAATCCGCAATCCGCAATGACTTCGAACCCCAAATCATCACCTTTGCGTGCCATCACTGCGCCTATGCCGCGGCCGACTTGGCGGGCGCGCTGCGGCTGACGTACCCGACCTCGATCAAGGTGATGGAATTGCCTTGCTCGGGCCGGGTGGATGTGCTCCATATGCTCCACGCCTTCGAGGATGGCGCCGACGGCGTGATGGTGGCCGGTTGACTGGAGGGCGACTGTCATTACCAGGCTGGTAATATCAACGCTCGCAGAAGAGTCGAATACGTTCGCAAGCTGTTACAGGAAATCGGCCTGGACGGCCGGCGCGTTCACATGGTGAACATGTCCTCAGCCATGGGCGCGCACTTTGCTATAGCGGCGGCCGAAATCACGGCCGAGGTGCAATCCCTCGGCCCCAACCCGTTGCGAAGACGGGAAACGGTCATCTCCGATGCGGAAACAGGCGCGGAACCTGTATCGGACCGGACATGATCGGCGGAGGTGCAATATGAACGATGAGCCCGAAAAGCGAGCTGAAGTACACTCCGTTGCCGGCACGACAGCGGAAAAAATGGCGAACCTGGGAAGCTCACTTGGGTGGGGCAATGACTGCCGGATATTGACGCCGGATGAGGCAGTTGCAGCTTTGCGCAATTTCGACCTCCTTGCGGAGTTCGACGATGCCAAACTGGCGGAAGTGGGCACACTGATCTACGAGTGCAACTGGAGGGCGGACACGGTAATCTTCCACGAAAAGGAGGCAGCACGCCATTTCTTCCTATTAGTGGCGGGACAGATAGCCTTGGAAAAAGATATCCGCTTGGGTCCCCACAGCCCACCGCGGAGGGCCCCCATAGAGTTCCTGGGACCGGGCAGTGCCTTGGGATGGTCCAGCCTGGTGCCGCCCTTCCAGTATAGCAAGACCGCCGTGGTCACCCAGCCCACACGGGCCTTCTGCATCGACGGGCAGGCTTTTCGAGACTGGATGCTGCGCAACCCCCTCCTGGGGGTTGGCGTGATGAGCCAGATCGCTGCATTGGTCGCGTCCCGTCTGGCACACCAGACCAGCATGTTACTTTACTTCCTGAGCATAGTCTCGCACGAGCTGCGGGCGCCCTTGGCGGCCGTGGAGAACTATCTGCAAGTGATGTTAAGCGGCTACGCCGGCCCAATAAACCAGGAGCAGCAGACAATGTTGGAGCGCTCCGTCTTGCGCCTGGGAGAGATGTCAGAGTTGATCACGGGGGTCCTGGATCTGGCTCGCATGCAGCAGGCACAGATACGGCAGGCGTTCGAGCCGGTCGACCTGCAAGATGTGATTACCGAGGCCATCGAAGACGTCCAGCTTCGCATGAAGCAGAGAGGTCTGGAACTGGTGCAAGAAGTGCCGCAGCCTCCGCCCAAGCTCGTGGCAGCACACGGACAACTCCGGCAGGCGCTTTCCAACGTGCTCAGCAACGCCATCAAGTTCTCGCGCGAAGGGAGCACGATCAGGCTGCTGGTCAAGGGACAAGGAGATACACTGAGTATCGAGGTGATCGACCACGGAATCGGCATCCCGCGGGACGAGCTGGATCACATTTTCGAGGCCTTCTATCGCGGGCGTGGCACGGCGGAAACGGCTGGCCTGGGGCTGGGCCTGTCCATTGCCAAACGCGTGATCGACGCGCACCGAGGCCGAATCTGGGCTGAGAGCCCCTACCCACCGGGAGGTAGTGGCGGCAGCCGGTTCGTGGTGGAACTGCCTGTGAACCCGGCGGACGAAACATAGCGCGGCCCCCAGCCGCAACCAAAGGGTTGTCATTGCGAGGGCCTCGCTGTGGCGAGGGCCTCGCTGTGGCGAGGGCCTCGCTGTGGCGAGGATTGCGGCAATCTCGATTGCTTCGCAAAAACCGCTCGCAATGACGCCGCCAAAGATTCTCGCGATCCACGCGAATGTTACCGGGTAATCCTATAGATCGCAATGAAAGAAATCTGGCACGCTACTGCAACCTGTGGATCTGGGAGCATAGAGGAGGAAGAAGCTAATGGCGCAAGGGGCGAAGATCCTGTTGGTGGATGACGACCCGGACATCCACATTTCCATTGGCCTGGTGCTGAGGGCGGAAGGATACAACGTCACGTCGGCTCGGGACGGCGTGGAGGCCCTGAAGTTATTATACAAAGAACGGCCGGACCTGGTGATTCTCGACCTGCTCATGCCGCACAAGGACGGTTTCGCCGTGGTGCGAGAGACACGTGAGGATCCAGAATATGCCGACCTGCCCATCCTGATTCTGACAGCCGTGGTCGAGGAGGCCAGCCGTCGGCGCTACGAGCTCGAAACCGGTTCGGGCATGCATGTGCAGGACTACGTGGAGAAACGTATCCGGCCGGCGGAGCTGTTGCGCCGGGTGCGCAGGCTCCTGCCTCCGGCGGAACCGACCGAGGCGCCCGCTGAACAGGCAGTGCCCAAGGTCACGGTTTTGCTAGTGGACGACGACCCGGACTTCGTTGCCGGGACCCGCGTCATCCTGGAGGCCAATGGTTTCCGTGCGTTGACGGCACTAAACGCGGAAGACGGCCTGGCCCTGGCCCGCAGCGAGAAGCCGGACTTGATCCTGCTGGACATCATCATGCCGCACGCGGACGGGTTCATGGTCCTGGAGGCGCTCCGGTCGGAGCCAGAACTGACGGATATCCCTGTCATCATGTTGACCGGCTTCTCCGAACGGCTGCGGCAGACCTCATATGCGGCCATCCAGGGGCTGATGTTGGAGGCGGATGATTATCTGGACAAGCCAGTGCGGCCGCAGGAGTTGGTCCGGCGTGTGAAGGCGGCACTGCGGGTGAAGTCCGCGTAGGCTAAG
>PHCA01000344.1 GCA_002842085.1 Chloroflexi bacterium HGW-Chloroflexi-1
GGTGGGGTGCGCCAACGTGGGCAAGTCCGCGCTGGTGGACGCGCTGACCAACGCCACGCCCGAGGTCGCAGCCTTTCCCTTCACCACCTGGACCCCCACGCCCGGCATGATGGCGGTCAACGATGCGCAGATCCAGCTCATCGACACGCCGCCCCTCAACCCCGACTACGTCGAGCCGGCGTTGATGAACTTGATCCGCCGCGCCGACCTGATCCTGCTGCTCGTGGACCTGCAAGGCTACCCCCTGGAGCAGCTTGACGACGCGCTGGCCGTACTCGAGGCGAACCGGATCCTGCCCGCGCATCGCCGCGTCGAGTTCCCCGACCCGCAGCGGCTGACCTTCAAGCCCGTGCTGGTGGCGGTCAACAAGAACGACGATGCCCGCACCGACGAGGACTTCCAGGTGTTGTGCGAGTTGCTCGAACCGCCGTGCCCCTTCATCCCGATCTCGGTAACCACGGGGCGCAACCTGGAACGGCTCAAGCAGGCGGTGTTCGACGCGCTGGACCTGATCCGCGTCTACGCCAGGCCGCCGGGCACACCGCCCGACTTCTCCGCGCCGTTCGTGATGCAGCGTGGCGGCACCGTGGCCGACTTCGCGGCAAACGTCCACCGGGAAATTTTGGAAAACCTGAAGACCGCCCGGGTCTGGGGCGAGGGGGTCTACGACGGCCAGGCGGTGTCCCAGGATCATGTGTTGCACGACAGGGATGTGGTGGAGTTGCGCGCGTGAGACACGTGGAGGTGCAGAGGTGCAGAGGTGCAGAGGTGCATGTGCAGGGCGGCCACCGATTGAAATCGGTGTCTGGCACACGAAACCCGGTTGAAACCGGTTGGCCGCGCGGCAGCCCATCAGTGCGTTTCAACGTAGCCTGGTGTATACTCGCCACGGTCATAGCGCGGCTCCTGCCGCAACCAAACCTGTTTTTAACGCAAAGACGCAAAGGCGCCAAGACGCAAATGTTACAGGGTAATACTATAAAATAATGCTGGAAGAACTTGTCACCTGGGCAGAAGTGGACCTGGATGCCATCGCGTACAACGTGCAGGCTTTCCGGAGTCACGTTGGGAAGACGGTTGAACTTATCGCGGTCGTCAAGGCCAACGCTTACGGCCACGGCGCTGTGCCTGTGGCCCAGGCCGCTTTGGCATCTGGCGCCACCCGGCTGGCCGTGCACCGCGCTATGGAAGGCGTCGAGTTGCGCCAGGCCGGGATCGAGGCGCCCATCCTCGTTATGGGCTACACGCCCTCCGCCGGCGCAGACGTGGTGGCGCGCTGGCGACTCACCCCCAGCGTGGTCACGGCCGAATTCGCCTCCGCGCTTTCGGCGCGCGCCGGTGCGCTGGGCGTCGAGGCGCCGGTGCACGTGAAGGTGGACACCGGCATGAACCGGTACGGCCTGCTGCCCCCCGAAGTGCTGGATTTCGTGCGCACGCTGCGCACCTTGCCGGGCCTCCGCGTGGAAGGGCTGTTCACCCACTTCGCCACCGCCGACTCGGCCGACCAGACCCACGTGCGCCGGCAGTTGGCCGTGTTCCAAGAGGTGCTTCAGGTCCTGCAAGGAGCCGGCATCGAGATACCGCTAGTACACGCCGCCAACAGCGCGGCCACCATGAGGTTACCGGAAGCGCATTTCGACGCTGTGCGGCCTGGCATCGCCTTGTACGGGCTGGACCCGTCCGCCGAGTGGCCGCCAGTGTTCGAGATCCGGCCGGCGCTGACCCTCAAGAGCCGGGTCTGCCGCGTTCGGGAATTGCCGCCCGGGGCCGGTGTGAGCTACGGCCGCACCTTCGTGACCAAACGCCCGACCCCCACTGCTTTGGTGCCCGTGGGCTATGGCGACGGCTATCACCGCTGCCTCTCTAACAAGGGTAGCGTGCTGATCCACGGCCAGCGGGCGCCGATCCTGGGACAGGTATGTATGGATCAATTCGTAGTAGACACAAGCGACATTCCCGGCGTCCAGCAAGACGATGAGGTGGTGGTGGTCGGCCGGCAAGGGGGCGCGCAAATCCGGGCTGAAGAGATCGCTCAGCTCGCCGGCGCCATCAACTACGAAATCACCACCGCGTTGCTGCCCCGTGTGATACGCATCTACCTGCAGGGCGGGGAAGTGGTAGGGAGCAACCTCGACAGGATGTTGAAAAAACCAGGGAATATTTGACAGCCATTGTAGGCCGTGTTACACTTGTCTCTCAATTGATCCGGGCGCAATCGTTCTCATTTCCCTGGGGATCATTTCGCCACGAATTGCACGAATTGGCACGAATTGGCACGAAAATAGAAACCGCGGCGTCTCTGGTTATCCAACGCAGATCACATTAACGACCAACAATGGCGCTGAGAGGAGGTGAGGCTATCGAAGGTTCCAGGCAAGCGGTCCCTCTCAAACTTTCCCAGTTTCTCTTATTCCAAGGAGGCAATTGCTATGTATC
>PHCA01000030.1:0-20419 GCA_002842085.1 Chloroflexi bacterium HGW-Chloroflexi-1
GATGATCGGGATCAGGAATGGTAACCATTGCTGAATCGATTGCATAGACTCTATCCTCCGTCAATTGCCAATCTTGTGCTGGCGGTGTGAACGTATCTTCTCAATTTGTAGGGGCGCACCCTTGCGGTCGCCCTGGCGGGCAGGCGCAAGGCGGCTAAGCGTTAGCCCGCTAGCCCCCTACCACGGATGATTGAGAAGATACTCGAAAATCTCCTACCTGGTGAGCGTCAGCGTCGCATAGGGTTACGCCGGCCGGACAACACGAACTGTCGCCCCATCCCGCACGTCGCGCAAGCGCGTGGCGTCCCCGCGTACGCGGCCCAGGATAGTCACCGGGCTGTAGGCGCGCGGCTCAGGGCCAGTGCTAACCGGGGTCGGTCCGAAGAAGATGCAGAAGGCGTGGCCGACCGGCCAGTAGCCCAATTCGCCGATCTCGACGTCGGCCCGCGCGGCATGGTCAGCCAGCGGGTGTCGATGGCCGGGCATGATGATAGACGGCAAGCGAAATGCCGTGTCTGTCATCCCCGCCGCCAACAGTCACTCTCGGCGGGCCTGACCGTCAACGCTACAGCGCACCGACCGCGCCCGAAGCCACACGCGAAATTAAACCACCGTCCAACTATGCCAACCCAACTTGCCAAAAGTCGCGTACGTGGCGCGGTCGGTGCGCGTGTGTTCCCCGTTCGTGCATCTTAGGGTATTCGTGTCGGAGTCCTGACTCCGAACTCTTCACAAGGGCTACCTTTTTTCAGAACGTCTTTGGCTTCATTCAGAACCGTGAATGCCTCATCTGTTCGATTGAGCTTGGTGAGCAAGACTGCTTTCGCAAGGAGCGTACTACCCTTTGTACATCAGACTGACCTATCTGCTGCATCCAACACAAGGGCTGCGTCGAATGTACTTATTGACTCATCATACATTCTCAGTGCATCCTCCGGCCTATTTGAATCCATTAAGGCACTGGCTTGATACGCCAGACCTATCGCTTTGAGTACCAAAGTATTCTTCTGCGTATTCAGGTCTGGCGTTTTGCTTACGGGTGTTGATGTTGCAGTAGAAGTAGATGCGGCGGTGGGCACAGGAGTGGTAATCGGTGTTGGCGTCGATGGAACTGGCGTAGGCATACCTGTAGGATTGCCACATCCAACCGAGAGCAACGCAACCAAGGTCAGGTCAAATATGAATTGTGTCAACTTCTGGTGATTCATCGCATTGCTTCTTTCTGTTTGAACGACACCGTGCAATTGCAACGGCATGACGGGGAACTTACGTTCCACGACACAAAACCGTCGGGTAACACCCTCATGGGTGGTGTTACCCGCAAGTTCCGTGTCGGGTAACCAATCGGGCGCTACACGAGCTGACTCTTGATCCGCGCCACGCGGCGCAGACCTTCGAGGTCCCCCCAGTCAATTCTGAATCCGGTAATCCAGCAAATGCGGCTCTCTTTGCAAAAGCTCGAGCAATACTTTGGTCGAGCCAGAAGGCGAGCGTTTGCCCTGCTCCCATTGGCGAACCGCTGACACGCTCACGTTCAGGACCTTGGCGAAGACTATCTGACTCAGCCTGGCCCTCTTCCTGATTTCCTGAATATGGACAGGGGCTATTTCAACCTCGGGAACGACGACCCCAAGCTCGTCAAGTTGCTTCTTGGTGAATGTGGTCGGAAGGCCCAAATTCACGAGACCCTGGACCGTCTCGCCGATGGCCTCGCGCATATCACTTCTCATCGGATTCCTCCTCTATTCTGTACAACTCCTCGTTCTCTATGGCAACCTCGATCTGCTCTGCGGAGAGGGCTAACAAAGTGGCGGCAAGCTCTCTGAAAAGGGCCAGTTCGTCGTCGGCGATGTTGTCAACGTCAGATTTCTTGAATCCATACACCACAATGGCCCTATCACCTTGACGGTAGACGATGAGCGTTCTGTAGCCGCCGCTTTTACCCTGGCCCTTGCGCGCGGCTCTGACTTTGTACAGGCTGGAACCGAGACTCGCCGTTGACAGGCCGTCTTCGAGATCCTGGATGGCCCGCAAGAGCGTCCCGTTCGTGACATGCTCCCGCCGCATCCACCGCTTGACAAACCTGGTTATCAGCTTCCACATATCACTACTCTATCACAATGAGATACGTTCGTCAAGTGCATTTCACTTGATTCGTCACGCGCCGCAGACCTTCGAGGTCTCCAAGACCTCGAAGGTCTGGCTACGCGCTAGAACGTCCGCAGCTTGGCGTGCACTGCGCCGCAGATGGGGCACTTCTCGGGTGGTTCGCCTTCGCCCGTGAAGCCGCACACGTCGCACACCCAGACCGCGCCCAGCACGACGTCCTTGCCCGCGGCCACGGCTTCCTTGGCCGCGGCGTAGAGCGCGGCGTGGACCTTCTCGGCCGCCAGGGCATCGCCCATACTCCGCAGCGCGCGCTTCTCCGCTTGCAGATCGGCCACTGCCAGGTAAGCGGGATACATCTCGTTGATCTCGAACGTCTCACCGCCGAAGGCGGCTTCCAGGTTGGCCGGGGTCTTGCCGACCCCGTTCAGGGCGCGCAAGTGGTTGGTGGCGTGCATCTGCTCAGCGTAGGCAGCCGCGCGGAAGATGCGCGCCACGTTGGGCAGCTTTTCGCGTTCGGCCATGTCCGCGAAGGCCATGTACTTCACGTGCGCCTGGCTCTCGCCGGCGAACGCGGCTTGCAGGTTGGCTTGGGTCATCTCTTTCATCGGAATATTTTCCTCATTGGGGGTAATGCTACTGCGTCGTGGGGCTTGTGCGGGCTGGCAGCGGCCCTGGCTCGGTCAGAGACCGGCCACAGCGAGCGATTCCCCGAAAAATTGAGAAGATACTCGGCGGCCAACGTCTGCTCCTCCCGCCGGGCGCGCACGATGAGACCGAACATCATGATCGCAAAGATCGCCATGGCCCAGGTGCGGTAGAGCGGCAGTCCGCCGATCCCAGCCCCGATCACCGCATTAAGTGCCAGCAAGTAGTTCGATGGTGTCACAACCTGTCACAACCGCTGCCGGCCGCGCACATATCTACGGCGTGATCCTGATTGGCGGCCTGAATCGCCTCGCGGAGCGAGCAATTTCCATCAAGGCTGAGCTCATCCAGGGTTGTGCTGACCAGGATCGAACCGGGTGTTTTGGGATTGACTGCTCGCGCTGCATCACCTACATAGGGTCTGAATTGGTCGTTCTTATTGTACTGCCCGGCGTGTGTGATGGCATGCAGCAGCGTGTCAAGAAAGATGATCGGCCCGGTCATGGAGGGCCAGTCTATGGCAGTTGGGCCAGAATATGGTCGAACAACGCGATCAAGTCGGGCGGCGGCAGGATCGGGGCATCGCGGAGCTTCTGCAACCAGTCGTCCGCACCCTTACCGGCGAACACCCCATCCAACACCTGCACCACGACCTGATTGAAGAATTTCTTGCCGTGGACGTACTGATGGAGTTGCGTTTCCGCCGCAAGCGCCTGGGCGCGGCTCAGCTCATCGTGATACTGCGCCAGCACGGAATCGGGCGCCAGCCGCGTGTGCCAGTCGGTCAGGACACGACGGATGGTCGGCTCATCGGTGACCGGATGATCCTCCAGTTCAGCGGGCAGCCTGGCTGCCTTGTAGAGGTCCCGCAGGACACGCCACATGGCGCCGTGTGCGATCCAGTCGGGCAACGCGGCGAGGATCGGCCCGGCCAATGCCTGCAACTTATCCTCCACGCGCTGACGCTGGGGTACGGGAAGGGCTGCCCACAGTTCGACCGGATCGCAGAAATAGGACTCGACGCAGAAACGCGGCAGGATGTGCAGCCGCGGCGAACGTTTAGACGCGGCCTCGACATCAGCCTGGCTCCACTCGTCCCGGTCTATGACGCCGACCCAGCCCGGCCGATGAACCGTTACACCCTGGATGACGTGACTCTTGCCCCCGGTTGCGTCGAGGTAAAAGCGTTGCTGCCAGCCCGGTGCGTGCTGGCTCAGAAAATGCCCAAACAACGTCACGTCGTCACTGCCTTCTACCAAGAGTACCGGCAACCCGCGCGCCCGGTTCTCGATCTCAGTCACCCAAGCAGGCGTCAGGCTCATTGCGCTGGCTCCTTCTCACCCGCGCCCCCCAGACGCACCCGGTGTGACTCCGTGAACTCGTCCCATAGCTCAGGCATGTGCGAGGCGACGATGAGCTGGCCACCCTTGTCCGCGACCAGGCGGCGCAGGTGGCTGACGAACGCCGTCGCCAGGGAGACGTGCAGATGCAGGTCTGGCTCATCGATGAGCACGATGCCGCCCGGCCGCAGCCAGCGCGTGACTGTCGCCAGCATCAGGAGCACCTGTTTCTCGCCGCTGCTCAGCTCCTCGATCGGGTGGCTGTCACCGCCTTCGACCTGTACCAACAGATTGCCGGTGCGGCGGTCGAAACCGTTCAGTCGCTTGCCGAGCAGGAAGGCGTTGACCTGGGCGACGATCGCTTCGAAGGCGGGCTCATCCACGACTTTGAGATTGTAGAGGTAGTTTTGCAGGCTGCCGCGACGGCCGGTCGTTGGCTCGTAACGAGCCAGCCAACGATATTCTTCTGGCTCTGGCTGGACCCCGAATCGCTCGGTCAGCGCCAGCACTTGGCGGTTCTCGCTTGCCAGGTAAACCATGCTGGGTAGGTCGGCCCGCTTGCCAAGTTGGTTCTCGGTCAGCCGGTCGGCTAAGCCTTCAAGCCACGCCCACGCCTCCACTTGCCCTGATTCGCTTTCAGCGACCCGAACCGCTTGTCCTGGCGCTGTGTACCTCCCATAGACGTGTAAGCCACGCTCCGGCCTTTCAAAGTCGAAGTAGCTCAAGTCAATACGGTGTGCGTCAGTATGTGCGGCCAGGAACTCCCGAGTGGGTTCTTCTCTGCCCGCATAAATCCACAACGGCTCCTTCTCGAAGTCCACGACTTCTATCGCTGCCAGGCCGGCCGATTGTATCAGGCGCGAGCCGACCCTATCGCTAACGCCGCTTTCTGGATGCAGTGCATCCGCCAGGCCCTGCCATACGGCTGCCATGGTGTCCAGGAGTGTGCTCTTGCCGCTCCCATTGGGGCCCATGAGGAGCAGTGCCTCGGGCACGCGGCCGGTCCAACTGTCCTCCAGGGAACGGTCGAAATCGTGGAAGTTACGGACTCGTTTCAGAATGACCCTGCGAATTTGCATGCCGGGGCCTCCTTCTTTTACTGTGCGAGCTGTCTTTGGACTTGATCCTGACTCGCCTATTCTACCACAAACCGACGTGCTGACTTCTCCTGCCCCGCCAGCAGGCTCAGCACATCGGCCAACGCCTCGGGCGGCGCGGGGCGGTGGCGGTCGTAGAGCGCGACAAAGCCGCTGAAGCATTCGATAGTAGGACCGCAGTCGATTGACATGGTGCGTGTCCCCTTCAAGAGCAGGTTGAAGATCGATCCGCCGTCCTGTGGACACATGCGGAATCGAACGGGTGTATTCCAAGTCGGTTGACATTGTGTACGGGATGCTCGCCTCATCGAAGCCGCGGTGTAACTCCTGCGCAGCTTCAACTTCGAGAAGCTGCGCCTCTGGTACCATGACCTGTACCGCAAGTGCGATCGCACTTGCGACGATAACCGGCGGGCCAAGGGATTCATGCGCAACACCATAATCCGTTGCATGGCAACCTCACTGCAAATGGAGCTATAAAGGCTGCTTTGTATTATACCACAACTCATTACCCGACATTGGAAACCAGAAACCAGGTTTTTCGCTTGCTAAGGACTGAGAATTAAATAACTTACGCGCTTGCCCAAATGACTTTGTTGTGCAATAATAAACTCATGGAATGTCCTAAATGTCAGTTCCCTGATTTTGCTCCTGCTGCCGTCTGCCCGCGTTGCGGGTTTCGCGGCAATCCGGCCGCCATCGAAGAACTATCCCGTGTCGAGTGGCTGCTGACAGAGATGGAAAAATGGCCCGGCCTGGGCTTTATCAGAGGTGTCCCCCGTCTTCTGCGGGGACACTATCTTTCCAGGCGGCAAGGGGCGCAAACTGTGCTCGATCTGCGCGCGCCTCTTCTCACTCCCTCAGAAGAACGCAATGCCTGGCCTGACCTCTTGCGTCACGAACTACTTTTCCAGGCGATAGAAGAGTGGCGTACAGCCGGCTATCTTAAAACCGGATTTCTCCCGCATTCCTACTCCCTGATGATGGAGTTGCGCGCCGGCCTCGAGGGTCGCCGCCGCCCCGATGCGCCTCCCGGTGACCGCGAACGTCTCGAAACACTCGATTTTTTCCTGGGGGCCATCCAGCAGCTTGTACAACGCGGCGACTTCACTTCCCTGGATGCTGAAAGGAAAGTAACCGCACCGCTCCTGGCTGAGATTGCGGAATTAAAAACCCGGCTCACCGCGCTTCCTCCGCCAGCCAGCCCCGCGCCCGCTCCGGCCCGTGTCATTCCCGAACCTGAGCCTGCTCCCGTCGAACAGCCCCCTGCCCCACCCTCGCCTGTCCCCCGCCAACCCATCATGGAACGCCTGTGGCGATCCATTCTTTCCGAGCGCACGCTGCACGCGCTGCTCTTTCTGGGGATTTTCCTGCTCTTTGCCGCCGCGGTCTCCTTCGTCATCTGGGGCTGGAAGGATTTCTCCGCCCCCGTGCGCATTGCCATTCCATCCAGCTTTACCGTCCTGTTCTTCGCCCTGGGCTGGTACGTGCGCACCAAAACGCTCCTGTCCCGTTCCGGGATCGCCCTTAGCGCCATTGCCGCGCTCTTTATTCCCATCGACTGCTACACCATCTATGCCAATTACGGTTCGCCGCCCGATGGCTGGCCCGAATTCTAGCTGTTGACCTCCCTGGCCTGCCTGTTTGCCTACACCATTTTCACCCTGCAGATCCAAAGCCGCTTCTTTGGCTACCTGACCGGCGCCGCCGCCGGGAGCGCCGTGATGGCATCCATCGAACAATTCCACCAGGCCAGCGGACTCTCCCGCGACTGGTACACCGCCGGTCTGTCTGCGCTGGCTGTTGCGATGCTCCTCGCCGCCACCGGCATCTCCCGTCACCCCGATCCCAAACGATGGAAGGTGTTTGTCGACCCCTTCCGCTATCTGGCGCTTCTGCTGCCGGCCGTGCTGATGCCCCTGACACTCGGACTGCGCCTGGTTACCCGCCAGACCTACGACGCCCTGCACTATGCCATGACCATCGACTGGTTCCTGGGTGGATTCATCTTCGCGTGGGGCGCAATCCGCTACCGCAGCCGCGGGCTGGGTGTGCTGGCTGCTGCCGCCCTGCCGATCTCGATCTACATGGCGCAACTGGCCGCCTTCGATCTCGCCGGGATCAAATTCGCCTGGCACGCCTTCGGGTTATCCCTGCTGACCCCGCTTTACCTGCTTACCGGCCACAAGCTGCGATCGTCACAGGACGAAGTCCTGCGCGCACACGGGCGAACCGCCGCCGGCTGGGGCGTCGCCCTGATTGTCGTCTCGGCGCTGTTCTCGTTGACTGACCTGACCAGCGGCGCGGCCGCGGCCGCCACCTACACCGTACTGACCGCCAGCGCAGCCCTGGGAGCCGCGCTCTGGGAACGTCCGCGCAGTCTCTACGCGGCCTCATTCTTCTCTTTCGCCGCGGTCACCTTCTCCATGACGGAGCTGAGTCTATCCCCCGAGCAGTTGGGCGTGGGCTGGGCATCGCTGGCTATCTTGCACATCGTGCTGGCAATCCTGCTCGCAACCCCCACCGCCGCCGTGTCGTTGCGAGCCGCTGGTCGAGTAGGCGGCGTTCTTCCGCCGTATCGAGACCCAGCGGCGAAGCAATCGAGATTGCCGCAATCTCCTCGCGTGCGCGGGGATTGCTTCGACGGCACAGTACGCCGTCTCGCAATGACACCTGCCTTCCTCTCCCCCATCGTGACAGCCGGTTTCCTGATTGCCGCAGCGGCAATCCTGCCTCCCCTTTTCCTGTACAATGGACAGTTACTGGCCTATTCGCTGGGGAACTGGCTGGCACTGTCTGGCTGGGCGGCATACCTGGCACATCGTGGACAGCCCGGTTTTGTCCGCCTCCACGCCGCAGAAACAAGACTGCCGCCTTTTGTAGATCGGCTGCTGATAACGAGTTCGATCTACCACTGGCTCATCGCCCTGCCGCTGCCCGTATGGCTGTGGGTGGTCTGCAAGAACTACGAGCTGCCCGAAAATATCCTGCCCCTGGTGCTGGCGGCGCTGGCCTGGGCGATGGTCTTCATGGGGCATCGCATGTCCTGCCTTCATCGCGATTTCAGAATGCCCTGGCGATTCACCGGCCTGCTGGTTAGCCTTGTCGCGATCCTGTCTGCCTTTATCATCACTCCGCAGGGATTCGTGCCCCCCATCACCCTGCTGGCAGTCGGTCTGCTCTATTTTGCCGATACGCTGGCCTCCCGCCAATCAGCGGAATTCTACCCGGCCGGCTTGGTTACCGCCTTCGGGCTGTGGCTCCTGCTCGATCGCTGGCAGGTAAATAGCGAAGCAATCACATTCGGCCTGTGCCTGCTGGTTGGGGTGTATTTCCTGTCAGGGCTGCTGGCCGAACGCCGGAGAACCGTACTGGCCTCGCCATCATTTTTAGCGCCCCTGTACCACTGCGCACACCTGGTTGCCGTCTGGACGTTATTCCGCGTATATGCCCGACCCCTGCAAGACTTGTTTGGCAGCCCCGACTGGACGGTCGCCGTCCAGACCTGGGGCGCGGTGGATCAACTGATTCTCGCAGCTCTCTACGGCCTGTTTGCCTGGGGCCGCTATCAGGAACGCTGGGGGCACATCGCGGCCTGGCTCGGCATGATCGGAGGCGGCTTTATTGTCATCTCCTACAGCCACGGGCACGGATCGCTGGCCGCCACAGCCGCGGTCATCGTTACAATCTTCATCCTGGCCGAACGGGCGCTCCATGCAACAAGGCGGCCAAAAAATATAACTTCGGTCATCCAGCGACTCCCGCACAGTCTGGCTGTGGTGGCAGAGGCGGCGGCGAACAAGATGCGTCTGCCTGCCTACGCGCGGCTGGCCTGGCGCCTCTTCCGCCGGCCATTGCTGGTCACCGGCTGGATTGGATCTGTCGGGGTGATCCTCCTGGCCCTGATCCGCAACCTGGTCTGGCTGGGCGGCGGCCGCATTCAGCAAATCTGGGCCGCCGCAGGTCTGCTGATCATCACGGCCCTCTACGCCCTCTCTGCGCGGCTGTTCCGGAAGGCGCGCTTCGTCTGGTTCGCCGCCATCCTGATCTTCATCCCCTGGACCCTCCTGACCAACCTGGGCTGGTTCACGCCCTGGCGGTTTACCCTGCCCGGTTTTGCCGCCAGTTGGGTTGTTTTGGCCTGGGTATTGTTCCTGATCAATCTCCTGTTGCAGCGGCGCGTCCAACCGGCTTATGGTACGCCGCTGAAAACCGTCGCCCACGTCTTGCTGCCCTTCTCGATGTTATGGGCGGTCGCAGACTCTGACGCAAGCCGATACACCCTCGGTCTGTCCATTGCCCTGTACGGGGTGTCTGCCTGGCTGAATCACCGTCAGGCTGCGCGTGAGGACCCGACAACCGTTTCTTCCAGTGCTGTAACCAAATTTTTCTACCCCGCCCTGGGATTGCTCCCTGTGTGGTGTGTGTACTGGCTGGCGTTCCTGCAGCCCGCCGCACGTCACGAACATTTCGGGCTGCTGATCCTGGCCTTCGGCGCTCTGGGGATCGCGACCGGCAAAGGACTGGAGCGGCTCGCCCCCCGCCCCGAGCTGGTGCGTGCCTACGGACTGCCCGCCTACCTGACAGCCTATGTCTCGCTGATCGTTGGCACGCTGCTGACCGCCCACATCCCCGGCCTGCTGGCAATGGTCTTGCTCTACGACGCCATCCTGCTGGCCGCATCCGCATGGATATTCAAAAGCGCCCTGTGGGTCTACCCGGCATCCGGGCTGGCGGCCCTCTCGATGCTCGTCGCGCTCGGCGAGTCAGGCATCCCCGTCGAACGACGCGGTTGGTGGCTGCTTGGCCTGGCGGCTGCCTATCCGGCGATCGCCTTCCTGCTGCGGCGGGTAAAACTGACGGCCTACGGGACAGCCTGTCTCGCGGTTGGATTCGTGCTCATCGCCTTGAGCCTGCCGCCTTCCAGCCAGGATCAGATCGGGGCGCTCTGGGGATATGCGGGCGCGGCGCTACTATACGCCGTGAGCGCCGTCTGGCTGCGCCAACCGCTGCTGTTGACCCCGGCCTGTGTGCTGGTCATCGTGCCTTACGCCGTAGCTATCCAACGCTCGAATATCCCTCCGGCTTATCACGGCATGGCTCTGCTCCCCGGCGCGCTGCTGGCCCTCGGACTGGGCTGGCTTCTGGATAACCGTCTCGGCGCGTGGAAGGATTTCCCGTGGGGGACGCCCATCCAATGGCTCTCTGCCATTACAAAGAGGCTGCTCCACTGGTGGGCGCTGCCCCTGTACGTCCTCGGATTGGGGCTGGCCACGTTCGCCCCGGTTTTCGCCGACTCTCATGCCGGTTTGACAGCCCTGAACCTGGCCTTGCTGGTGCTTCTCTACACCTGGGCGCTCTTCCGCTTCCGGCGGCGTTTCTGGCTGGTTACGGCGGCGCTGGCCGGGCACCTGGCTGCCGGTTACCTGATCGACCAGTTGGGCTGGTGGGACTTCCCATTGCGCGCCCTGTTCCACGCTTCTGGCGAAGCCTGGCTGCGTTACCTGCCCGTCACAGCCGTAACCATCGCGCTGGCTTTGGGCATCGAAAAATATTTCAAAGAGGGGTCACCCCTGCAGGCCGGCAAGACCTTCGCCGGTTGGTCGCGCCCGTTGGTTCTGTTCGCGCTTTTCGATCTCGCCCTGGTTCAGATCGACAATTTTGGCGGCACACTTCCAGAGACGACCATCACCCTTGTTCATGCGCTGATGGTCGCGGTGCTGGCATCCGCCTGGGTCTCGAGACGCGTGACCTATGCCAGCCTCCTGCTGGGGAGCGTTGCTCTTCTGCAATGGCGCGCGGCGGAAAATCTGCCCGTCCGCAACCTGCCGATCTACTTTGCCGCGCTGGCATTGGGATACGGGCTGATTGGATTCGGGTACCAGCTCTACTGGCGGCACACAGGCCCGGGTCCGGAAAGAACCGCTGACGATGGGCCGGCCCTTCGACTTGGCTCAGGGCAAGCCTGGCTGACGGTCTGGATGCGTCCTCTCCAACAGTCCGCAATGGGACTTTCCTTCCTGGCCCTGGGGATGATGCCTATCCTTGGCATCCAAATGGGTACCTGGACGATAATGGCACTGTTCGGCCTGACCTTCCGCCAGATTGTGGAGGTCGAGACGGTGTGGATGGTGATCCGGACGCTGTCACTGATCGGCCTGCTCTACGTGGCGGCGGCCTCGGCCTGGCGGCGGCTACGGCTGGGCTATCTGGCGGTCGCCATGCTGCTGGCAGCCTGGTTCATTTACGCCTACTTCATCAACACCTGGGATAGCCTGAGACAGTTGCAGTGGTATGCCGTGCCTGTCGGGGTGTACCTGCTCACGACGAGCACCCTCGAGTGGCGGCGCGGCAACCGAACCCTGGCACGCTGGCTCGATTACAGCGCCATGTTCCTGATGATGGGAGCGCTCTTCTGGCAAACGCTGGAGTTCGGCTGGTGGTTTGCGTTAACCCTGGGGGCAGAAGGGTTTGCCGTCTTCCTGTGGGGCATCGTGCGCCGACTGCGGCGTTTCTTCTACGCCGGGATGGTTGGCGTGCTCCTTGCCGTGACCGGGCAGTTGATCAATGCCTTGCAAGAAGTCAACCAGTGGATCACCTTTGGACTGATCGGCCTGGTACTGGTCGTCGCAGCCATCATCATCGAGCGCAGACTGGAAACCATCAAAGCCTGGCAGGAAGTGCTCGAGACATGGGAGTAAACCATAGCGCGGCTCCTGCCGCAACCAAAGGGCTGTCATTGCGAGGGCCTCGCCACAGCGAGGGCCTCGCCACAGCGAGGGCCTCGCCACAGCGAGGGCCTCGCCACAGCGAGGAGCGTTGTTTGCGGTTGCGAGGCACGAAGCAAAGCAATCTCAGTCATGCGCAGGAGATTGCGGCAATCGGAGGGTAATACTATATGGAAGCAGTGACCCCCAGATGGCTTAAACGTACCGTCATGATCGGCGGGCTGGCGCTGGCTTTCGTGGCAGGTCTGCCGGCATCGATGAGCCTGCTGTGTGCCGCGCTGGTGGTTGTATTCCAAAGAAACTATGGTTCATGGCTTGAACCCGTTCTATATGGCGTGATCAGCCTGAGTTTGGTGGTGCTGACCCTGGGAGCCGGCCTCGCCGCCTACTGGCACGCGGACCGTTCCCTGAAAGGGAAACCATCGAGGCCGATGCGCCTGCCGCCCATTACTGTTTTGACAGGCGTCTTTGGTTTGCTGGTGGGTATCGGTTTATTCTTCACCGGGTTCGATATACTGCCCGAGTTCTTCTTCCCGCCCATCCTGCTGGTTGCGGCGGCGCTCCCGCCTGTGTGGGCGGTGGCATGGTTCATGCCGCTCACATCCGCTGCCAGGCAGGCCGCCAAACAGGAAGGGCCGACTTCCCCACCACTTCGGCTTCGCTCAGTGCAGGCCCCGGAGCGCCCGCTCCCGCTCGAACATGGCCTGACCTGGCGGCGCGGACTGCTGGCCTTTGCCGGCGGCGCCACGATAAGCGTTTTCATCGCCATCGTGCTGGAAATCCTGCTGCCGGTGATCGTCCTGGCGCTGGTACTCAACCTGGGCGGCAGCGTGAGGGACCACATTGGCACCCTCTTCGATGCCCTGGCCGGCGCTGAAGTGTCCAAAGCGCTGACCAGCCCGGGCTTCCTGATCATCTTCGTACAACTGGCAGTCATTGCGCCGCTGGCCGAAGAAATAGCCAAACCGCTGGTTACACTGCCCCTGCTGAAACGATCAAACAGGCAGGAAACTTTCTTGCTGGGCGCCATGGCCGGCGCCGGGTTCGCAGCCCTGGAGAATGTCATCTACGCCTCGACCGGCTACTACATCTGGGCAGGCATCCTGGTCGTGCGCGCCCTGGGGAGCGCCCTGCACCCGCTGTGTTCCGGGCTGACGGCCCTGGGCTGGCGTGACGTGCTGCGCGGAGAACGGAATGCCGGGAGCAGGTGGCTGCTGCGCTTCGGTACGGCCGTTGCCCTGCACGCCGCCTGGAACGGCGGTTCCCTGCTGGTCATCACGCTGGGAGGGGCGCGTTTCTTCGGAGAACTGCCGCCAGAGATTGACGTGCTGGGCCTTTCGGCGGCCGGCACCACCCTGGCTTTCCTCGTCGCGCTCGGCCTGTCCGCGTTGTGGATTGGCCGGACGTATGGGCATGGGAAACCGGAACCGGGAACGCAGCAGACAGAATCGCCCGACGCGACAATCACCCTCTCTGACCGGTCCCTGGCACTCTGGGGCCTGGCCTGCCTGACGTCTATCGTCCCGGCTGGAATTGCAGGATTGAAGTTATGGCTGCGATAAAAAAACGCCTGAATTTATGGATCGCGATCGGTCTGATATTTGTCAACCTCTTCACCTGGGCCAAAGTGCTACTGGCCCTGACGCAGCCTTACGTGGTCGGGCCGATCAGGAACCCGGAAATTGTGGAACTGCTGGCTTACATCGCTTCGGGGGCACATTCCGGGGAAAAATGGGAGGTGACGCTGACCGAACTGGAAGCGGAGCAGACCATCACCTGGTACCTGCAAAAATACCCGCAGATCCCCTTTGCCCACCCCAGGATTAAAATCACCCCCGACTACGTTGACGGCGAAGGAGACGTGCTCATCACGGGCCTGCGCATCCACGTCAGCGGGAAAGCGCGTGTCACGCTCATAGACGACCTGCCGGTTATGGAAATTCTCGACCTGAACCTGCCTCTGCCGCGTTCCATGAGCGAAAGTATCGAAAAGGTAATCCAGGTGCAGTTGCGGCGCGCTGAATTGCTGCCTGTACGGTTCACGTCGGCAGAATGGGGTGACGGCGTAGTCGTAGTCAGAGGGGTTATTCGTTGATAAAGAAATTACTTCACATGTTATCTTTTATTTTCCTGACAGCCCACATCGGCAGCCTCCCCCACCCCACCCCTCCGCACTCGCCACGGTCATAGCGCGGCCTCCCGCCGCAACCAAACCCCTTTCCAACGAAAGGCCCTTGCAACGCAAAGGCGTTTTCGACGCAAAGCAATCAAAAAGGTCTGTAGTGGCCACGCTCATCTGTCACTGAGTACCTGGCCCAAACGCCCGTGAAGGCCTCAAAGTGGTTCTGGTGGGGGCATTCAGAAGCCATTCTTGAGGAAGACGCTGCTGCGACATGGTCGCGGCCACTACAAAAATTGGTAAATTGGTAGATTGGTAGATTGGTTGACGGCGTCGCACCGGCTACCGATGGGGCGTAACGTGAGGCGCAAATTGACAGAACTGTGGTTTGGGATATACTCTTCAGAGAGTTGTTGATCCCGTAGATGGGTGAAAGAGGGCCGGCAGCCGGGGCAGTCGCTGGTAGTCGCTTCGCAGCAGACTTCGACGCTGGATGTGAAGGCGCTTTCAAAGCGCTTTCATAAGACGTGTCTTGTTCTTCCCCAAGTTTTGCATATGCCCGGCGATCTTCCCGTGACGCTTGAGCGCAACGAGTTCAGCTAGCGGGTGCGTTTCAGTGGGTAAAGTGCAAAGCAGAATGACAGAACACAAAAACAACACCTGGGACGTATTCCTCGCCCAACCGGAAATTCCTATGTCAGAAATTGATTTACTTCAACGAATCCAGCCGGGAGATACAAAAACCTTCCGTGAGCTCTACGATGCCTATGCACCGGTGGTCTATCGCTATGCCATGGTGCGGATAAGCACCCCTCAGGATGCGGAAGACCTGACAGCAGAAACCTTTCTCAGAGCCTGGCAGGCCATTTCTTCCTTTCAATGGCGTGGCACTTCCATTGGGGCGTGGCTGCTTCGTATCACCCATAATCTGATCGTGGACAAGTACCGTCGAAAGCAAGACCTGCTAGGCTGGTTGCCCTGGCGACATGCCCGGGAGGAACGCCAATTTGAACACCAATTTGAACGAATCGAGCAACAGGATGTAATAAAACGGGCCTTTGAAACGTTATCATATAATGAGCAGATGATCATCTACCTGCACTTCTTTGAGGGCTACACTTTGACAGAAGTAGCCGAGTTTATGAAGAAGTCACCCAATGCCGTGCGGGTAGCCCAGTTTCGTGCCCTGCGACGGTTGCGTGAGGCCCTGCAACATGCTGACGCTTGAGATCCCGAATGATAAGCCCTTCGACGGGAGGTCGATACAATCTGTGCCCGATGCGCCTGGGGAGGAGTGGGTAGATGTGGTACGCCACCTGCAGCGACTGCAGCCTCCCGAGCCGGATCAGGCTACCCTGGAGCGCATCTGGCAACGCGCGGCTCAGAAGCTCACCAATCCGTGGGTAGAGGTGGTCCACCACCTGCAGCAGATGCGGCCCACCGGGCCGGATCAGGCTACCCTGGAGCGCATCTGGCAACGCACTGCTCGGGGCTGGGAAAAGAAACGCGCACCCTCCGCACCTCGCCCGCTCCTTTCCATCACCCGGCGCTGGGCGTTTGCAGCAGCCACCCTGGTGCTGATCTTCACCCTGGGTACGATGAACTCCGTCGCCGCTGTTGCGCTGCCAGGATCTCCCCTCTACCCTGTTAAACGGGCCTGGGAGGATGTGCGCTGGCACTTGACGTTCTCACCGCAAAGCCGTGCTCATCTGGCCTTGACCCTGGCTGACCGACGCCAGGGAGAAGCTGAACGCCTGGTAACCGGCGGCGCGTCACCCGAGCTTGTAGCTCAGACACTGGACGATGCCCTCGCTTACCTGGCCATAGCCTCCCTGGTATCCACCGAGGAGATCGCTCACCGTGTACACATCTGGCAGCGTAACGTCCGGCAATGGCCAGAGGCTTATCAGACAGCAACGGGCAATGTTCTTAACGCCTGGCTGCAAACGCGCCCGAACCTGATACCGCGCGGCGATGTGCAGATCACCCCGCCCTGGCCGCATGGAACGATCACTCCCACGAGTAAAATATTCCCTACACCTTCCCTGCCGGCGGCCGCTCCTATCCTATCGCCTGTACTTTCACTGTCCCCCACATCCTTTCCTATGACTGGTACATCGCCCACACCTGCCCCCACGCCGACGTGGACACCGGGTGGCCCCACCGCCACACCTGCGCCCAGCTTCACGCCGACGCGGACACCGCCGCCCAGCTTCACGCCGACGCGGACACCGCCGCCCACACCTGCCCCCACGCCGACGTGGACACCGGGCGGCCCCACCGCCACACCTGCGCCCAGCTTCACGTCGACCCGGACACCGACGCGTGCCTCCACGCCGACGCGGACACCGACACCCAGGCTTACCCCCACGCCGACGCGGACACCGACACCCAGGCTTACCCCCACGCCGACGTGGACACCGGGCGGCCCCACCGCCACACCTGCGCCCAGCTTCACGCCGACCCGGACACCGACGCATGCCTCCACGCCGACGCGGACACCGACACCCAGGCCTACCCCCACGCCGACGTGGACACCGACACCCAGGCCTACCCCCACGCCGACGTGGACACCGGGCGGCCCCACCGCCACACCTGCGCCCAGCTTCACGCCGACCCGGACACCGACGCATGCTCCCACACCGACGCTGCCGCTGCCCACACTCACGCTGCTACCGCTGCCCACACTCACGCTGCTACCGCTGCCCACACCCACGCTGCTGCCGCTGTCCACACCCACGCTGCCGCTGCCCACACTCACGCTGCTGCCGCTGTCCACACCCACGCTGCCGCTGCCCACACTCACACTGCTGCCGCTGTCCACACCCACCCTGCCGCTGCCCACACTCACCCTGCCGCTGCCCACACTCACGCTGCTGCCGCTGCCCACACCCACCCTGCCGCTCCCGTAGAATGATTGCTGGCGTGAGCAGGTGCCGGGAAAAGGGCTCATAGTAAGTGGGTAGGCGGGTAGGGCGATCACCCGCCTACTTCTTAAGTTGTAAGCGTTTACTCACGAATTTTCCCCCTCCCTGTAACGTTTAGGCCCTCTAAACCGTTAAATATAAGCAAGGGACGCGAGGGCGCAAAGACCTTTTGTGATTTCTTTGCGTCTTTGCGTCTTTGCGTCTTTGCGTCAAAAAAAGTCGGTCTGGAAATCTCAGTCTGCGGTTAGAAATCGTGATTAAATAACTTTCCCGTTTGTGGACAGCGGGCTAAATTAGCCTTGCGAAGGTTTTTGCCCCGACTTGGGCTAGAAATGGTGTCTTCGGGAACCTTCGCAAGGCTAATCGCGCAGTAGTACACGCATCACGTCTGTTTATGGAGGTTTGAAACCATGTCTCGTAACCGATCCACCACACCTGTCCTGGTAACCCTTCTGATGGTTGCCACCGCGCTCCTCATCCTGGCGGTCCTCCCCTTGCAGGCCGCCCCGTCTTCTGTACCAGCCTCTGGCCCTAGGGCTGGCCCTATGGCTGGCCCTGGGGCTGTGCCAACGGACATCTTGCCCTTGCCGACGGTGACCGTGCCGCTGCCCACGGTGACGGCGCCGCTGCCGACCGTGACCGTGACCGTGCCACTGCCGACGGTGACCGTACCACCGCTACCCACACTGCCGCCGCCGACCGTGACCGTGCCACTGCCTACGGTGACAGTACCGCCGCTACCCACCGTGCCACTGCCTACGGTGACAGTACCGCCGCTACCCACCGTGCCACTGCCTACGGTGACCGTACCACCGCTACCCACCGTGCCACTGCCTACGGTGACCGTACCACCGCTACCCACACTGCCCCTGCCCACACCGCCTTCGCCGACGGCCACTCCCACTCCTGTGCCTGGCGAGCTCTTCATCCGGCTGAAGATCGCCACTTTCGATCCCCTGGTCGGAGAACCTGACCTGCCGGCCTCCCTGCGCTACGCGGAGGAAGCCGCCGCCGCCGCAGGGACGTATCTGGTGCAGTTTAGGAACCCCATTCTGCCTGCATGGCGGGCTGCACTGGCGGCCACCGGGGTTCAGATCGTGAACTACGTGCCTGATCACGCCTACCTGGTTCGGCTGCCCGCTGATGGTTCGGTGACACTGGCCATCCTCAGCGCGCTGCCGAACGTTCGTTGGGTGGGCCCCTTCCATCCCGCCTACCGGGTCAGCCCGATGTTGCTCGACCAACAAGGCAGCAGGGACCTGCGGGTCAAGTTGCTGCCCGGCGCCACCAGGACCGAGATGGATATCACCGCCGCCGCAGTGACCTCCTGGGGCGGACGGGTCCTGGAGCGCAGCAGCGGCAACTTCCCTCTGTTGATCGTGCGCCTGAACCTGGCCGAGCTGCCCAACCTGGCAGCCATACCGGCCGTGGAATGGATCGAGCCTGTGCCGGAGCGAGTGTTGCACAACACCAACGCCGCCTGGACGGTTCAGTCCGGCCAGCTCGACCACACGCCGTTGTGGGATAACGGGCTGAGCGGGGCCGGGCAGGTGGCAACCGTGGCCGACACGGGGCTGGACTACTGGGCCGACCCCACCGATCCCGACCCCTGGACCAGCAACCTGGGGCTGGCCCACTGGGCTTACCGTGACACGATCGACGGCGGCGTTACCTGGCTCAAGGCCGATTACGAAATGACCACTCCCGGTAGCGGGAACGTCAATGTTCGGCCCTTTCAGCGCAACCACGCCAGCACAGATCATCGCAAGGTCGTAGCCTATTTTGACCTGACCGGTGACGGTCACTACGACGGCGGTCCCAGCGGCCACGGCGACCACGTCAGCGGCTCGGTTGCTGCTGACGCCCCGCCCTACGGGCAACCTGACCTGGGCGATGGTATGGCCTACGGAGCCCGACTGGCCTTCCAGGACGTGGGCACGGACGAGGATGGTCTGGGCGGGCTTCCGGCCAGCATGTACGATATGATCAACCAGGTCTATGACATCGACGAGGACGGCGCCTATACGGCACACACTGACGCCCGCGTTCACTCTAACTCGTGGGGCAGCATCCTCAACGTTACTATCCTGGACGCACAAGCGCTGGACCAATTTGTCTGGGAGCATCCCGACATGATCGTGACGGTGAGCGCCGGCAACGGTGGCCCGGGCGCTGGCTCCGTGGGCGAGCCGGCTACGGCCAAGAACAACATCGCCGTGGGCGGCAACTATAACGGCGGCCAGTACTATTCCGGCCCAGACAGCATGACCGACTTTTCTTCCCACGGCCCCTCTTCCGACGGCCGGCGCAAGCCGGATCTGTCCGCCCCTGGCGCTATCAATCTCTCGCCCGATTCCGACACCGACAAGGGCTTGCAGACCATGCAGGGCACCAGCATGTCCAACCCCTTGCTGGCCGGCGTAGCCACCCAGGTGCGCCAATACTTTTGCGATGGCTACTATCCCGATGGCGTGGCAGACAGGTCCGCCGCCTGCAGTGGCATGGACCCCACAGGCGAGCAACTCGGCGCCTTCAACCCCACCGCCGCCCTGGTCAAGGCAGTCATGACCAACGGCGCCCGCCGCCTGACCGGCCAGTACACGGCCGACGATAACAGCGCGGACCCGAACGTCAACGCCGGCCAGTGGCCCTCCAACGGTCAGGGCTGGGGTCGTATCGTCCTCGACGACGCGCTCTACTTCCCCGACGACAGTCGTTTGCTCTGGGTCAAAGACGATGCGACCGGCCTGAACACACTCGACACTGCAACGTACACCTTTACCGTGCCCTCCGGGCAGCCGTTCAAGGTAGTCCTGGCTTACTCGGACTACTACGCTCTGGCCGGTAACGACTTTCAGTTGGTTGACAACCTGGATCTGCAAGTAACCAGCCCCCCCGACCCGATCCTGCCGCTCACATACACATATCTGGGCAACAACATGGACACCCAGACGGCCGGCGCAGGCAATGGTGAGTCGCTTCCGGTTCCGGTTGGTGTGCCTGACGCTCTCAACAACGTCGAGGTGGTCAACATCCTGAACCCCACCGCTGGCGTGTGGACCATCACCGTGCTGGGTACCAACGTGCCTGAGGGGCCGCAGCCTTATGCCCTGGCGGTCACCTATGGCAATCCCGCAGCGCCCCCTCCGCCTGCCGATGGCATACCACCGGTCATCAGCAACGTGGCTTTCTCCCCGGACTTCGTCTACGCTGGCCAGACCATGGTGGAGTTCGTCAGCGACGACACCGCCGTCATCACCTGGCAGACCGACGAGCCGGCGACCAGCTTTGTGCATTGGGGGCCGACGCCGGGGACCTATCCCAACACGATCAGTCACGCAGGCACTGCCTTCCCTTCCGCCGACCTGGTGACCAATCACCGGGTGATTGCTACCGGCCTGCCCGTCAGCACCACGGTCTACTTCCAGTTAGAGTCAACCGACGCCAGCGGCAA
>PHCA01000030.1:20480-22965 GCA_002842085.1 Chloroflexi bacterium HGW-Chloroflexi-1
CTGGGCGCGGTCAAGTTCAACGCGACCCTGCCCCCTGGCACGACGATTATCGGCGCCGCCGTCCGTTTCCACGGCCAGGCGGACTACACCTCTCATGCCGGCGTTCCCGACTTTCAGATTCGAATGGAGCAGTTGGCCAGCACCGTCGAGCCGGCTTGGACAGCACTGGAGTATAACACGCTGGCCGCTGCCGCAGCGGAGCTCTCTGTCCCGCCGATCGACCCACTGCGCGAGATACCGTTCACCTGGCACACCTTCACCTTCCGCGACGATCAACTGGCTACCCTCGAAGCGAACCTGGCCGATGGGTCGGTCGGCTTCCGGCTGAGCGCCAAGGGCTCGGGGAGTGGCGAGGCCATCTTTAGCTTCGATAGCGGCTGGGGGCCGGAGAGCCGGGGGCCGCAATACAAGCCGCAGCTCGTCCTGTTCACCGATCCGCCCCTCTGCGACTTGAGCTCAGCCTGCGAAGTGACTACGACACCGGTCATCACCAACGTCCAGGTGCAGCAGACCAGCGACACAACCATGCTGATTACCTGGGACACCGACGTGCCGGCCGACAGCATCGTTCACTATGGCGCGAACGGAGTCCTCACCGAGACGGTGGTCAGCCTGGCCGACGCTACGCGCCACATGCTGGAAGTATCACTGCCGGACGACTGCCAGGTCTACAAATTCTACGTCACCTCCAAGGCCTGCAACGGCGCAGAGGCGGTGGACGACAATGGCAGCAACAACTACGTCTTTCCTGGTAGCCCGGCTGTCCCACCTGTATTAAGCAACATCGCCGTCTCGGCCGCTACTGCCGATGCGGCCACCATCACCTGGGAGACGGATCAGGACGCCGACCACGTGGTCGCCTATGGCTTCAGCCCGTCCTTCCTGCCCTACACCGCCACCTCAACGGCGCCGGACAGCACCATCCACAGCGTCCGGATTACGGGGCTGGTTAGTTGCACGACCTACTACTACCAGGTAGAGTCAACCAACTGCGCCGACTTGACCGCGCAGAGTGAGGTATCTAGCTTCGACACGTCCAGCGGGATCGTCCTCACGCTCTTTGCCGACGATATGGAGAGTGGGGCCAACGGTTGGACCGCCTACTATGAGAGCAACGGCGGCATTTGCGTCTCGGAATGGAAGCAGGATGCGACCGACAGCCACAGTCCTCTCAATGCCTGGAACAATGTGCCCTATATGGAAGGTACGACCGGCACGTGCCTGAACTACCTCCAGGCGCCGACGATGACCACCAGCATGACTGACGTGGGGGAGGTTCTCAGCTTCTGGCACCACTACTACACGGAAGACGGCTACGACTACGGCCAGGTGCAGCTCTCCACTGATGGCGGTTCCACCTGGACGGACGTCTCGCCCAAGTATTGGGGCGGTGACGCGACAATGCCTTGGACGCAGGTCACACTGGACCTGAGCCCTTACTACACCCCTGGCGACAGTCTGGACATCCGCTACAAGTTCCTTTCGGACGATAACCTTACGTTCCTCGGCTGGTACCTGGACGACGTCTCGGTTAGCCGGCAGGAGGCCTGCGCTGAACCGACGACGCCTACGCCTACTCCGACGCCCACACCGACCTTCACGCCCACACCGACGAACACGCCGACACCGACGAACACGCCGGTTCCACCCACGGCCACGCCGACGAACACGCCGCCGCCGACGTGGACACCTGGTGGTCCTACCGCGACACCGACGAACACGCCGGTTCCGCCCACGGCCACACCGACGAACACGCCGACACCGACGTGGACACCTGGTGGTCCCACAGCCACGCGGACGTCTACACCGCGACCCACGGCCACGCGGACGTCTACACCGCGACCCACAGCCACATTGACGTCTACACCGCGACCCACACACACGCCGACGCCGACGTGGACGCCGGGCGGCCCCACGGCCACGCCAACGAACACGCCGTTGCCCACGCATACGCCCACGCCCACGCCGGTCACCTATCACATCTGGGGCCTGGTGTGGGAGGACACGGATGACGACGGCATGCACGACGAAGGCGAACAGGTCCTGCCCGGGTGGCACGTGCAGGCCACCTACATCAGCTCCTACCTCTTCGCCACCGGTGGCGACACCATTTGGGAGGCCGAAACCGATGCCAATGGTCTGTACGTCATCGAAGTGCCACAACCGGGGCAATACAAGGTGGAGCTCACGCTCGAGCGGTACTGGCTCGTTGGGCCTGAAACCCCGGCGAAGCGCTGGGTGGTGGTGCGTGCAGAGAGCACCTGGGAATGGGTACCCTTTGGCGTCGAACGAGCCATACTTCACTACCTGCCGCTGGTCACCCGCTAAGGACTGAGAAGTAAATAACTTGCGCAGCTCAGCCTTGCGAAGGTTCTCACGTGGGGTGGTATCTTCTCAATTTTTCGGGGAATCGCTCGCTGTGGCCGGTCTCCTGACCGAGCGAGATGCGCCGCGGTGCGCGCCATCCGAATTGTCTGGTCCGGCA
>PHCA01000345.1 GCA_002842085.1 Chloroflexi bacterium HGW-Chloroflexi-1
GCAACTGCAACTTGACAAACTGTCATTCGGGGCTATAATGAAACCGGATCGCCAAAGGTCGAAAGGGGACGACGCACCGGGGTTTGGCAGTTCGCTACTGCTGACCACGGATAGAAATGTGGGAACCTTGCCCCCGTCCCACTTGGCGATTGTTTTCATGCCTTGCGCCAGACTAGCATCGCCCCTCGCGCTCGTTCCACCCGGACAGCATCTCGCGGATAGAAATCGCCGATAGAGTGCTGGCGATCCGTCTTCTCCCGTTGTAGCCAGACCACGACTTTCAGATAGCCCCGCGGCCCCAGCCGCTTATAGAAAATCGCATTATTCGGATGACGGTTGCGATGCACCTCATCCGGATCGAGCACGGCCTGAAGAGCCAGGTCCAAGAACCGGATGCGGCCATCGGCCTTGCTGCGAATGTACTGCAGGCGTGGCTGAGTCAACACCAGTTCCAGGTTATCCGCGGTCAAATCGGCAATACCCGCAACCCACTCGGGACAGATGGAGCCGATCAGCAGGACGTGATGGGGTTCGGTCAGGTTTGCGAGATCGTTGACATAGTAACGCGGCTTGGCTTCCATATGTCCCCAGTTGGTTAACTCTTCATCTCACCCGCATCCAGGGCCTCCAGGGTGATCACGGTGGCGAGGAGATCGGTCATAGGTTTGGCCCTCGTGAGAAAAGATGTGCTCTGTTGACGGCGCCCGCATGCAGACAAACGCGATCCTCTTGCGTTGCCTCGCGGTTGTCTGATATGTCTCTTGCGTGTATAATCAACTCAGCATCTGGCGACCAGATCTTGCCTTGGACAGTCTCCTGGGGAGGCGAAATGACGACGAGAGCATCATCAATTTCAGGCGCAACGGCCGCACGGACGTCTGCGCTCAAGCCCGAACTGCTCCGTCTGCTGAACACGCTGCCGCGTTCCAAGCAGACGGAGTTATTGGATTTTGCGCGCTTCCTGCATCAGCAAACCGCGGGCACCGCGCCTGCCCCATTCCCCGAAACCCGGCAGATCGAGCTTCGCGTCGCATCAGCTTCGACCCTGCTGGCCTTGACCGGCGTGGTTGAGTTGGGCGGTGATGCAGTCGCAGATACGGAGGCCCTCTACGATGGCGACAACGACGGCTTGCATTGACACCAACGTGGTCGTGGCGCTGGCCGATGCGCAGGACAAGTGGCACACACGTGCCGTAGCGCTCCGTGACGCGCTGCTTGCCGCCCAAACTGAACTCGTGTACTACGACTGCGTTATCAACGAAGCTATCGGCGTGATCGGCCGCCGTGCCGAAGAACAGCGGCGATCCGACCAGTTCAGCCGCCTGCTCGATGGCTTGCTGGCTATTGTGCCGGAACAAAACATCACCTGGATCGCGACATCGGCGCAGCGCCTCTTTCCGAGCATCGCGGAACTGTGTCGCCAGCACCAGGGCAGGGTCAACTTCCACGATGCCCTGATGGCGTTGGCCTGCCGGGAACTCGGTATCAGCGTCATCGTGAGTTTCGACGGCGACTTCGATCACGTAGGTTGGCTCGAGCGCATCAGCGAGCCGCTCCAAATTCAGGGCCACCCGGCGTCCTGAGCTCTCTGCCCAGAGACCTGCACACCCGTAGCGTCAGCTTCTCCACATCCTCCAGTGACAGACTCCCACTCGCGCTGAAGCTCGGCAACTCGATCACCTCGATGCGCCGGGCCTCGGCCAG
>PHCA01000346.1 GCA_002842085.1 Chloroflexi bacterium HGW-Chloroflexi-1
GCTGATCTTCATGGCCGTTGTCCTACCGGCGGTCCGGTCGCGGCGACCGGCTCACGAGCCAGGCCGCAAGGGCCGGCGAGAGCAGGCCCGCGACCCCCACCAGCAGGATCAGCACGCCGGTCAGGCATCCATTTCCGTTCAGTATATCCGGCTGCCAGTGGCCTGGCGCGAGCGGATCCTGGCGTACCTCTTCTACGACGAGGGCGCCGACGAGACCGAGCGGGAAAAGCTGCGATTCGGGAACTGCGGACGCGAGGGCAGGAGTTGTACTGTGACTTCTGGGCGATCAACGGCGCTATCTGAAACTCCGGGGAGCGGCTGACGCGGGCGCAAGAGCTGTATTACGAAGGCGACTACGCACCGTTGGATTGGTGCAGAATCGCTTCGCTGGCGCTTTTCAGCGGTGGCAGGTCTTTCTCGATGACGGCCCAGACGATATCCGGATCAATCTCGAAGTAGCCGTGAACCAGCACGTGGCGCATCCCGATGATTTGTTCCCAGGGGATTTGGGGGTGTCTGGCTCTGAACTGCTGGGATAGTCCGTAAGCAGCCTCGCCGACGATCCGGAGATGATGGATGACCCAAACCTGCTGCATCTCATCGTCGGCAAAGGCCTCAATGTCGCTGCTCGTGTGCTGCTCGATCTTGCCGATTGCTTCCTGGATGTCCAGCAGGCGTTCCCGATCGCTTCTCATAATGGAACGGCTTCCTTCATCACCTGGGCGCGGATGCGTGGACGCAGTCCCTTTTCGGTGACCACATCTACATCCACACCGAGCAGTGTTTGGAGGTCATAGAGCAAGCCACCCAGGTCGAACAAGCTGCGACCTGGTTCCAGGTCCACGAGAATATCCACGTCGCTGTCAGGCCGCGCATCACCGCGCGCGACCGAGCCAAAGAAGCGCACGTTGCGAGCACCGTAGCGCGCCGCAAGGCCGAGGATGTCACTCCGCCGACTATGTAACGCAGTGTAGGTATCCATGCACTCAATTATACGTGCATTGCCGGTTTGTGCAACTCGCGCCGGACACCCAAGACCTCACATGTATCCGTTGTCTGGCTTGATCCTCTGCGACACCTGTAGCCGCAACATGCGGGGGATCACCTCGGGCAGCCGGCGCTACTACCGGGACGTCACGCACGTCAACCACGCCGGCAACTGCACGCAGAAGACGGTGCGGGCCGATGTGGCGGAACAGCAGGTCGTGGACCTCATCTGTTCGGTGAAGTTGCCGCCCGACTGGCGGGAGTGGGTGATGAACAACCACTTCACGCCCCAGGAACGGGCGACGCTGGCGGAATCCGAGCTGGCGCTCCAGGCGCGGCTAGACCGGGCGACCGAGTTGTACCTGGACGGGGCGATCAGCAAGAAGAAGTACCAGGCCGAGAAGTGGCACGCCGTAAGGCGTCAGGTGGACAGGGCCGGTTTGCGTCCGGCGGCATTGGATGCTATTGACGCAACATTGTCCCAGCGGGGACGACGGGGTTCGAACCCGCGATCTTCGGCTTGACAGGCCGACATGTTAACCACTACACTACGTCCCCAGTTGTCCCGCGGCGTTTATTCTGGTGCGCTCGAGACAGGGCTATTTGTATCACACTCCCGCCCGAACGTCAAATTTGACCCCCGCCCACTGCGCGGTGGTATACTGAGCGGAAATGAATTCAGTGCATTGGGTCATTGCGAGGGCCTCGCTGTG
>PHCA01000347.1 GCA_002842085.1 Chloroflexi bacterium HGW-Chloroflexi-1
CCCCCCGGCCCCCCAATCCTGGGGGGAGGAGCATGGTTTCCCCAGCGCCTGACCGCCCCCCCGGCCCCCCAATCCTGGGGGGAGGAGCAGGGTTTCCCCCCCAGGATTGGGGGGTTAAGAGGGCCGGCTGGGTAGTTACGGTTTCTTTTGGTCATGGACGCAACCGGCATGTATAATGCACGCCGGGAGGCGCCCATGACATTCACACCAAAAGAGCTACAAGCCGCGCTGGCCGGTCTGGCGGACACGGCGTTAGAGAGCCTGCAAATCGTCACGGCCGATCAGATCGCCGCGCAACACTATCCACACCTCGACCCGGCCCACCCCGCGCTGGTAATCGGGCTGGCTGGTGAAACAGCGGCCCGCCAAGTCCGGCAAACTCTGTTAGCAGCCTACCCGTCCGACCACCTGGTGACCTGCATCGCCGGGACAGATCGGACAACATGTCCCCTGGCCGAGTTGGACGCGCCCGCCGAAAATGCCTCGGGCCGGCTATGGATCCCGCCAGTGAGCACACCCGCTGCCTTCACCGCATTGCTGGACGTGGTGGCCCATCTGCGCGCGGCCGACGGCTGCCCCTGGGACCGCGAGCTGACGTGGGCCAAATTGCGGTCGTCGCTGCTGGAGGAGAGCTACGAGCTGCTCGCGGCGTTGGACGCCGACGATGCCGTCAAGGTCGCGGAGGAGTTGGGGGATTTGCTGCTCCAGATTGCCATGCAGGCGCAGATCGCCAGCGAGGAAGAGCTGTTCCGCATCCCCGACGTGATCCAGGGGATCGTGAGCAAGTTGATCCGCCGGCATCCCCACGTCTTCGGTGATGCGCAGGTTAGCGGCGCCGCGGAGGTGCTGGCGAACTGGGAAGCGATCAAACGCGCGGAACGGGAGCGCAACGGCGAAAAACGCTCCCCGCTCAGCGGCGTGCCGGCCGGGTTGCCGGCATTGGCGCAAGCCGCCGCGTACATCGACCGGATGTCCCGACTCCAAACGGTCGCCGCGCCCGACACGCCCTCCGAGGCATTGGCCGGTCTGGACGCGGCATCCGCCACCCCGGAAGCCATCGGGGACGCGCTGTTTGGGCTGGTCGCATGGGCCAGGGCGCACGGCGTCGACGCCGAAAGCGCGCTGCGAGAGGCCAACGCCCGCTACGCGGCACGAATTGACCGCCCACAAGAAGATTGATAGTATGTAACCATTCAGCCGGAGCGGAGCATCCTGCTCTGAAAACGACCCCTTCTGCCGGCCACAGCCCCCGGATTATTGAGAAGATACCGGATGCCCCCGACGGGCGCCTGGCGCTCTGCCGCCTCCGTGTGCTATAATAGCATAGCATACAAGCGACAACGAACAACCAAACTTTTGGAGGAGTAACAGTATGACGATTATTGCCAGACGAGTGACTCAGCGGGGGGTGCTGGTGCCACGCGCACTGATCAGAGCTTGGGGCAACATCCAGGAAGTGGAGATCGAACAGCGGCCTGACGCTGTGGTCATCAAGCCAAAAACGGCCCGCGCCGGCGATCTGCGCGACCAGGTGGTCAGCAAGATGAAGGCAGCAGGTCTGATCGAGGAATTGCCGTGGCCGCAGCCCCCGCGAGTATCGGCCGAGGTCCGCGCACGCCTGGCCGAGAAGTTGAGCCACGGGAAACCCCTGTCCGAAATCCTTTTAGAAGACCGCGAGGAGTACGCGTGAGCATTTAGGTCAAGCGCTACGTTAACGAAGTGGGCAGCGGCTGGGTGCGCGCCCTCACGGCCGTCGTCCGATTGCCGGTGCTGTTTACCTCCCGCATGACGCTCACCGAGGTAATCAGCGCCTTTGCACGTCGGCTACGCGAGGGCTCCTTGACAGCCGACGAATTCGCAACAGCACGCGATGCTTTCCGAGGTGATTGTCTGAACGGATATCAGATTATGCCGCCTACCGTGACAGTTGTTGACCTGGCATGCGTTTTGCTGGAGCGACATCCGTTGCGCGCTTACGACGCTACTCATCTGGCGACCGCACTGACCGCTCAGCAATTTCTCGCGACAGGAGGCTACCCTGCCCTGGTCTTCCTTTCCGCCGATGACCGCCTCATCCGTGCAGCCAGCGCCGAGGGGCTGGTCACAGACAACCCCAACCAGCATCCCTGGCTCGATCAGGTTTAGCTGCTGCCGGCACGCCGGCCATCAGTAGGTCTGGAAATGCCGCAACTGCGGCTACTCGGTATGCAAGTACTCCCCAGGACTCCACCGGCCGGTCATCGATGTGGGAGATGTGCAACACCTCACAGGCCTGGAGCAACAGCACGCTCAAGCGCAACTGTTCGTCCGTATAGCACTGCCCAGGATACTAACGTTGCGAGTGCAGGCTGAATA
>PHCA01000348.1 GCA_002842085.1 Chloroflexi bacterium HGW-Chloroflexi-1
GTATTGGGGTCAGGCCCTAATCATCCCGGAGACCTCCCCAAGGGCACCCTCGATGCCATCTTGAAGCAGCTTGGCGTCAACCGGGACGAGTTCGACGCGGCGTGACGAGCGTCATGCTACGGGTCGTCGCAAAGAATGCCATAACCACACCACGGTGCAACATGGAAACCAGAGAACTGTACAAAGAACGTGTCTACACAGTTGACGAAGTAGCTGCGATTTTTCGGGTTCCCTCCGGTACGGTGCGGCGGCTGATCCGCCGTGGCGACCTGCCGGCCATCCGCCTGGGGCGGACCTATCGCGTGCCCAGATCGGTGATTGACGACTACTTCGATTTGCCACCTGCTTCCGTTCTGTCCGATGAGGACCTCGGCTTTGGCATGTGGGCGGATGATGACACCATCGGTGATGGTGTAGAATATGTCAACCGGATTCGGGTGGCCGATCAGCGGACCCTGGAAGAAGTGCTGGCAGACCCTGACTTATGGCGCAAGTAAGCTTCCTGCTGGATACCGACATTCTGGTTGACTGGTTGCACGGCCGGCCGTGGACCAAAGAACTGCTTCGGGCAAAGAACACAAACCTGTATTGCTCCAGTGTTACCCGAAAGGAGTTGTTGAGCAAGCCTGGTTTGCGAGATCGTGAGCGCCGGCGTGTTTTGAGCCTGATGCGCCATATGCGCGTTCTTGTCGTTGACCAGGGCATCGCTGCCGCGACTTCGGAATTGCTAGCGAAGTATGCCAGCCACTCCTTGCAGGTAGAAGATGCCCTGATCGCCGCCACAGCCTGGCAGAAGAAGCTGCCCCTTCTCACGCGCAACCGCAAGCACTACGAGTTCATCGCAGAGATCACCCTCGCCGATTTGCCGTAACCCAGACCTCCGCCCCACCTCACCAGGCTCTCCGTGCTACGGGATCACGGTGGCCCCGCGTGTCAATCCTCGTCACTCTTGCCGGTAACCACCCGCGTCTCCGGCGCCGATCGCGATGCCCGTGGCGCGCTCGATATGGATGTTGGACTTGCCGCGTTGCTCCACGCGGGCGTTGGCCTCGGCCTCCCCTGTCCCGGCGTGAGTAGGGATGTCGTCCGGATCGCGCCACGGGATGTCCGGGCGAAGCCGTGCTCCGACCTCCGTAAGCTCGCCCATGCGGTCATGCCGGTCGAGATAGGCAACCAGTTCCCGCTCTTTATCGCTCCTGCCCGTTCCCCGCAGGTCTTCGTACTCGACGTCCAGGTCGAAGCAAAGCGTGCGCAACTCACTCTCGCGGAAGTGTGCGGTGAGCAGCTCACGGAGATTGACCAGGTATTCTCGTTGCGCTGTCATGCTCGCCTCCTCGCACTACGCATACGCACTACGTCTCATGCCTCCCCTCTCCCACAGCGCCACTGTCTCCACGTGATATGTCTGCGGGAACAGTTCCACCGGCTGCGCCTCGACCAGGCGATAGCCAGGCGATAGCCAGGCGATAGCCGGCCGCGGCCAGGTGGACGGCGGCGCGAGCCGCAGTAGCGTGTTGGCAAGCCGTTGCGCGGGGAGGCCGGCGGCGCTGGCTTGTGGGCTTGCGCCTGGAACGTGGCTGCTACGTCAAAAGGATATTCTCAAATCCGTTGACGGCAGAGGCGACTTGTGCTAATATGGGACACGCCAAACGTTTCTGCGCGGATCGAGTTGCCCGACGGCGCACGGCTGGTATGCAGACTGAGCGCGGCGTCCCGTCCGCTCGGCGCTGGTTGGCCGGCCCGAGCGGCTGACCTGATCGTTTGACCAGCGAAGTCGTTGCCACA
Source organism: Chloroflexi bacterium HGW-Chloroflexi-1 (assembly GCA_002842085.1). Lineage (GTDB taxonomy): Bacteria > Chloroflexota > Anaerolineae > CG2-30-64-16 > CG2-30-64-16 > CG2-30-64-16. Next base: position 1,786 of record PHCA01000348.1, read on the forward strand.
GGAAAGTGAGGTGCTCCATGCCGTACAAAATGCGAACCATACGCCTAGGTATCGTCGGGATCTTCGTATTGGCGTGTCTGCTGCTGGCAGGGTGCGCCGGTGTGCAGCCGACAACCGGCACCCCACCCACAGCTATGCCGTGGCCTATCCCCGCAACCAGTGAGCCTACCGCCTCACTGTCACACACCACGATGTCTCCGACCAGTGTGAAGCTGGCGATTTCGCATCCGCCGCGGCTGGGCGAGACGGCTTATCTAACCGTCACGGTGGTGTCGGTGTTCGATGCGCCGAACTCCGAATCCCGACTCAAGCTGCCCAAGGGCGCCGTTTTATTGGGCGGCGACCTGCGTTGGCAGGGATCACTCAAGGCCAACGTGCCCGTGCAGTTCTCGGCAGCCATCAAGTTCGTTGAGACGGGACAGAAGACAATCACAGCCGTTGCGGAGAGCATCGAGAGCGCAACCTCCTCGGTGGGTGGCGTTGACGAGGTTGTCTTGGATGTCGCAGAAACGTCCGGGCAGTTCCACGTCTATGACCCCCGCACGCCCCAACCCATCGAAAAATTGGTGCCGGGCCACGCCCCCGTGACCGTTTATCCCGATGCGCCTCCGGTCTTGTCCGGCACCCAACCTCCAGCCATACCAGTGCCCTCAGCCGTGCCTACGCCTACTTCCGACCCACCGGTACAACGCAGTGAATCGGTTCCGATCGGAATAAAGCTGGCGATTTCGCATCCGCCGCGGGCAGGGATCGCTCAAGGCCAACGTGCCCGTGCAGTTCTCGACAGCCATCAAGTTCGTTGAGGCAGGGCAGAAGACAATCACAGCCGTTGCGAAGAGCGTCGAGAGCGCAACTTCGTCGGTGAGTGCCGTTGACGAAGTTGTCTTGGATGTCGCAGAAACGTCCGGACAGTTCCACGTCTATGATCCTCGCACGTCCCAACCCATCGAAAAGCTTGTGCCGGGCCACGCCCCCGTGATCATCTATCCCGATGCGCCTCCTGTCTTGTCCGGCACCCAACCCCCAGCCATACCAGTGCCCCCAGCCAGCGAAGAGGGAATGAATCTGGCGCAGGTTACAACACCTGCCGGACAACTCACGATAACCGGAAGGTGGTATCGCTACGATCGAAATAGCCAGCTGGTTGGAGTCAACAAGTGCCTGGTTGGCCTTTACACAGGAACCAACAACCTGTTGGAACAGGGTTATACTGATTCGACCGGGAGTTACTCCATCGGCCCTGTATCCAACCCAGGCGGGGATGTCTGGGTAAGAATATACGCCTACGCGTTGGAGTATCAAGGCGGGCCCGAGGTAGCATCGATTCATGTTGGCGGCACCCAGCCCTATACGTTCGCGTATCTAGACGCCTACAACGCTCCATCTCCGACCGAGGTCTTCTCAGACGGCACCCATGACATCGGGGCCTACGCAGTCACAGAGAGCACCAACAACGACAGGAAGGCATGGTGGATCAAAGATGATCTTGAGCGCGGATATCAGAAACGTTTCGAACTACAGAGCATCGCCTCCGCACCTAACGGCTCCTACATCGCTGAATGGCCGACGTCAGCCACTGGATATCATCCGAATGGTCACATCGACATAAGTCTCGTTGATGCTAACGACACATCAGACACTGTCCTACATGAGATGGGTCATGCCGTGATGTATTACGCTTATGGCAACTCCTCTCCTCCGGCTTGCCCTCCGGGCAACCATTATGTCAAGAAGGTGAGTTCGCCTTCTTGTGGCTGGTCAGAGGGTTGGGCCCAGATGTGGCATATGTACGTGAATGGCGACTCGATTCATCACTACCCGGGTGACGGTTCGGACGACCTTGAAAATCAAACCTGGGGCACGGCCGGCTGGGACAACGGTGATCAAGTCGAAGGCCGTGTTGCCGGCGCGCTGTGGGATCTCTTCGATTACGACTATGAATATGATCCCATCTCAGGCACTTGGCGATGGCGAGAGACCTGGGACAACTACTCCGAGGGTATGACCCACATTTGGGCCGCCATGACCAGTGGGAAAAGCGACACGTTCTGGGACTTCTGGGGCAAGTGGAAGAACTCGTGGAGCTCCGGGAATACCGACACGGATAGGGCCAGGTATGCAGATGGTGGCCACGCTACATAC
>PHCA01000031.1:0-24788 GCA_002842085.1 Chloroflexi bacterium HGW-Chloroflexi-1
TTTGTGAGCAGATCTCAGGCCGGAAGTGCCCTCGTCAGCCAAGAATCGCTCTATCGGTAAGGCTATTCGCAACCTTCGCAAGGGTGGCTGAGCAGTTACGTTAGAATAGACATTTGAAGAGGTATGCCATAATTTCCTGGTGGTATTCGCTAGAAAGGGGGTTTCCCATGCGTAAACATCGTGTCACGAAATTCGTCGCGGGCCTTCTCTTACTGGCTGCTCTGGTTGTCTTCGTGATCGGCGTCGTTGCCACCATCTTGCTGGCCCGAGGTGGTTTGGGATACGGCTGGGGGATCGGGGGGCGGGGCTGGGTCTCGCTCCTGATCTTGGGAAGTGCGTTTGTCAACGCCCTTGGCTTACTTGTCCTCGGGGCGGTGCTTTTCTTCCTGGCCCAGATCGAGATCAATCTGAGCGTGGCCCGGGATCGGCAGGAGGCGGCTCTTGCGGCGGCGGCCAGGGCCCGGACGATCGAGGCCGAGGCCAGGGTGGTGGCGGTCGAAGAGCCCTCGCTGCCGGAGGCGCCCTCAGTGGCAGAGGCCGCGGTAGTGGCGCCCGAAGTTGTCGCGGGTGTGGTGGCGCCTGAACTCCTGGCGGAAGCGCCAGGAGCGCCGCGTCTTGCGGTGGCAGAAGCGCCGCCCTTTGCCCAGGCGGAGATGCTCGAGACGCCAGCCCCGCTCGCGGAGGTTTCGGCGCCTCCAGTTCGACTCCCACAAGTCGAGATATCAGAGCTCGAAGTCCCAGAGGCTAAAGCGGCGATCCCCGGCATGGCAGCCGAGGTCGAAGCGGCCGTTCCCGCGGCGCCAGAGGTTGCGTTGCCCGCAGCGCCGGTCGAGGCGGTGGTTACCGACGTGACCGCGAAAGTCGAAGCGGCGGTTCCTGTGGTCGAATTGCCCGAGGCGCCGATAGGTGGACTGCCTGAGGGCAAGATCTCGCTCAAGTTGCCGGGTACCGAGGAAGCTGCTCGCATCGCTGCTGAAATGAAGGCTCTCAAAGCGGTCCCTAATTTGGGGGCGCGTGTCGAGGTCCCCGCGCTGGCGGAGACAGCGACTTTGCCCAAGGCGCGCCGTCCCGATGATCTGACGGTTATCAAGGGGATCGGCCCGGCCTACGCGCGCAAATTACGCGCGGTGGGCATCCTGACCTTTGCGGCCCTGGCTGAAGCGAGCGACGAGCTGCTGGAAGAACTGACCGCTGGCAACCTCGAGCGCGTCGTGCGCGACGATTGGCGCGGTCAGGCCCGCCGCTTGAGCGCGTAAGATCTGTCGAACCGGCGCGTTGTAGTATTACCCTCCAACATTCGCGCCATCTGCGCAAATCTTTCAACGCAAAGACGCAAAGGCGCAAAGACCTTTTTGATTTCTTTGGTAACTACTCAGCCCTCTGTCATTGCGAGCGCAGTTTGCGAAGCAATCCCGATTGCCGCAATCGGAATTGCCGCAATCCCCACCATGGCGGAGATTGCTTCGCAAAAAACGCTCGCAATGACAGCTTGCGGTTCTGGCTTCGAATGCACTCGTTTGATTTCCGACCAGTATACGATAGATCGATACTATACTCGCCACGGTCATGAAGTGAGTTTTTTTCACTTGGTCACCTGGTCACCGTGTCACCGTGTCACCATGTCACCGTGTACCGTGTCACCGTGTCACCCCTACAGAAGGGAGATGCATCATGAGCTACTTTCTCGGCATCGACACTTCGACGACGGCGACCAAAGCGCTGTTGATGCGGGCGAGCGGCGCGGTCGTGGCCGTCGCCTCGTCGGAGTATCCCTACGAGACACCGCGGCCGCTGTGGAGTGAACAGCACCCCAATCTGTGGTGGGGGGCCACGGTTGCCAGCATCCGGCAGGTGTTGGCGGACTCCGGCGTGGACCCGGCGCGCGTAGCCGGCGTAGGGCTCACCGGCCAGATGCACGGGCTGGTCCTGTTGGACGAAGCCGGCCAGGTGTTGCGGCCGGCGATCCTCTGGAACGACCAGCGCACCGGCGCGCAGTGCGACGAAATCCGCCGCCGCCTGGGCAAGGCCCGCCTGATCCGCCTGACCGGCAATGACGCGCTGACCGGGTTCACCGCGCCCAAGATCCTGTGGGTGCAGGAGCACGAACCCGATCTGTTCGCGCGCGCCAGGCACATCTTGCTGCCCAAGGACTACGTGCGCTACAAGCTGACCGGCGATTTCGCGACCGATCGGGCGGACGCGGCCGGCGCCTTGTTGTTCGACATCGAGGCTCGCGACTGGTCCACTGAGGTGCTGGACGCCCTGGAAATCCCGGCCGCGTGGCTCCCGCGGACGCACGAGGGACCGGAAGTGACTGGCCAGATCTCGACCGACGCGGCCCTGGCCACCGGGCTCCGAGCCGGCACGCCGGTGGTCGGCGGCGGCGGCGACCAGGCCGCCGCCGCGGTCGGTGTGGGGGCCGTGGCGCCCGGCATCATCGCCTTGACCCTGGGCACCTCGGGCGTGGTCTTCGCCAGCACCGACCGGCCGTTGGTCGAGCCGGAGGGGCGGTTGCACGCCTTCTGCCACGCCGTGCCGGGACGCTGGCACCTGATGGGGGTGATGCTCTCGGCGGCCGGCAGCCTGCGCTGGTATCGGGACACGCTGGCCCCCGGCGTCGGTTTTGACGCGCTGTTGGCCCCTGCGGCTGAAACGCCGACCGGCAGCGAGGGGTTGCTGTTCCTGCCCTACCTGACCGGAGAGCGTACGCCGCATCCCGACCCGCTGGCGCGCGGCGCGTTCGTCGGGCTAACCGTGCGCCACACGCAGCCGCACTTGACCCGCGCGGTGCTGGAAGGGGTGGCGTTCGGCTTACGGGACAGCTTCGAGCTGATCAAATCGACGGGGCAGACGGAGATTCGCCAGGTGCGGGCCTCTGGCGGGGGCGCCAAGAGCCCGCTGTGGCTGTCGATCCTGGCCAACGTATTCGACGTGGAACTGGTGACGGTCAACACGGCCGAGGGCGCGGCCTACGGCGCAGCGTTGCTGGCCGCCGTGGGGGCCGGCGCCTGGCCCGACGTGGACACCGCTTGCCAGCAAAGCATCCACGTCACCGGCGTCACCACGCCGCGGCCGGATGAAGTCGGCCGGTACGACCGGACGTATGCCATCTATCGCGATCTGTACCCGGCGTTGCGGGCGCTCTCGCACCGGCTGGGAGAGACCTGACAGGTTTTCGAAAACCTGTCAGGTCTGGCGCAGCGTGGCCAGTTCTGAGGCTGTCAGATCTCGCCATTCACCCGGTCGCAGCGAGCCGATCGTCAGTGGGCCGAGGGCGATGCGGACCAGCCGCAGCGTCGGATGCCCGACCGCGGCGGTCATGTGCCGGATCTGGCGTTTGCGCCCCTCGTGCAAAGTGATGCGCAGCCAGGCGGTCGGGACGGTGGCGCCATCGCGGATCGGCACGGAGCGCGGGGGCAGGTCGGGTTCCCCTGGCAGCAGATCGATCTGGGCCGGGGCGGTACGCGTTCCCTTGACCTCCACGCCCGCGCGTAAGGCTTGCAACGCGCGCGCGTTCGGGATGTTCTCCACCTGCACCAGGTAGGTCTTGGGTTGCTTGTGGCGGGGGTGGGTCAGCCGGTGGGCCAGAGCGCCATCGTCGGTTAGCAGCATCAGCCCCTCGCTGTCGCGGTCGAGCCGGCCGGCCTCGTGTACACCGGGCACGGGCACGTAATCGCCCAAAGCCGGGCGGCCCTCGGGGTCGGTCAGGTCGGAGAGCACGTCGTAGGGTTTGTAGGCCAACAGGTAGCGGTATTGGGCTGGCATGTTTTCTCTTGCCTGCACGTCCGGCATCCTCCCGGTCACTCCCGCGCACGCGGGGGTCTACCAGGCTGCTGGATTCTGCCCTCGCTCGCGAGGCCTCGCGAGCGAGGGACGCTTTCGCGGGAATGCCGGGCCTGGAGACTTCACGTGCGGTCAGTTACATTTTACCATGCTTCTGCCCGAATCGTGGATTCCGCGCAATTCACGGCCCGCACTGTAAGAAAACGGCTGTAAGCGCCCTTCATTAAATAGGCAAGGGATTCGGGGGGAATCTCGTGCCGGTCTTACCTCCACGGGGCTGTTGCTGGGTCAAGGCAACAGCCTCGTGCTTTAAGCCCGCGCTCAATTGGACATACCGGGCATTTTCCTCTAAAATGACCCCCACGTGATTCTACACTCACACCCGCGTACGCGGGTGTCCAGGCTGCTGGATTCTGCCCTCGCTAGCGAGGCCTCGTTAGCGAGGGACGCTTTCGCGGGAATGACGCGGGCGGGGTTTTCTAGTGCGGTCAGTAAATCTGAGTAGATGCTTTCGGGGCGGATAGTCCGTGCCCCCATTGCGAAGACAGGAGTTACCATGAAGATCATGGGACAAATCGCGGTGTACCCGGCGCCCGGTCCGCAGATAGCCCGCTTGCCGGAGTTGGCCTACAATCTCTGGTGGAGCTGGCATGGGGATGCCCGCGCGCTGTACCGGGATATCGATCCCCAACTGTGGGACGCGGTCAATCACAATCCGGTCAAGTTCTTGCGCCGGGTCAGCCAGGAGAAGTTGGATCGCGTCGCCGCTGACCCGGCCTACGTCGCGCGCTATCGGGCCGTGATGGCCGCGTTCGACGCGTACATGGGGACGGCGGACACCTGGTATGCACGCACTCATGGCGCCGGCAACGGCCAGCTCATCGCTTATTTCTCGGCCGAATTCGGCCTGCACGAGGCGCTGCCGATCTATTCGGGCGGCCTGGGCATCCTGTCCGGTGACCACTGCAAGACGGCCAGCGACCTGGGGCTGCCCTTTGTCGGGGTGGGATTCCTCTACCCGCAGGGCTATTTCCAACAGCGCATCAAGGGTGACGGTCGCCAGCAAGCTATTTACGAGAAATTGGACTTCAGCGAAGCGCCGGCTACCCCAGCCCTGGGCCAGGACGGCAACCAGGTGGTGATCAACGTGGATCTGCCCGGGCGTTCGGTCTACGCCAAGATGTGGCGCATTCAAGTTGGCCGAATCCCGATCTACCTGATGGATACCGATGTCGAGCGCAACGCGCCGGCTGATCGTGAGCTGTCAGCGCGCCTGTACGGCGGCGACCAGCAGATCCGGATTTCTCAGGAAGTGATGTTGGGCATCGGCGGGGTGCGGGCGCTGCGCGCGTTGGGCCTGTGGCCGACGATGTGGCACATGAACGAGGGTCACGCCGCGTTCCTGCAACTGGAACGGATCCGGGAATACGTCGAGGATCAAGGCCTGGCGTTCCCCGTGGCGTTATGGGCGGCCAAGGCGGATGCGCTGTTCACGACGCACACGCCGGTGCCGGCGGGCAACGATTCTTTCCCCTTTGAACTGATGGACCGCTTCTTCGGCGATTACTGGGGGCGGCTGAAGTTGGATCGCCAGAGCTTTTTGGCATTGGGTCGTTTCGACTACGCGTGGGGGCTGCAATTCAGCATGACGGTCCTGGCGCTGCGGACGGCCGGCATGGCGAACGGCGTCAGCCGGCTGCACGGCGAGGTGTCCCGGCGCATGTGGCGCAGCCTCTGGCCCGAGGCGCCCCAGCCCGAGATCCCCATCAGTTTCGTCACCAACGGCGTTCATACCGATAGCTGGCTCCACCCGGAGCTGGCCGCGCTGTTCGATCGTTATCTCGGCCCCGATTGGCGCGATGGCATCGCAGACCCGGCGACCTGGACCGCGGTGGCAGCCATCCCGGACGAGGCGTTGTGGGCGCAACACCGCATGGCCAAGGCGCAGATGCTCGAACTGGTGCGCGCGCGCACGGTGCGCCAGTTGATGCGCGTGGGCGCCGGCCCGGTCGAGGTCAACGCGGCCGCCACGCTGTTCGACCCGCATGCCCTGACCATCGGCTTTGCCCGGCGGTTTGCCACCTACAAGCGCGCCACGCTGCTGTTCCGCGATCCGGAGCGGCTCAGGCGCCTCCTCGACGACCCGGAGCGGCCGGTGCAGATCGTTTTCTCCGGCAAGGCGCATCCGGCCGACGAGCCGGGCAAGGCGCTGATCCAGACGATCTACCAGCTCAGCCGGCAACCCGACTTCGCCGGCCGGATCGTCTTCGTCGAGGACTACGACGCCAACATCGCCCGGCGCCTGGTGGCGGGCGTGGACGTCTGGCTGAACACCCCGCGCCGGCCGTTGGAGGCCAGCGGTACCAGCGGGCAAAAGGCCGGTTTGAACGGCGTGCCGAATTTCAGCGTGCTGGACGGCTGGTGGAGCGAGGGGTACGACGGTCGCAACGGCTGGGCCATCGGCCAGGAGCGGGAGTACGTGGATGAGGTTGTCCAGGACGAGGCGGACGCCCTCTCGTTGTACGCCACGCTGGAGAACGAGATCGTGCCGCTGTTCTACGACCGGGGCGAGGATGGCATCCCCACGAAATGGCTGGCAAAGATGCGGGCGTCGATCGCGTCCGTGGCGCCGGCCTTCAGCTTTGACCGGATGCTCAAGGAGTACGTGGCCAGGTTCTACGTGCCCGGCGGCGCCCTGGGCGGCGCTGTCGGACGGGACGGTTTCGCCGGCGCGCGGGTGCTGGCCGAGTGGGAGCAGCGCGTGCAGTTGGGCTGGCCCCAGGTGTCCCTGACCGCGACCGGCCCGGCCCAGGGCGAGACGATCGTCGGCCAGTCCCTGGCAGTGCAGGCTGTCCTCACGTCGAGCCTCCTCGAGCCGAAGGAATTGGCCGTGGAGCTGGTCTACGGACTTGAACGTGAGGGTGAACTGCGAAGCGCGACGGTCGTGCCGATGCGCCTGGTTGGAAATGCGGATGGCAAATACCAGTATGAGGTTGCCCTGGTCTTGCCGGAGAGCGGCGCCTTCGTGTACGGCGTGCGCGTCCGGCCCGACCATGCCAACCTGCCCAACCCATTCGCCATGTACCTGGTGCGATGGGCATAGTGGATAGCACGGGGTGGCGCGTGTCGCCTGGCGGCAAGCCGCCCCGCCGCCCCGCCGATTCGCTGATTCGCCGATTCGCCGATTCGCCGATTCGCCGATTCGCTGATTCATTGACTCCGATTATGACCGAAGACACGGGACCGCTGAGCGAGCGTGAGCTTGAGGTGCTGGAGCTGGTTGCCACAGGCGCGATCAACCAGCAGATTGCGCGCGCGCTGGTGATCAGCCCCAATACGGTCAAGGTCCACCTGCGCAACATCTACGAAAAGCTGGGTGTCCAGTCACGGACGGAGGCCACGATGGAGGCCGTGCGCCGGGGCTGGTTAGCTGTGCCCGGCGGGGAAAGGGGCGGCGAAGTGGTGGAGCCGGCGGTCGCGCGGCCGCCGATCGCGCCGCGCCAGCCGATCGCCCGCTGGCAACGCGTTTACATGATCGCTGCGGCGTTCTTGATCGTTCTGATCTCCCTGGCGCCCGGTTGGTGGAAGAGCCGCGGCCAGGCGCCGCGTCTCACACCCTTCACCGACGTGGGGCAGCCCCAAACCACCCCGACCGAGCGCCGCCAGGCGCCCCGCTGGGCGAACTGCGCGCCCCTGCCTGAGCCCCGCAGCCGGCTGGCCCTGGTCTCCGATGAGACCAGGCTGTACGCGATCGGCGGGGAGACGGCCACCGGGGTCACCGACCAGGTCGCGATCTACGACCCGCGGAGCAACGGCTGGCTGCCGGGCGCGCGCAAACCCACGCCGGTCTCCAACATCTCGGGCGTGTTGTTGGACAATCGCATCTATGTGCCGGGCGGCACAACGGTGACCGGCGGCACGACCAACGTGCTGGAGATTTACGATCCGCAGGCGGATGCCTGGGAGGCGCGGGCGCCGTTGCCGGTGGGGGTGGCTGCGTATGGGCTGGCCGTGCTCGATGGCAAGATGTATCTGTTCGGCGGGTGGGATGGCGCCAACTATCGCGCGGAAACTTACGTGTACGACCCCATCTTGGATCATTGGGCGCTGGTTACGCCGATGACAACGCCGCGCGCGTTTCTGGGCGCCGGCGCGCTGGAAGGTGTGATCTACGTCGTGGGCGGATACGATGGCGAGCGCGAGCTGGACACGGTGGCCGTCTACGATCCCGCGGGCGAGGGTACGGCCGCCGGTCCCTGGACCGAGAGGGCGCGGCTGAGCCAGGGGCGCGGTGGGCTGGGCCTGACGGTGATGGGGTCGCGCCTCTATGTGGTGGGCGGCGGTTGGACCGAGGCGCTGGCGTTCAACGAGCAGTACGACACGCTGACCGGCGCCTGGTCTCGCATCGAGACGCCACTGGTCGGCGCCTGGCGCAACCTGGGCCTGGCCGCGCACGGACAGAAGCTCTATGCGGTCGGTGGCTGGAGCGGCAGCTATCTGGCCTTGAACGAGGAATACCTGGCGCTGATCCGGCAACTACTGCCGCTGGGCACTAAGGGTGGGTAGGTCGGGTATCGGATGGAAGCGGATATACTTGACACGGTGACACGGTGACAGGGTGACACCAATCTACCAATCTACCAATCCCCAATCCGCAATCCGCAATCCGCAATTCGTTACAACGCCGGCTGGGCCAGCGTCTGGATTTTCGGCAGGGTCTCGCGCCAACTGATGCTTGAGAGCCCCAGCTTTTGGCGCAATTGGTCCGCCGGCATGCCGTTGCGATAGTCGCGCACGGCGCAGGTCCAGCGCAATTGCTCGAAGCTAACGCCCCCCAGGATCTCCGCCAGCTTCGCCATGTCCTCCAGCACATACTCCAAATTGCGCGCCGTGCACTCGAACAGGGTCTCCTTCGGGGCATACTCTCGCAGATACTGCCGGTAGACCGGCGTGAACCCCGGCCCCAGCGCCAGCTTGCGCTCCTTGCGCGTCCGCCGCGGGTCGGCGTAGCGGATGTACAGCACCGGCGCCTGCGGGTTGGAGAGGTCGATGTGCTCCAGCTTGATGTCCATGCACTCGCTCTTCTTGATGCCGGTTTGCAGGACCAGGCTGACCAGCAGGTAGGGGCGGGCGTCCGGCCTGGCCGCCCACAGCAGATCGCGCGTGGTGCTCAGCAGGGCGTTCACCTGTTCATCGTACAGCAGTTGTGGCAATGGCGTGCTGGGGCGTTCGTGAATCAACGGCGCAGCCGGATCGGCCGGGATGAAGCCGGCCTCGGCTAACCAGGCGAAAAACACCTTGAGTGTTGTCAGGCGCCGGGCATAGGTCTTGGGGCTGCACGGCACGCCGCGATCAGCGCGCATCCAGGTCAGGAACTGCGCCAGGTCCACCTGGCCGATGCTGCCGATGGCGCGATTCGCCGCCATGTACCTGGTGAATAGGCGCAGATCGGCCTGGAAGGCCTTGATGGTGTTTTCGGAGAAGCCCTGGCGGATCATGTGGCCGTGAAAGGCCGAGATCGCCGCGCTCAGGGAGGAATCCGGGCTCAGAGCCGCCGGGATCGAGGCGATAGGGCGGGTCATCTCACCCGCGCTGCCGCGGCCGGGCCGGCCTTTGGGGAACATGGCAAACTGATCAGCGGGCATATCTGCGGGCATATTTGCCTCCGGGTAACTACTCAGGCGGTCAGGCGTTGCGGAGGCCATTTTCACTGCCCGCCTGGGTAGTTACGCCTCCGGGGTGAATGACGAGATTCGACCGCGTGTTTCGCGGTATCTTCTCAATTTTTCGGGGAATCGCTCGCTGTGGCCGGTCTCCTGACCGAGCCACGGTGGCTCGGTCAGGAGACCGGCCACAGCCACCCCGGATTGGATTCCGGCTGTCGCTTGAGAGGATACGTTTCGCGCGGTCTTCGCGTAGTCGGATTTTGACATAAGATACCAGAAGCGCGCGCATTTGTCAAGAGGCAAAATCGCTGGACCTCTGGTGAAGAAGCCACATCTTCCGAAATGTCATTGCGAGCGCCGTTTGCGAAGCAATCTCTGATTTCCGTAATCTCTGATTGCCGCGATCTCCTGCTTCGGAGGGGACTGCTTCGTCGTAAACGGCACTCCTCGCAGTGACTTCTGGGCTTGTGGGTAATCACAAGGCAGAACCTGGGGAACTATCGCGCGTCCGCCTGCACGTCCATCTCGTGATACCGCCGCATGAAAAACGGATAGAGCTGCCGGGCGTTGGTGATCCCGCTGAGATCCAGCGGCACATCGGGCGGCGTCAGGAAGAAGGGATAGTCTTGCGGGCCGCCGATCCCGCCGTGGGTGGCGACCTGATCCTCGAAGGTGACCACCTGGCCGTGCTCGTCCCACGTCCCCAGCAACACCAGGTCGCCGCTGTGCGGGAAGCTGACCAGGCGGACCAGGTCGGCGGCGCTCTGTTCGGGCTCCGGCAGTCCGGGAGGCAGCCAGCTTGCCGTCAAGGCGGCCGTGCCGTGGTGGGTGACCACGACCGACCGGTCGGCCTCCAGCCCGAGCACTATGCCGATGCCGGGTTGGCGTACCAGCGCCTCCAGTAAGTCCGGGTAGAGGATGGCGATTTCGCTGACGGCCATGCGCTCACGGGTGACGTTGAAGTAGATATGCGCCAGGTTGCCGGAGCTGCGGACGACCACATCACTGCCGCGGGCCAGGTCCCAATCGGGATCCTCCTCAGGCAGTGTCCGGTCCTGGAGCCAGCGCCGTAGCGTTTGGGCCAGCTTCTGGCCGCGCCGCGACAGATGCGCCTCGATGCCTTCCAGCTCATCCAGGAGCCAACGGCTCCGTTCGGGCAGTAAGCCGGCCTCTCGTCCCTTTCGTTCCCCGTCGATCTGCCCCCACCCCTCATCCCACACCACCGACGCCTGCACGTGGCTGGCCACGAATCGGCCCAGCGACTGTCCGGCAAGCGCCTCGAAAAGGACGGTTGGCGTCATGCCGTGGTCGGATAGAATGTACAGGTCCATGTCGGGCCAGCAGGTCCGGCGCACCCGGTCGATCTGCCGGATGTGGTTATCGATCCGCCGGAGCGCCCGGAGCGCTTCCCGGTCCAGCGGCCCTTCCTGGTGGGCGATCTCGTCGTAGCCGTAGAAGTTAGCGTAGATGGCCGGCATCCCCCGGTACACGTCCAGCAGTAATCCAAATGCCTGGACTTCGCCCAGCAGGATGTTCGTCAACACTTGCAGGAACGGCCGGACCAGCTTCAGGCGCCGGCGAAAACGGGAGCGCGCCCACAATACCCCTGTGCGGCCCAGATCGCGCAACAACTCCCAGATCATCAGCCCGATCACCCGGAGGGTGCGCCAGGGGATCAATCCAAAAAGCAGCGCCCAGCCCAGCCCGCGCAATTGCTCGAAGAAGCGTTGGCGACCCATCGCGGACAGGGTGAAGAGGGTCAGCCGGGCGTCGCCGTCCAGCATGTTGGCGTAGCTGGACCCGCCTGCCAGGATGCCGGGCCGGCCCGCGACGACCCTGGCCTTGATCCGGTCGATGTGGGGTGGGACCTTGCATGAGGGCGCAAAGCCGTCCGCCTTTTCGTACCAGCGAAAGGCGGGAATGTCCCAGTTGGCGCCGTACAGGATGCCGGCCTGCACCGCGGGGGTGCTGCTGGGCACACCGCAGCGCCAACGCTGGAGTCGATAGCCGTGCGCAATCAGTCGTTGCAGGGTGGGCGTGTAGCCCAGCGCCAGCGCGCGCAGCAGGTATTCGTGGGCCAGGCCGTCGATCTGGATGGCGACGAACCGCGGCCGGTCGGGCGCGGTTGCCATTTCGGGGTCGCGGCCGATGCGGCGCGCCAACTCATCATACTTGCGGCCCGATATCCGCGCCGCCAGCCAATTGATGAAGTCTACCAGTTGTCGCAGCCACCAGGGCACAGAGCCTACTCCTGTTTTTCAGCCTTGCGAAGGTTCCGAAACCTTCGCAAGGCTGTATTAGCCGCGCGGCAACGCCTGGGGGTGGGCGCGCAGCATGTCAACCAGGCGCGCCAGATCGAGTTGGCTCAATGTGCCGATCACCTGACCATTTTCGACGACGATCCCCATGACGGCGCTCCTTTCTTGTAACTGCTTCCGGGCCGCCAGCAGCAGATCGTCCGCCCGGAGCTGCAACACATCACGGTGCAAGTGAGACCCCACTCGAGCGGCTGGCCCAGCTCCCGCTGCCGCGCGGGGGCCAGCCCGGCGCATGGCATTGATCAGCTCACCGCGGGTCAACAACCCCACCAGCCGGCCGCCATCGACCACCAGATAGGCCGGTTGGGGCGACGTGGCGGCTTGGGCCGCGGCCTCGCTCAGGGTCTGGAGCGGGTGGAGCCGCGGCCCGACCGGCTGCATGGCCTGGCGCACGCGTAACCCTGCCAGGGCGCCCTGGGTGATGGCTTGCTGGCGTTCTTGCCAGGCTGCCATGAACACGAAGAGGCCCACCAGGGCCAGCATGATGTTGCCCGCCAGCAGGGCGGCCGTCCCGATAAAAGTGGCCAACACCTGACCGACCACCGACGCGGCGCGCGTTGCGGTGGGGTATGGCAAAAACACCGCCAGCAACGATCGCAGCAAGCGCCCCCCGTCCATCGGGAACGCCGGGATCAGGTTGAAGAGCGCCAGGATCGCGTTGTTGGCGGTCAACAGCAGAAGCAGCGCCTGGCCGTTCATCTCGGACAGGAAGCGGCTCAGCAACCAGGACGAGGTCACCAGCCGGAGCAGTTGGTCGGGGCCGATCCAAACCAGCGCCAGCGCGCCCAGCCCGATCGTCAACAAGATGTTGGTCGCCGGTCCCGCCGCGGTGATCAAGAACTCCTGATACGGCTTTTCCGGCATTTTCGCCATCCGCGCCACCCCGCCGATGGGCCAGAGCGTGATGTCTTGCACTCGGATGCCGAACAGTTGCGCCACCAGGCTGTGACCCAGCTCGTGTAACACCACGCACGCGAAGAGCAACAGGACGAACGTCACCATGAACGCGGCGCCGCCAAGCGATAGCCGCCAACCTCCCTCACCGGCACTGAGCCCGATGTAAGCGGCCCATCCGACGATCAGCAGGAAGCTGACGTGCACGCGGACCGGAATGCCGCGTATGGTGAAAAGCTTCGAAGACCAGGACACCGATCACCTCATTTCCAAATCAAGGTAACTACTCAGCCGCCGTGTCATTGCGAGCGTTTTTTGCGCTTCAAGCGTTGGACCACCGACTCTTCCTGGAGGGCGCGCTCCGAGACCGGCGCCGTGGGTTCGTCCGGCTCGGGGGATGATTCCTCCCAGCGGAACTGCACGGCGTACATGTGCCGGTACAGGCCATCTGTGTGGGCCAGGAGCGCGGCATGGGCGCCTTGCTCCACCACCTGCCCGTTGTCCAGGACGACGATCCAGTCGGCGTTGGTAATGGTGCTCAGGCGGTGGGCGATGACGAAGGTGGTCCGGTCGCGCATCAGCCGTTCGAGCGCCTCCTGCACGGCCTGCTCCGATTCGCTATCCAACGACGAGGTCGCCTCGTCAAGGATCAGGATGCGCGGGTTTTTCAGGATGGCGCGGGCGATGGCGATGCGTTGCCGTTGCCCTCCGCTGAGCTTTACGCCCCGTTCGCCGACCAGTGTATCGTAACCCGCCACCAGCTCCAGGATGAAGCCGTGCGCGTTGGCCGCCCGCGCCGCCGCTTCGATCTCTGCCTGGGTCGCCTCCAGCTTGCCGTAACGGATGTTGTCGCGCACGCTGCCGCTGAACAGCGCGGTTTCCTGGGGCACGATGCCGATCTGCTCGCGCAGGCTGCGCATCTTCACCTGATGGATGTCGTGGCCGTCGATGAGGACCTGGCCCTCCGTCGGATCATAAAAGCGGGGGATCAGGTTGACCAGCGTGGTCTTCCCCGCGCCGCTCGGCCCGACCAGCGCCACCACCTGGCCCGGTGCTGCGGCCAGGGTGACCTTCCGCAGCACCTCATGGGCTGCGTCGCTGTCTCTGTAATCAAAACTGACATCCACGAACTGCACCGACCCGGTGATAGGCGGCAACGTGATGGCGTCCGGCGCATCGCACATCTCCGGCGGGGTGTCCAGCATCTCGAAAACCCGCTCGCTGGCGCCCAGCGCTTGTTGCATCTGGCTGTAGAGGCCCGTGAACGCGGCCAGGGGTGAGGCGATCATCATGGTGTACAGCAGGAACGAGACCAGCTCGCCGGGGGTCAGGCTCCCGCGAATCACCTCTCGACTGCCGAACCAGAGCACGATCACCACGGCAAGGAACCCCAACAGGCTGATGATCGGTCCCAGGATCGCCCGGATCTTTACGCGTTTGAGGGCGATGTCGAACAGTTTTTCTATCCCTTTGTTGTAACGGGCGACCTCGTAGGGCTCTCGGGCGAAAGATTTGACGATCCGCACGCCGCCCAGGGCCTCCTCGGCAGTGGCGGTCACATCGGCCAGCGCATCCTGCACCTGTTTGCTGATCCGGCGGATGACTCGCCCCAGGAGGATCATCCCCAGCATTCCCAACGGCACCACGGCCAGCATCAGCAGGGTCAGCCGCCAGGCCATCGCGAGGATGATGACCACGCCCCCCACGAACATGACGACCTGGGATAGCAGGCTGAGAAGCGTGGATGTGACCGCCTCCTGGATGGTCATCACATCGTTGCCCAGGCGTGAGATCAGCTCCCCGACCCGGGTGGCGGCGAAGAAGCGCAGCGGCATCATGTGGAGGTGTCCGTAGAGCGTCTGGCGCAGGTTGGCTACCACCCGTTCCCCGACCCACGAGATCAGGTAGCTCTGACCGAAGCCCAGGACCGCCTGGGCCAGGAACAGCAATACCAGGAGCCGGGTCACCCGGTTGAGCAGTTGCATGTTCTCGCGGACCAGGGCGGTGTCCACGATCCTACTCACGACCAGCGGCAAGGCCAGCCCCAGCAGGCTGCTGATCACCAGGATCACCCCGGCCCCGGCCAGCAGCTTCCAATACGGCTTGACAAAGACCAGCATCCGCCGGTAGCTGGTGAACATGCCCCGGAAGAACTGCCGGTCAGGCAGCGGCGCGTCGATGATCCGCCGGCCAGGGCCGTTTCGCCTGGGTCCGGATGTTGCCCTCATGCGTTACCTGTGTGCCGTGGTGGGTTCATGATGTGTTGTCTCCTGGCGCCAGTATACAACAGAGGGGACCAGTTGCAAAAGAACGGGATTTCGAGAATGATACCTGGAACGATTCATGTGTTGGGGATGACAGGCGCCGTTTCGAGCGCTGCTTCAGAGGCTCACGCTTGTGACATCATCGGGCGTAAACAGGTGCACGTTCTCCTCGCCCAACCCTGCGCTTTCCACCTGGCCCAAGTTCCTGGCAAAGAATGCGTAATGGACGTCCCACCTGGCCGTGTCGCCGCGCAGCCAGAGTAGCCCCTTCTCCATCAGCGCGTGGAGATCGGCAGTCGTGACCGGCGTGGAGCGCCAGCGCGCCTCGCCGAAGATCACGCGATGATCGGCGCGGTTGACACCCACGACATCAACCTGCGCGCTGCGCGCCCACCACGACCCCACCTCCTGCACCGGGCAGGGAATCTGAGCCCGGCCGGAAGCCGTCAACAGATGCTGGCGGGCGACGGTCTCCCAAACCGGCGCGACGATGTACGGCAGGTTGTTGCGGATTTCGCTCAACGTCTCGACCTGGCGTTGGTTGATCTCCAGCAGCGCTCGATGCGGCGCCGCCCACCGATGCCAGAAGCGGAGGAAGGGATCCAGGATGTGATACGTGCCCAGCCGGCCCTCGTCGCGCACCCGGTTCAGCGGCAAGCGGTGCTCGACCAACCCGTTCGTGACCAGATCATTCAGATAGTGCTGAGCGGAGGCCAACGTCAGGTTCGCGACCGCGGCGATCTCCTGGCGGCGGTGGTTGCCTGCCGCAATTGCGCCCAGGACGCGGCTGAAGACGTCCACCTCGCCCTTCAGCTCCTCATGGAGCAACAGGCGCACCTCGCTGCACAGACTGCCGGCCGGATCGAGGATCTCCCGCTCGACGTTGCGCATGAGGGGGAGTTGCGGGTCACACGCTATCAGGTTGCGCGGCATGCCGCCCAGCACGGCATAGGTCTCGATGAGCCGTTCGGCGTCAAGCCCTGGGAAAAAGGCCCTCAGGTCGGGCGGTTGCAGGGGCAGCAACTCGTAGGCCCAGGTATGCCGACGGTAGAGTGGCGCTGTGCCGTCCAGGATCTCGCGCCGCACCACGCTGTAGGTGGACCCGGTCAGGCAGAGGAACAGCCCCGTATGCTGCAGCACGGTATCCCAGGCGCGCTGGAGCAGCGTCGAGAACTCCGGCGCCGAATCGGCCAGATAGGGGTACTCGTCAATCACGACTACGAAGCGCCGGTCGCGCGCCAACTCGGCTAATGCCAGCAAGGCGCTGTTCCAATTGGCAAAGGTGCGCTCGGGCTGGTTCAACGCGGCCGCCAGCTGCTGCCCAAACTCGTGGAGCAACGCCTGACTCGGCAGGCGCGCCGCGAAGAAGTATAGATGCGGCTTCTCGCGACACCATTCGTAGATCAAGCTGCTTTTGCCCACCCGCCGGCGGCCGTAGAGGACCGCAAACTCAGCCCCCGGCCGCACATAACGGCTCTCCAGATAGTCCAGCTCGCGTTGACGATTGCGAAACATAGCCCCTCCGCCTGACCGTATCCTGTTGAGATAGTCTACAAGAGTATATCATGGCGAGATTCTCCTGTCAATCATGTGACCGAGACAAACATGATCGTGGCGCTGCGCCGGCCACAGCCACCCCGGATTACGGCTATCGCTTGAGAGGATACACGAGCCTCCCTACGCGCGCCCCTCACATCCGCCGTTCCTGGCCCGTGAGTGTCAAAATTGCCCTCCAAAAAGCTCAAATTGGTACTTGCCAAAGATTGATTTTGGTTGTATAATTGTGTTGGAGGCAGACAGACTCCCCCTAAAATCTGCCACCTTTTCGCCCGGTCAATTGCAACGAGTGTTTGTAATCCATCTACACAAGCCCTGAGGAGGCAAGAACAATGAACGCAGCTATGACCATCGACGAGTTCAACGTATTTTTGAAGTCGAAGCAGGGCGGGAATCTCCTTTTGGACGTCCTGCACAAGCTTACGACCATCGAGAAGCCGGAGGACGTGCGGGCCGTGGTGGAAGCGCGCGTCGGGCCGCTGGCGACGTGGCAGGGTTGGGCGTTCGCCTGAGTCAGAAGCGATACCCATCCGGGTGGGCGCTGATTTCCCACAACACCAATAATAAGGTACAATCGATCGCGTCTGGTTTTTGACCAGGCGCGATTCTTTTCGTGTCGCCGCTTGCCATTTCATCCAGATGGGGTTTCCGATGCACGCGAGTATCACTGCCGACGACATCAAGCAGACCATCTTGGCGCTGCCCGAGATGGCCGCGTGGCCGGAAATCGCCGCGCTCTTTCTCAAGGCCCAGGCAAACAAGGCGGTGCGCCTGGACTGGCAGCTCCCCGCGCTGGCGAGCAGGGCGGTCGGCGGCGCCGAGGCCGTGGCGTTGCCCGCGGTCGGCGCCATCGCCTGTCTGCAGATCAGCATCATCCTGATCGATGACATGCTCGACCAGGATCCGCGGGGCACATACCACCGGCTGGGCGTGGGGCGGACGGCCAACCTGGCGCTGGCTTTTCAGGCCGCGGCGCTCAGGTTGATCGGCCAGGGCGCGGCCTCACCCGAGGCAAAGGCGGCGGCCGGCGCGGCGCTCTCTGCGGTGGCCCTGGCGACTGCGTTTGGCCAGGACCTGGACGTGCAGAACCTGCGTGGGGAAGAGGATTACTGGCGGGTGGTGCGGGCCAAGAGCACGCCGTTCTACGGGGGGGCGTTGCAGGTCGGCGCGCTGCTCGGGGGCGCCGGCCTACCGGTGGCGCAGGGGCTTTATGATTTCGGCGTCGTGCTCGGCGAGATGATCCAGATCTTCGACGATCTGGTGGACGCCTTCGAGGCGCCGGCCAACCCGGACTGGGGCGAAGGCCGCAACAACCTGGCGATTTTGTACGCCCGGACGGCCGATCATGACAAACGCGCTGAGTTTCTGCAGGTGGCGCCTGGCGCAGATGATCCGCGGGTATTGCAGGACGCCCAACAACTCCTGATCAGCTCCGGTGCGGTCAGCTACTGTGTCTATCAACAGTTGCAACGTTTCCGGACCGGCCGGGCGATCCTGGACCGGCTCGACCTGGCCGACCCCGCTCCCATGTCCGAACTGCTGAGAAACCAGGTCGATCCGTTGACGCGTTGGCTGCAGGACATCGGCGCGGCCGACCCCGAGCAGATCGCGAGGATGATCGCATGACCGCCGATCATAGCCCAAACTCGTTCTCCCGGATTGACCGGCCGCTGGCGCTGCTCTCACTGGGCGTGTTGCTGATCGGCCTTTTTTACACCCTGGCGTATGTTCTGATAGTACCCTATCCCGGGTTCGACTTCAACGGCCGGTGGGAGGTGCTGGCCTGCGACAACCCGTGTGATACCAATCCGGCGTGGTGCGCCGCGACGGAAAACAGCCTGCGGATTGGGGATCGGTTGACCGTGATCGGCGATCTGACCTATGAGGAATACCGCAGCCAGCCCGTTCGCATTCCCTTCGGCGGTTATCATCCGGGCGATTCCGTCCCGATCACCTTTGCACGGGACGGCGTAGTCGGGCAGACAACCTGGCCGGTGCTGGGTCCCACAAGCGCGTCTCGTTTCACGCGGCTGATCGGCATCCTGATCTTCCTGCCGTTCTGGTTGGCCGGCACGGGGATTCTGCTGTTCCTGCGCCCGCGCGACAGGCTGTGGGGCCTGCTGATCGCCTTCAACTATGTGACGGCCGTGTGGATCGCGGCGGGAATCCCGTCTGTGTACCATGTGGGCGGATCTCTCCTTGTGCTATATGTGTCAACATGGCTTTTGCTGCCGGTTTATCTGCATCTGCATCTGCTGGTACCGGCGCCGATCTTCCAACGCAGCTACCGTCGGCTGATCTATCCGCTTTACGCGCTCGGCGTTGGGATGGCTCTTCTCAGCCTCTTCAAGCCCCTACCCAATCTGATCTACAACATGGTGTTGCTGCTGGCCATGCTGGGTAGCCTGCTGCTGCTATTCTTCCGGCTGTTTCGTCCGGCGGCGCCGAAGACGCGGCTGGCGCTGCGGCTGATGCTGGTCGGTGTGGCCCTGGCATTCGGCCCGGGCGTCATCTTGTGGGTCATCCCCGGCCTGTTGCATTCCAGCATAGCCAGCCGCGTGCCGATCATCGTGATGATGATCGCGATCTCGCTGCTGCCCTTTTTCTACGTTTACGCCCTTTACAAACACCGGCTGGGCGATCTCGAATTCCGAGCCAACCGGTTGTTGAGCCTCTTCAGCTTTCTTCTGATCTATGTGACCACCTTCCTGTTCGTGTTCGTGATCGGCAGCCGATGGATCGAATTCAGCAGCCAGGCGCTGGCGTTCGCCCTCATCAGCTCGGTGATCTTCGTGAGCGCGGCGCTCCCGCTCAAGGCGCCTTTCCAACGATTCATCGACCGGCTGGCCTATGGCACCGTACACAACCCGACTGACATCATCCGCGCGTTTGCCAACGAGATCCCGCGCGCGCTGCGCCGGGACGCGCTGGTCAAGCTGCTGACCCACGAGGTCTCGCCCAGTCTGCTCATCCGCCAATCGGCCCTCTACCTGGTGGGAGACCAGGAGGTCACCCTGTTCTATGCCGATGGCATTGTCCTCGACGGCCGGGCCGATTTCGGGCCAGGGGTCCGCCAGTTGCTGGATAGCTCGGGGCGGTATCGGCCACCGGAGCCGGATGCAGTGGACGCGTTCGCCTGGGTGCGCCTGCCGATCGCGATCGAGGTGGGCGGCAAACGGATGGGGGTCTGGTTGTTGGGCCAGCGGGATCCCGACGACTACTACCCCCTACGCGATGTGGAGTTGTTGATCACGCTGGCCAACCAGATCGGCGTGGCGCTGGAGACCTCCCGCCTTTTCGAGAACCTGCAACACCGCGCGACCGAGCTGGAATGTGCCTATCGGGATCTGCAGAAACTCGACCAACTCAAAGACGAATTCGTCCAGAACGTCTCTCACGAGCTGCGCACACCCCTCACCATGGTGCAGGGCTATGCCGAATTGCTGTTGGAAGGCGAGTTGGGCGCCTTGACCTCCGAACAACGCAATGCACTGGACACGATCGCCGATCGCACGCAAGGGACCATCCGTCTGGTGAACGACGTGATCAGCGTGCAGCAGGCCGCGCTGGAGCAGGTCGAGTATGAACAGGTCAACCTGGGCGCCCTGGCGCGGTCCTCCATCCAGGCCGCCGAGATAATGGTCCGTAAGCAGAAACCGGACCAGCAGGTCTGCACGTTTGTGCTCGACACGCCGGAAGACATAGCGCCGGTGCCAGGCGACCGCCGGCGCCTGAGCCAGGTTTTGGACAACCTGTTGAACAACGCGGTGAAATTCAGCCCCAACGGAGGCACGATCACTGTACGAGTCCGCTCGCGTCACTACCAGCTCGATACCCGGCGGACAGATGGACCGCAGCCCGTTGTGGAAATCAGCGTCAGCGACCAGGGCATCGGCATTCCGGCCGATCAGATTGACCGCATCTGGGGGCGATTCTACCAGGTGGACGGCTCCACCACCCGCCGGTTTGGGGGCGTGGGGTTGGGTCTGACCATCGCGCAAAACATCGTGAAGGCCCACGGCGGCGTGATTTGGGCCGAGAGCGCAGAAGACACCGGGGCGACGTTTCGTTTTGTATTGCCGACGTTGGCAGCGGTCGATCAGACTTCGGCCGACAATCCTGGGGAGAACCAGGCATGAGGATCCTGCTCGTAGAGCCTGGCATTACGACGGCCAACCCTCTCCTCTTGTGGGGAGGATTCCACACAGTGCCTCTGGGATTGCCGCATTTGGCGGGCAGCCTGGTACAGGCCGGTCACCACGTGGAGATCCTCTCGATAGTCCAACGGTTTGGTCTGCCTGTGGATGAGGAGGCCTACTGGAAACGGCTCGATGAGATCAAGTCTTATCTGGCCAGACAAAGCTACGACGTTCTTGGCGTTTCTATTCTCACGGGAGATGCTTATGCCCTGGGCCTGGATATTGCCGAGGCTTCCAGGAGCATCCACAAAGGGGCCTGGGTAATCGTCGGTGGGTACCACGCTTCGGCTACCTGGCAAGACATCCTGATAGAATGTCCCTCCGTCGACGCGGTCGTCATCGGTGAGGGAGACGCCACCGCGGTTGAACTGATGGACGCTCTCGAGACAGGTGCATCTCTGGCGGAGATCAAAGGCAGCGCCTTTCGGCAAGATGAGAACATCATCAGGACTGAGCCTCGACCCCTGGTTGCTCGCCTGGATGACCTGCCTCTGCCCGCTTACCACACCGCGGATTATCTCGATCGCTACAACGTCTTGTCTGTCCTGAGCAGTCGTGGGTGTCCCTTTGGGTGCAATTTCTGCGCCGAACAGACGGTCACCCACGGCACGTGGCGCAGTTATAGCAGTGCCCGAGTGATCGAAACGATCAACCTGGGGCTCAAGCACGTCAGGACCAACACTGTATCGTTCGAGGATCCGTTGTTCGGCCTCAAACCGAAGCCACGTCGGGAACTTCTCCAGGAGCTCTTGCATCAGACGGCGCCCAAGGGTATCGTGTGGGGCGCCGAAATCAGGGTGGACATCTTCGACGCCGATGACTTTGCGCTGGCCCAGGAAGCCGGCGCCAGAAGCTTCCTCTTTGGGCTGGAGTCCGGAAGCCTTGAGATGCTCCGCATCATGAAAAAGACCAGCGATCCGCAAAGGTATCTCGAAGCGGCAGTCGAAAAGGCCCAGATTCTCAAGGATATGAACGTCGCGGTGCACTACTCCTTTCTCCTGGGCTATCCTGGCGAGACATTCAAGACAGCCTTGGAAACGATCCGTCTAGCGCGGGCGCTGATCAATGTGGCTCCCGACAAGACAAAAGCCGTGTTTCAGATCTACGTCCCTTATCCGGGCACCGCCAGTTATCATAACATGCCGACCTATGCCGACCGATATGGTACCAGGGTAGTGGACCTGAAGTGGTGGCAAAGACGGCCGCTCAAGCTGGCCATTCACCAGGGTTGCTACGTCTCCCCTTCGGCCAAAATGAGCGCCGGCGATCTCGAGATCGTTTGGCGGAAAGCCTGCGATGCCATTGGCACGGACACGGTAAACCAGGAGTTGCTGAGGATCCTTGCGGAAATGCCGAAAGGCAAGCTGATCACTTACTCTGATCTATCCGGTCTGGCCACAGCCTATCTTGCGCGGGGGCCGGTTTGACAGCCAACTGGCGTTGTGCTAAACTTGCTCACAAAGCGGTGATGGAAACGAGTAGGCGGGTGTCGAGCGTTCAGCGAATCCGGGGTGGTGGAAGCCGGAGATGCCTGGCCCGTCGAAAATCCCTCCGGAGTTGCGACCCGAACCGCCCCCAGAGGCGCAGTAGATGTCGCCGGCCTTGCGCTCCGTTATCCGGCGCAGAGGTGTGATAGCGCCTCATCGAGTGGACGATTGCCGATTTAGGATTGGCGATTGCGGAATGTTTCCGCGCTGGAATACGCTTTCAATCCGCAATCCGAAATCTTCAATCCGCAATTCGTCAAGCGGGGTGGTACCGCGGGAGTCAGGCTCTCGTCCCCAGGTGGGGCGGGGGCGTTTTTGTTTTGGGAGAAGTAATTCTTTGACAAGTCCTTAGCCTCAACGCGTTACTTATCACTCGTCACTCGTTACTCGTTACTCGTTACTGACACTGAGGTGAACTCATGCCAAGATTCCAACCGGTCTCTCCGCAAGTAGATCTGCCCGCGATGGAGCAGGGTGTTCTCCGCTTTTGGAAAGAGGCGGACGTGTTCCGCAAAACGATGGCGCAGACGGCCGATGGGCCGCGCTATGTGTTCTACGAGGGGCCGCCGACGGCCAACGGCCGGCCGGGCATCCATCATGTGCTGGCGCGCGTCTTCAAGGACATCTTCCCACGCTACAAGACGATGCGCGGTTACTATGTCTTGCGCAAGGGCGGGTGGGACACGCACGGCCTGCCGGTGGAGCTGGAGATCGAGAAAAAGATGGGCTTTTCCGGCAAGAAGGCCATCGAGGATTACGGCATCGCGGCGTTCAACCGCAAGTGCCGGGAGAGCGTCTTCGACTACGTGGAAGATTGGGAGCGGATGACGGAGCGCATCGGCTACTGGGTGGACCTGCCCACGGCTTACCGCACGCTGACCAACGACTACGTCGAGTCGCTCTGGTGGATCCTGAAGCAGTTCTGGGATCGCGGGCTGATCTATCAGGGTTACAAGGTCGTGCCGTACTGCCCGCGTTGCGGCACGCCACTGAGCAGCCACGAGCTGGCCCAGGGTTACCAGGAAGGCGCCCAGGACCCCAGCGTCTACGTCAAGTTCCCGCTGCGGGATCAGCCCGGCACCTATTTCCTGGTGTGGACCACCACCCCGTGGACACTGCCCGGCAACGTGGCGGTGGCGGTCGGTGAGGAGATCGACTACGTCCTGGTGCAGCATGACGACGACAAGCTGTGGCTGGCCGAGGCGCGGCTGGAGGCGGTGTTCGGCGATCACCTGGCGCACACCAAACTGCTGCGCCGCGTCAAGGGCCGCGATCTGCTGGGATGGCACTACAAGCCGTTGTATACGTTCTTGCCGGTCGATCAGGACTACTGCTACGCCATCGCCGGCGATTTCGTCAGCACCGAGGACGGCGCCGGCATCGTGCACATCGCGCCCGCGTTCGGCGCCGACGACCTGGCCGCGGGCCAGCAATACAACCTGCCGACCCTGATGACCGTGGACCCACAGGGCCGCTTCATCGACGCGGTTCGGCCCTGGCGCGGCATCTGCGTCAAGGAAGCCGACCCGCTGATCCAACGTGAGTTGACCGAGCGCGGGCTGATGTTCAAGCAGGGGATTTACGAGCACACCTACCCGTTCTGCTGGCGCTGCGATACGCCGCTGCTCTACTATGCCCGGACTACCTGGTACATCAAGACGACGGCGTTCCGCGAGCAACTCCTGGCCAACAACGAGCAGATCCGGTGGGTGCCCGACCACATCAAGAGCGGGCGCTTCGGCAACTGGCTGGAGAACAACATCGATTGGGGCCTGGCCCGTGAGCGTTACTGGGGCACCCCGCTGCCGTTCTGGGTCTGCGAGGATCCGGCGTGCGGACACCAGGAGTGCGTGGGGTCGGTCGCGGAGTTGGGCGAGAAAACCGGCCGCAAGTTCATGAACCCGCGCTATCTGGCGCAGCAGCGGGACGAGTGGCCCGACCCACACCAGGACGGCGAACCGCTGGACCTGCACCGGCCCGCGGTGGACGCCCTGACCTGGTCTTGTCCGGAGTGCGGCGGCGCCATGCGCCGCGTCCCCGAGGTGGCCGACGCCTGGTTCGATTCCGGGTCGATGCCGGTGGCGCAGTGGCACTACCCGTTCGAGAACCGCGACCTGTTCAACGAGCAGTTCCCGGCCGATTTCATCTGTGAAGCCATCGACCAGACCCGCGGCTGGTTCTACACGTTGCACGCGGTGAGCACGCTGTTGTTCGACCGCCCGTGCTTCGAGAATGTGATCTGCCTGGGGCACATCGTCGCCGAGGACGGCAGTAAGATGTCCAAGAGCCGCGGCAACGTCGTCAACCCCTGGGAAGTGCTGGATACACACGGGGCTGATGCCACGCGCTGGTACATGCTGGCCGCCAGCCCGCCCGGCAACACGCGGCGTTTCAGCGCGAACCTGGTGAAGGAGGTGGTCGGCAAGTTCCTGTTGACCCTGTGGAACAGCTATAGCTTCTTCGTCACATACGCCAATCTGAATGACTTCGACGCGACCGCGCCGCGGGTACCCGTGGTCGAACGTTCCGTCATGGACCGGTGGGTGCTGGCCCGCCTGAACGGCCTGGTGGAGAATGTCACCCAGGCGCTGGAGGTCTACGACGTCACCGGCGCCACCCG
>PHCA01000031.1:24886-29040 GCA_002842085.1 Chloroflexi bacterium HGW-Chloroflexi-1
ACCCAATACCCAATACCCAATACCCAATACCCAATACCCAATACCCCTTCCGTCCACCTGAGCAAGTGGCCGGAGCCGAAGCCGGAGTACACCGACGCCCAGCTCGTGGCCGACATGGCGCTGGCGCAACGGGTTGTCAGCCTGGGCCGCGCGGCCCGCGAGAGCGCCTCGCTCAAGATGCGGCAGCCCCTGGCCGAGGCCATTGTGGGCCTACCCAGTCTGCGCGAGGCCGCGGGGCTGGACCGGCTGGCTGAAGAGGTGATGGAGGAGCTGAATGTCAAGGCGCTGCGCACCATGACAGCGAGCAGCGACCTGGTGGACGTGATGATCCACCCGCTGCCCAAGCAGCTCGGCCAGAAGTATGGCCGGCGCTTCCCGCCGATCCGCCAGGCGCTGTTGGCGCTGGACCCGCTGGCCGTCGCCGCCGCAGTGGAGGCCGGCCAATCGGTCACGGTGACCGTGGACGGCGAGACCCTCGCGGTGCTCCCCGATGAGGTCGAAGTGCGCAAGAGCCCCAAGGCGGGCCTGGCTGTGGCGGAGGAAGCCGGCTATCTGGTAGCCGTCACCACCGAGCTGACTGACGAGCTGCGTTGGGAGGGCTATGCCCGCGAGGTCAGCCGCAATATCCAGGAGCTGCGTAAGAAGTCAGGGCTGGAGATCAGCGACCGCATCCATACCACCGTGCAAGGGGGCGCGGCTTTGGCGCCGGTGTGGGCGCACTTCGGCGCGACGATTGCGGCAGACACGCTCTCCCTGAGTTTCCGGCAGGGCACGCCCACGGCCGGCGCCTCCACGACCGCGCTCAAGCTGGATGCCGACGAGGTCCTGATCGAGATCAGCAAAGCGTAAGGCGGTTTGCGCGACTTTGCGATGAAGTCCAGTTGAGGTACAATAAGGCCGTTCCAGAAAAATAGATGTCCCAATATCACCGGTTTCTCTGGGAATCTCAGGAGGTTCTGGGATGAGTATTTTTCTGGAACTATCTAAGCCAGCCGAGGATTCGTCTTTTCGGTCGTCGTCGAGTTCGTATCAATGGGGATAGATCGCCGAGGGTTGAAACATGTTACCAGCATATAGAACGGAGCGATTGCGCGGGTATCTGCTGGAAGAGCAAGCCCAGTTGCGCCAACAGCTTGCCAACCTGACCATAGTTTCTCACGATGCCAACCCGGGGCTGGGCAACCACATGGCGGACGACGCCACCGCGGCCTTTGACCAGGCGACCAGTGTGTCCCTGCGACGCGGGCAGCAGTTGGTCTTGGAGGACATCGATCAAGCTTTGCAGCGCATGGCCGCCGGCGCCTATGGCCTGTGCCAGCGGTGCGGCGAGGAGATCGACTTCGCACGCTTGAAGGCGATCCCGCACGCCACCTTGTGCATGGGTTGTCAGAAGCTGGTCGAGCTTTGAGTGATTCACGGGGTCAGGTCAGGAGCCGGGCTACATTGAAACAATCCATCGCACGCTGGGCGTTTGTGCCCGTTGTCGCGGCTATCGTCCTGGTCGCCGACCAGTGGACGAAAGCCCTGGTCGAGAAGAACCTCCCGATGTGGGGCGCCTTTGCGCCATTTCCGGCGCTGGAACCGTGGTTCAAGTTGGTGCACTATTCGAACACCGGCGCCGCGTTTGGCCTGCTGCGCGGACAGAGCAGCCTGTTCGTCCTGATCGCCCTGGTTGTGATCGTGGCTGTGTTGGTTTTCGCACGCCAACTGCCGACGGACAATTGGGCCGTGCGTTTCTGCCTGGGGCTGCAATTGGGCGGGGCGGCCGGAAACCTGTTGGATCGCCTCCTCAAGTCAGGCCACGTCACCGATTTCTTGCTGCTCACCCTACCGGTCGGGGGTAAGGTCTACCAGTGGCCGGCGTTCAACGTTGCGGACAGCTCTATCGTCGTGGGTGTGATCTTGCTGGGGATCTTAATATTGGGGTCGGACAGGGAGCATGCGGCCGGGGAACGAGTGACAAGTTGAAGGAGAATCGCACGATGAGTACGCTTGTGATCGAAATGCCGCAAGACGTGTTGGATTCAGCTCGTCTCACTATACCCGAGTTGAAGGTAGAATTGGCACTCTACCTGTATCACCAAGGGCGGTTGTCCATCGGCAAGGCACGCGATCTGGCAGGGATGTCTTTGTGGGAATTCCGGCAGTTGCTCGGCTCGCGGAACATTGCACCGCACTATGACGAAACCGATCTGGACAGGGATGTGGCAACGCTGCGCAAGTTAGGTCGGTTATGATTGTCGTCAGCAATACGTCTCCGTTGACTAACCTCGCGGCAATCGAACAGTTCGACCTCTTGCACCGACTGTACGCGGAGTTGCATATTGCCGAAGCAGTGTGGGATGAGTTGAATGCTCAGGGCAGGCGTTGGCCAGGTCGTGACGAAGTCGCTGTTGCCGGTTGGATTCATCGGTATGCAGTGCAGAATCAAGCGCTGGTGATTGCCTTGCAGAGAGACCTGGATCGCGGCGAAGCCGAGAGCATTGCTTTAGCCCTGGAATTGGGTGCCGACCTTGTGTTGCTGGACGAGAAGGAAGGCCGGCGAGCCGCGGAGCGACATGGGCTGGATGTGATTGGGGTAGTGGGGATCCTCCTGGATGCCAAGGCAAGTGGCATGATCGGCAAGGTACAACCCCACCTGGATGCCTTGCGGAGGGTTGCCGGTTTTCGACTTCGAGGTTCACTCTACGGCTATGCACTCATGCTGGCAAATGAAGACTAGGGTCGCGCCACAATAGCCTCGTTAACTCGTGGCAATGTTCCCATTTGGGCTACATCATCGGTTTCTCGCGGTTCCCCTGCCGATGGGTAAGGTCTACCAGTGGCCGGCGTGGAACGTGGCGGATGGCTCGATCGTCGTGTCGATGATTCTTTTGGCGATTGTGTTGTTGCGGACGGAGAGTGAGCAATCACAGCGCAAAAAACCAACTGATGGATTGGGGGTGGGGAATGCAGACACTGGCAATTACTGAGGGGCGGATTCTTAATGAACTCCGGACGCTTGATCTCGCCAGATGGTCCGAGGTACTGGATTTCATAGGATATCTGAAGCAAAAAACGGACCTGACCAAAAAGATCAAGCTGCATTCAAAAGAGTTGACCGCTAACGATTTGCTGCAATCTGACTGGTAGGACTATGGGCCGACAGGGAGGATATCGGCGACAGCGTCCAGTTTGCGCGCCAACTCCGTGAGCGGGCCGAGCATCGCTGGGAGCAGCAAGATGCAGCTCGTTGACACCGACGTGTTGGTGGACGTTCTTCGAAAACATCCGCCAGCACTTACCTGGCTTGCGGCCCTGGGTTCAGAAACGTTGGGCATGTCCGGTCTGGTAGCTATGGAACTGCTTCAGGGGTGTCGAAATCGAGCGGAGCAGCGGCAAGTCGAAAAGCTGTGGCGCCCTTATCACTTGTACTGGCCCAGCCAGGCGGACTGCTTGCGCGCCTATGATGATTTTGCGGGACATCATCTATCTCACGACCCTGGCATTCCGGATGCGGTGATTGCAGAAACCGCAGTTGGGTTGGGGGTGAAGTTAGCGACATTCAACGAGGGTCACTACCGTAGCGTTGCCTATCTACGATTGACGCAGCCTTATGAACGATAGCAGCAAAGAGCGGATGCCCCTGCAGCTCCCGACTTCGGAAGTCCCCCCGACTTCCGAAGTTGTGTTTGACGACCTGGCAGACGAAGAGGCTGGCGGTGGGGCCGTTCTGACCCTGGCCGTCGCGACGGGCGACGAGCGGCTAGACAAGTGGCTGACCGGCCGACTGCCCGACCGCTCGCGCTCGGAGATCCAACGCTGGATCGAGGCCGGGCTGGTCACGCGGGGCAAGGTGGCGCTGAAGGCCAGTTACCGGGTGGCCGCAGGAGACGAGATCACCGTCGTGATCCCCGCGCCGGAGGACTACGCGGTCGAGCCAGAGCCGATCCCGCTGGACGTGGTCTACGAGGACGCCGACCTGTTGGTCATCGACAAACCGGCCGGCATGGTCGTCCATCCCGCGGCCGGCAACTGGCACGGCACACTGGTCAACGCGGTGCTGCATCACTGCCCTGACCTGGAGGGGGTCGGCGGGACGCACCGGCCGGGGATCGTGCACCGGCTGGACAAGGATACGTCGGGGTTGATCCTGGTCGCCAAGAATGATCGGG
>PHCA01000349.1 GCA_002842085.1 Chloroflexi bacterium HGW-Chloroflexi-1
TCGCATCCAGTGTGTTCAGCCAAGCGTCCCTGCCAGGGTCGCTCGACCCTTTGCGCCTCCCACCCAGGATTTGACAAAAGCGCCAACATAGAAGGTGGATGCGCACGCCGTGATAGATATCGCCTTCGCGAATTTCGTCGCCCCGCACGGAGGCCGCCAGGAACTCCAGGCCATCATCTGGTACCGCCGTCGCGCAGAGGGCCGCGAAGATGCTGACCAGCGTTGGCACATCCGGCGGGCCGTAACCCAGGAGATCCATGTCGCGCGTTGGTCGTAGCGCCGCCTCGCGCCAGGCGGCAAACAGGAACGCGCCCTTCAACACAAACCTATTATGATACTCCGAACAGCTCAAACGGTAGAGCAAACGCTCCAGGGCATAGCGCACCAACACCAGGTCATACGGTTGCTGGTCGCGGTGAGCCAGGTTCAGCAACCGGTCATGCACCGAGTGGCCCAGGTTGTGGATTTCCTTCATACCAGACTCTCCAGATAGGGCCGCATGACGTTGGTCATGCGGCAAATGGCGGCATAGCGCCAGATTTGATCCATCGTGAAGCGTCGCTCGCGCCAGCTCGCGTGCAGCGCCTCCAGGGCCGCCTCCAGCCCAATCTTGTTACGGAACTTGAAGCAGTCCACCACCGTCTTGGCCGGGTCGTAGACCCGCACGGGCACACCCTCGACCAAGTGCTCCTCAACCCCGACGGTACGGGCTGCGGTCCCAAAGCGCACGACGCGCAGTGGCAGCAGGTCCAGCTTGGGGACCCGGGCCGTGTTGCTGAGCGCCAGCCAGACCTCGGCCGGGGACTGTGTGGTCAGGTTGTGGAAGCGCAGCGCGGACAGCAGGCAGACCACACCCTGGGGTACCCGGCGACAGACCTCGGCCAGCGTGTGCTGCTCGGTGAGTTCGACAGCGCGGCTGCGATAGAGACCGCGGCCCACGCGTTCGACGCGTCCCTCCTGCGCCAGGCGGCCCAGGTAGGCGCCAGGCAGGTTGCGAGCGACCAGGTCGCGTGGGCGCAGAATACCTTGCTGGCGGACCAATTCTCGAGCCCGCTCCATTTGACTGCCGGACATGGTGACCTCATGCGATGTTATATTACGTCTGCAATTACTCATAAGTACAGACGTATTATAACACAACGAGAAGCCTCGTCAAGCGTTGGGTAACTACTCAGCTTGTCATTGCGAGGAGGCGTTTTTTGCGGTTGCCAGGCACGAAGCAAAGCAATCTCGATTGCGGCAATCGAGATTGCTTCGCAAAAAACGCTCGCAATGACACGGCGGCTGAGTAGTTACAGGGAAGTACACTCGATTCGCAGAATCGTGTAAGCGAGGTGCGGGAGCTGCTACGCAAGCTGGCGGGCCTGACCGTGCCCGGCGCCTACCTGGGCCAGGCCGCCCCGATCCAGGCGCCGGCCTTCAGGCGCATCGAGCCATACCGCTCGCCGGATGGCCAGACCGAGATCGACGCCCTGGCAGAGAAGAGCGAATCGGCGAATCGGCGAATCGGCGAATCGGCGAATCGGCGAATCAGCGAATCAGCGAATCGGCGAATCGGCGAATCGGCGAATCAGCGAATCGGCGAATCAGCGAATCGGCGAATCAGCGAATCGGCGAATCGGCGAATCAGCGAATCAGCGAATCGGCGAATCGGCGAATCAGCGAATCGGCGAATCGGCGAATCAGCG
>PHCA01000032.1 GCA_002842085.1 Chloroflexi bacterium HGW-Chloroflexi-1
CGCCCGAAGGAGCGGGTGCGCTTGCATTACGAGTTAGTTGGGTGGCGGCGCGGCTACTACCAGATCGGGCCCACCCGGCTGGCCACTGGCGATCTGTTCGGGTTTGCCGAAGCGCACGCCAACGTGAGCCAGATCGATCATCTCACCGTCTACCCACGGGTGATCCCACTGGCGCAAGTGGCGTTGACCTCCCGATCTCCGCAAGGCGCCATCAAAAGCACGCAGCACATCTTCGCCGATCCTACGCGACCGGTGGGGGTGCGGGACTACCAGCCCGGTGACCCCCTGCACAGCGTCGATTGGAAGAATAGCGCGCGCACCGGCCGTCTGCAAGTCAAGAAGTATGAGCCCGCTGTGTCATTGGCCAGCGTCATCTTCCTGGATCTGCACACGACCACCTACAGTAAGCCAATCCGGTATGGCGCCAGTGAGTGGGCCATCGTTCTTGCCGCATCCCTGGCCAACTATCTGGTCGATCAACGCCAGGCGGTCGGGCTGGCCTGTAATGGGGTCGATTCGCTCACAGAGACCACGTGCTGGCACATCGCACCCCGGCCGGGGCGCACGCATTTGATGAAGGTGTTGGAGCGGCTGGCGCGCGTGCAGTTGGCGGAGACGACACCCCTGGCCGATTGGCTGCCTACGGCCGCGCAGGGCCTGCCCTGGGGTACCACCGTTGTCACCATCACACCGACCGGAGATGAGGCAACCTGCCGGGCGTTGCATCGACTGCTGAGATCTGGCCTGAATCCCGTGTTGGTGGTCGTGGAACCGCACGCGCAGTTTGGGGTTGTGCAGGAGCGGGCCCGTCGCCTGGGTGTCCCGGCTCACCTGATCGCCGACGAACATGCCCTGGCCCGTTGGCGTGCTGCACGGATATACTTGTCACCTTGTCCAGTATAACTGCCCTGGTGATGGATTCGGATCGTGTCATGACTACACCAAACCAGCCTTCTAAGCCAAGCCACGGCGATTTTCAGGAGGTTGCGTGGGTGAGCGGATTTTTCCGCCCGCTCTTGATCGCCATGCTCGCCACCGGCCTCGTGGCCGGCCCGTTGACGGTGTATCGGGTCATTGCGCCCTGGCGGCTCGGCTATGTCCTACCGTTGGCCTGTCTCACGGCGCTCGAAGGGGTGTATAGCACGCGCCAGTTGGGGCGTCCCAACTGGCGCGATCGCCGCGGGCTCGTGTTCCGGTTTGGTGAGGTGGTGTTGCTGTTGAGCGCCTTGCGACTGGCGACCTGGCTCTTTTCTCTCGGCATACCCGGGCCAGGAACGGTGCGGCTCTGGCTGATCGACCCAGGCAGTTTCTTCGACGATCAGTTCGTCATCGTAAGCGGGTTGTTGCTGCTGGCATGGGGGCTGGCGATCAGCATCACCGGCGACTTCTTGGATCTGGCGCTCCAGGCGGATGAGGTCGCCGCGCATGAAAGCACGGCGTGGGGCGAGGCCCGTAGCCAAATGCGGGTTTTCCTGCCCCTGGCGCGCGCCGACATCGTGGGGCGATTCGCCACGCGGTGGATTTGGGGCGGCATGGGGGTGGTGTTCTGTGCTGCGCTTTCGCAGTTGTCCGTGACCGGTGGGGGCGCGGGCTCGCCGCTGAAGGTGGGATTGTCTCGGCTCGGACTGCCGCTTGAGATCCTGGCCGCGCTGATCGGTTATTTCCTGGCCGGGTTGATGTTGATGAGTCAGGCCCGGTTGGCGGTGCTGCGCGGGCGCTGGTACAACCAGGGTCTCGCCGTGGCGCCGGCCGTGCTGCGACGATGGCACGTGAACAGCCTCCTCACACTGCTGTTGGTGGCCGGCGTGGCGGCCTTATTGCCGATGGCTTCCACCAGTTGGCTCTCCGTGGCGTTGTACGCGCTGACCGCCTTTCTAGCGCGTCTGTTTTATGGTGTTTTGGTGGTACTGATGTGGCTGCTGTCTGCGATCCTCTACCCGCTGCGGTTCTTGACCACGCGCGGGCAACCGGAACAGGCCGCGCTGCTGCCGGTGGAGATCCCGTCGCAAGCTGAGACACTCAGCCGGCTGCCCGCATGGCTGGGGGGCGCGTTGCTCTGGGCTGTGGTGGCCCTGATCGGTGGCTATTTCGCGCTGAGCTATCTGCGAGCACACGGCCTGCTTCGGGGCCGCTGGGGGCGGTGGCTGGCGCGATTGCGCTTGCGATTGCGCTTGCGATTGCGCTTGCGATTGCGCTTGTGGTGGCGCGCGCGGTGGGCCAGGCTCAACATGGCCGCGGGCGCGCTCGGCTCCGCTGTGCGCCAGCGGCTGGGACGCTGGCGCACAGCGGAGCCGAGCACCGAGGATACTGCCCGAGTTTCCCGTTTGCGGTTGGGATCTTTGCCCCCCCGCGAGCGCATCCGCTACTTCTATCTCAGGACTGTCCGGCGGGCCGCGGATCAGGGCATGGGCCGCCCGCCGCACAAGACCCCGCTGGAGTTTGTCGGCGATCTGGAGGCAAGTTGGCCCGACGCGGAGGAGGACGTGCGCGCGTTGACCGCGGCGTTTCTGGCGGCGCGTTACAATTCACGCGCCATACCCCTGTCCGAAGCCCACGACGTGCAGTCCGTTTGGCGCCGGGTCATGCGGGCGTTGCGGGGCCGGCCTGATGCCGTGCACGGCAGAGGGGCCGGGACGACGCACACGGCCGGTAATGACGGGGATCGCCAGGGACACGTCTCGCCTGGCGTCAGGCGCCTGCCCTGAAAATGCACAGCGAATGGGGAAAACAACGAATTCCGTAACTACAAAATGCACAACGAATTTAGAAACCAACGAATCCCTTGCTGTGGCCGGTCTGCGACCGAGCCACCGTTTTCATGCGCCGTGACGTCGCGCCCGGCATGGGAAACTGTCCTGAAAATGCACCTGTGGGGCAATCCGCTGGATTGCCGTTCCCTGCGCCGCCCACGCAAGCCGGCGGCTTGCGGTACATTTTCATCGGCCGTGGCGCCGCCGCCCACGCAAGCCGGCGGCTTGCGGTACATTTTCATCGGCCGTGGCGCCGCGCGCGACATGAGAAATTGTCCTGAAAATAGCTCCGGCCGCGTCATTGCAATGACGTTTTCATTCGCCGTGGCCGCGCGCCCGGCATGAACACTGAGCGGCTATTGAGTGGGTTGTCGGGTCTTTGCCTTTAATTATGCAAAAAGCCACGTGTTCGGTCACACAGGTTGCGAGGGTATTGTGTCGCGCTAGCGTCTCTGCCGTGCGCTTTCACATTCGGTCGACAGTGATTTTCAAAAATGACCCTGGTCAACTTTATGAAATCGGCTGTTTCGACGCATTTTCGGCAGCGATGAACGCTCAAAAATGACCGTAGTCAACTTCGTGATGAGCCGACACCGGGGAAAGAGCGTGGTGTTCAGAAATCTTACGTTTGCCTCAGTAAGGCCCTATCTAATTTTGACATCTGTTACAGTTTACGCTATACTTAAGTTGGCCCTAAATCCGTACACGTTTCTCTGGTAGGAGCGCATATGGCCTGAACGGAGAGAGTTTCGGTTCTTAATGCCTGACCCAAGGGTGGTGGGGCGTAACAACGCCTCGACGTAACAACGCCTCGACGTAACAACGCCTCGCCGAACCGGACGGATGCGAACTGCTACCAGGCAACAGGTGTGATGTGTGGGCCTCACCGAAGGGTGAGGTTCTGTGTTGTTAAGGAAGAGACGTGACGAGATTGATTGATGGCGGGGAAGGAGGTGAGGCTAAGTGGCTACAGTGATACTACGGCCCGGGGAGTCCCAGGAGTCTTTGCTCAAGCGCTTCCGCAAGGAGGTGATGAAGCAGCGCATCCTGCCTACCGTGCGCAAAAAGCGATGGTTCACGCCACCCAGCGAGTTGCGCCGTCTCAAGAAGCAGAAGGCGATTCGTAAGGCGCGCCAGGCGCAGCGCCGGCGGGAAGGCCGGGAAAGTTTCCGATAGTTGAGCGCGGCCGTGCTTGTGGGTGCGGTCGTGTGCATCTTTGGCGTGCCGGGGTGTTGGGCGTGCCGCCCCCGGTCAGGTCGGGAATATGATCTCTCAGGAATTGCCAGGACGTTGGCGTCTCAGACGGTCACCCACGTTGATGAAAGGTAACTACTCAGCCTGTCATTGCGAGGGCCTCGCTGTGGCGAGGGCCTCGCTGTGGCGAGGAATGACAGAGGGCTGAGTAGTTACGATGAAAGTGAGAAGGCGGTAGTAGATGGCCAAACAAGAAGAAAAGCTGACCATGGAGGGGCGGGTGGTCGAGGCGTTGCCCAACACGACCTTTCGGGTCAAGCTTGAAAACGACTATGAGGTGCTGGCGTATCTTTCCGGCAAGATGCGCAAGTACTATATCCGGGTGCTCCTCGGCGACCGGGTCCGGGTGGAATTGTCCCCCTACGACCTGACGCGCGGGCGGCTTGTGTATCGGTTCAGAACTGCGAGCGGTCCGACCTGAGCCAGGCGCTCGGATGCGGTTTGCCCCGCGTGCTCACCAGGGTGCGTGGGGAC
The DNA here is from genome assembly GCA_002842085.1 of Chloroflexi bacterium HGW-Chloroflexi-1. Taxonomy (GTDB): domain Bacteria; phylum Chloroflexota; class Anaerolineae; order CG2-30-64-16; family CG2-30-64-16; genus CG2-30-64-16. Next base: position 4,479 of record PHCA01000032.1, read on the forward strand.
ATGGCGCGATCATCGGTCGTTTTCACCACCCTGGGTAGCGCCGGGGGGTTGACACAACGTGTTATAATAAGTACGCAGCAACGCAAGCCGTAATGGGCGGTGGGTTAGCCACCGCCCATTACGCGTATTCGGGCGCGTTGTGTAACTGCTCAGCCTGGCGAAGGCTTGAAGGCGAATTAACCTGGAAACGTGCCTGGTAAGCAAAACTGTGTACACCTGCCGGCATGTTTGCAACCTTCGCAAGGTTTGGCTGGCATCGACCTGTTGGGCGAATGTTTCACGTGAAACATCAAAGATCAATTGGCGGAGCGGATATTGAACCAGGGCCACGTGATTTGTGACTATGAAGGTACCAGTTACCGGGCCAGATTTTGGGAAGGACGGGGGCGGGAATACGAGGATTTGGTTGAACGCATTGCCTTGCGTCGTCTGTTGCCGCCTCGCGGCCGCCGTTTGCTGGAAGTGGGAGCCGGCTTCGGGCGCCTGGCGGAGCTCTACGCCGGCTATGATCAAGTGGTTTTGTTGGACTACGCCAAATCGGGCCTGCTGGAGGCGCAGGAACGGCTGGGCCGGTCCGACCGTTTCCTCTATGTTGCCGCCGACCTCCACCATCTACCGTTAGCGCCGGGCGCTTGTGATACAGTCGTCACTGTGCGGGTGTTGCATCACCTGGTAAACGTCCAATCGGCTTTGCGTGGGATCGCCGCGGTGTTGCGACCCGGCGGCGCGTACGTGCTCGAATATGCGAACAAGCGAAATCTCAAGGCGATTCTTCGCTATCTGTCAGGTCGTCAGAGTTGGTCACCCTTCGTCACCACTCCGTATGAGTTTGCCGAGTTGAATTTTGACTTCCACCCCTCCTGGATGACCCACGAGCTGCATCAAGCGGGTTTCACCGTCGATGCCGGGTTGGCCGTCTCGCATTTTCGCCACCCGCTTTTCAAGCGATTGGCCTCACCGCGGGCGCTGGCGGCCGTGGATCGTTTGATGCAACGGGTGGGGGCAGTATGGAAGCTGTCGCCCAGCGTGTTCTTGCGTGGTCACACGCCTGGTTCGGGAGCCGTGGTGACTGAGGATCTGTTCTGCTGCCCGGCTTGCGGCAAGGGAAGTCTGACGGCCAGGGGGGACACGTTGGTTTGTGCGGGATGTGGCGCGTTATGGGCTGTTACCGACGGTATTTACGACTTCAAAACGCCGGTGGCCGCCCAGTAAGGCGCTTCATCGGTCGCCTGGCTGGGCAGATACGCACTGAGAAGGTTTGCGAAACCGGTAACGTAGACCACGTTCCAGCATAAAGAAAAGGGATACAATGCTTTTGAGAAAGGGATGACCGGGCCGCTGCCTGCGGCTGGCCCCCGCGGACGTGGGGGCTGGCGCCTAAAGCGCCCAGCCAACCGGTGGTGCGTTCATCCCGTGACTATGGAGGCCGCGGCCACCTGGCGCAGTCTGATGGATATGCGCCTTGTGGGGGATCAGCGGTGAAGGAGCGTGTGCTTATGAATGCACAGGCCGAAGAACGAGAGATCCAGCCGGTCGGCGCGTTGCCAGCGGTTGTCACTTCGGCTGGCGCTGCGGCTGGCGCTGCGGCTGGCGCTGCGGCTGGCGCTGCGGCGGCCGACGACATCGGCGCGCGTTCGGCCGCCGCAGCCGAGCAACTCATCGTGTTGGGACGCGATCAGGGATTTGTGACTTACGACGACGTCCTGAGCGCGTTCCCCGAAGCCGAAACCAATATCGATCAACTGGAAGATCTCTTCGCGAATTTGTTTGAACAAAGCATCGCTGTCGGTCCTTTCCAGCAGGGAGAGGAGTCTGAGGCCGCATCAGCGGTCGCTGATGCGGTCGCTGATGCGGTCGCTGATGCGGTCGCTGATGCGGTCGCTGATGCGGGTGGCGAAGGACGAGCCTCCGGCGGGCTGGACATCGACCTTAACTTGATCGATATCGATGACTCGATCAGTCTGTATTTGAAAGAGATCGGCCGGGTTCCGCTGCTAACCGCCGAGGAAGAGGTGGTGCTGGCCAAGCGCATGGAGCGCGGTAAGGAGGGGCACCAGAAGCTCACCCAGGGCGTGGACGGTCCCGAGGAGCGGGAACGGCTGTTGGCGGCGGTGAAGGACGGGCAGTCTGCCCAAGAGCACCTGATCAAGGCCAACTCCCGGCTGGTGGTCAGTGTGGCCAAGAAGTACGTGGGACGGGGTGTGCCGTTCCTGGATTTAATCCAGGAAGGCAACATCGGCCTGATCCGCGCGGTCAAGAAGTTCGACTATCTGCGAGGCTACAAGTTCAGCACCTACGCCACTTGGTGGATCCGCCAGGCGGTGACCCGCGCGATCGCCGACCAGGGCCGGACCATCCGCGTGCCCGTCCACATGTACGAGCAGATCAACCGGCTGACGCGCACCAGCCGCCAACTGGTCCAGGAGTTGGGGCGCGATCCCACGACCGAGGAGATCGCGGACCGGCTGGGCGTGCCGCCGCGCAAAGTCGAGCAGATCATCCGGGTGTCCCAGCGGCCGCTGTCGTTGGAGATGCCGGTCGGCGAAGAAGAGGACAGCTATCTGGGCGATTTCATCGAGGATGCTGAAGCCGACAGCCCCACCGACTCCGCATCGCAGACCATGCTGCGCGGCGTGATCGACGAGATCTTCGAGTCGCTGACCCCGCGCGAGGTGCGTATTTTGCAGTTGCGTTTCGGGTTGGTGGATGGCTACTCGTACACTTTAGAAGAGGTCGGCAAGAAGTTCGGGGTCACGCGGGAGCGCATCCGCCAGATCGAGGCGCAGGCGTTGGGACGCTTGCGTCACCCCAGCCGCAGCCGCAAATTGCGGGATTACCTGACTTAGCCACCCGCCATATCGTCCATTAACGCACTGCGCCGCCCGATCGGGCGGCGCAGTGCGTTAATCGCTGTCGTACTCCCGCAAATGATAACCCGCGGGTCCTTGGGCAGTATCTTCTCAATTTGTAGGGGCGCACCCTTGCGGTCGCCCCCGCGGGCAGGCGCAAGGCGGCTAAGCGTTAGCCCGCTAGCCCCCTACCCCGGATTATTGAGATGATACCTTGGGCAGCCCGCGGGATCAGTTACACGTCCAGGTTGCGCACCTTTTTGGCGTGACTCTGGATGAAGCGCTTGCGCGGGGCCACCTCGTTGCCCATCAGCATGTCAAAGGTGCGATCGGCGGCCGCGGCATCCTCGATGGTCACCTGGAGCAGGATGCGGTTTTCGGGGCTCATCGTGGTCTCCCACAACTGCTCCGGGTTCATCTCGCCCAGGCCCTTGTAGCGCTGCAGCGCGATGTTGCCCGATCCCCCTCCCAACTCCGTCAATATCCGGTCCTTTTCCGCCTCCGTATAAGCGTAACGCTCCTCTTTGCCCTTGCGGACCAGGTAAAGCGGCGGCTGAGCGATGTACAGATGTCCCCGCTCGATCAACGCCGGCATGTAACGGAAGAACATGGTGAGCAACAACGTCCTGATGTGGCTGCCGTCTACGTCGGCGTCCGTATTGTGACAGCAGATGCCGCCACGGCCACAAATGAAGGTCTCGTCACCCTCCACGGAGAAATCGTAGACCTTACGGCTGCTGGCCGGCGCCTGTCGCACGGCGCGCACCGGCAGACCGACCAGTTCGCCAGCCAACGGCAACCCCGAACGGGGGTTGCTTCTGCTATGTGACCCGGCCAGCCAGTCCTGCATTTCGCCGGCCCGTGCATGATCACACCAGACCGGCGCCAGGGCAGCCAGCGCGCTCCGGTTGCTCACGGCCAGGTAATAGGCTGTGCGTCGGGTGACGATCGGTTTGCCCCGGATCATCCCGCTGGCTTGCCCGGTGGGGCGACGTTCCTGCAGTGAGACCTTGACGCCGTGCATGAGCAGCAGGTACATCAACTGATCAGCCAGCGTTTCAGATGTGGTGGCAAAGGAGAGTTGCCTCTGGGTCAGCGTCCCATCGCCCAGGAAGTAGCCCCGCAGAAAAGCCAGTTGCAGCTCAGGACGGACGTTGAAAACCAGGTCTGGGATGTGCTTGCGGCTCGCATCTGTGCCATCGAAGCCAAGCAGCAGGCGGAAGGTTGCCGTCATCACCTTGTTGAGGATGCGCAGTTCGCCAGCCCGGCCACCCTTGCCCTCGTATACCGTGGGTGCGATCCCAAATACCTGCCGGATGGCAGTCACCAGCTCGGGCACCAGGGCCGCGTTGCGATTGCCAACGGCCAGGCGCACACCGTTTCGATCGCTCAGCGAACCCTCGGCCACAAAGAAGCCCAACAGCAGCAGCAGAGATTCATCGATGGGCAGGTAGCGCGGCACAGCCTGGTTGGCATAGTGGACCGGCGTCAGCACCACGTCATCGCCCAGCCCGGCCAACGCCTCCGTTGACAGCTCGTTCAGGGCCACGTAATCGCGCGCGCGATTGCGCGGCGCAGCCCGGTATTGCGTATTCCAGATGTGATCGAGTTTGCTATCACCCACCGTGACCTGCGGGAGCAGCGCGTCCGCTTCGAGCCCCAGCGTCTCCACGTAACGCAGGAAATGGCTGAGGGTAGGGCGTTGCTCGCCGCGCTCCCAGGCATAGTAGGTGACCGGCTGGCGGATGCCTACCGCCGCGCAAATCTCTTGTTGGCTCAGCCCGCGCGCCTGCCGCTGCTGCTTGAGTTGCGCGCCGACCACGGCCGGGATCGTCACGCGCGGTTCCACCATTTCTGGATCGCCCACATACTCGGCGCGCACCTGGCTCTTGTACCACTCCTCAACGCCCGGCCCGCGCACGATGATATCGCTGTCCATTGCCTCGCCTGACTCGAGGAACGAACGCAACAGGTCGACGCGCTGTCCACGCCCTTCGCTGGCGGGCAAACGCGCAGGCGCCACCAGCAGATCGCCCGCGCACACCGCATCGCCGCGCTTCAGCGTGGGATGGCCATCCTCCCCGACCACGAACACACTGTGCTCGCCGGTCACCCGCACGCGTCGGCCAGAGGCTGTCTCGATCTCGTAGATCGGCCCATCATGATCGTGGCGGATCACGCTCTTGATGGGCTTGTAACGCACCTTCCCGGTCTCTGGGTGGAAGCACAATACCTGGTAGTCGGAAGGGTTACCGCCGCGTTCGATCAGAGCATCGATGAACGGGCCAACCCGCGTAGCACGCACCTGGCCGTCAGGGTCCTTGACAAAGGTCTGTTCGTCACCGTCCACACTCATGATGACGCACCGGTGATAGCGCAGGCCCTCCGGGTCGAAACTGTCCCCGACACCACCGCCGAGCGCCTGGACCAGCGCCTGGATTTCTCGGCTGGCCAGGGCCTTGTCCAGGCGGGCCTTTTCCACGTTCAGGATCTTGCCGCGCAACGGCAAGATCGCCTGGAAACGCCGATCGCGGCCCTGTTTGGCGCTGTTGTGGACGAAAATACCGCTTGCCAAAGCAAAGTTGTGCGAATTGGGGACCTCGATGTCGTAAACTGCCACGCGTTCGCTGAGGCGTTCCACCGCCACTACACGATGGTTGTGATTCGCCACAGCCGCCAACGCTCGCGCTGTGTCGCCTTCGAAGTAGCGTTGACAAAAGACCTTAGAACGTGGATCCCACACCATTTCATATCCGGCGATGGTGATGCCAGGTTCGCTCATGTTGGATAACTTACGATATAAGGGCATCAGGGAATCTTCAGGCGCAAGCGCCGCGGCCGGTTTGTACGTCCCATCGCGCAACATGAAGAGGTGGTCGGGAGTACAGGTGATGACCTCGCCGTTGTCCAGTGTCACCCGCACGACTTCAGCATCGGATTGGGTCATCCGTCCGTTGGCGATCTGCTCAAGACCGATCTGCCCGTCGTGCCGGATCGTATAGCAGAAGTGCTCTTTTCCCAAGGCCTGTTCGGCCACAAGATCCCGAAAGCTGAGCGCGCGTCCATCCGCAAGCGCAACCAACATATCTCCCGAAAAGCAGCCCCCTGCGGAATCGCCCTCGACCAGATACAATTCGCACTTGGCCGGATCGCGCTCGGAACAGTCCGCGAGCTTGCCGGGCAAGGTCAGGCTCTCCAGCGCGCTCTTGCGAATCACCAGGTCGCGCGCCTTCCGGGCGGCCTCCCGCGCGCGACTGGAGGTGGTGCACTTCTCGATGATCTTCTTGGCCTCGCGCGGGTTCTTCTCCATCCACTCCAGCAACGCCTCGGCGACCACGGATTCGACCTGGTTGCGAATTTCAGCGTTGAGCAGCTTGACTTTGGTCTGCGACTCGAACTGCGGATCGGCCAGCTTGACGCTGATGATGGCCGTCAATCCCTCGCGGGTATCATCACCGGTGAAGTTGGCATCGTTGTCCTTCAGCAATCCTTGTCGTTTGGCCCAATCGTTGATGGTGCGGGTTAATGCGGAACGCAGACCCGTGAGATGCGTGCCGCCGTCGGGAGTGTTGATGGTGTTGGCAAAGGCATATACCGATTCGTTGTAGCCGTCGTTGTACTGCACGGCCGCTTCGATCAGCGAGCCCTCCAGCTCTTTCTCGATGTAGATCGGATCGTGCAAAACAGCACGATTCTTGTTCAAATAGCGCACAAAGCTGCGCACGCCGCCCTCGAAATAGAAGGACATCCAGCGCGGGCCGTTGGATGTGCGCTGGTCCATGAAGTCGATGGTCAGCCCGCGGTTCAAGAACGCCATCTCTCGGAACCGCTGTACCAACGTTTCGAAGCGGAAGTTGGTCTCCTCGAAGATGGTCCGGTCGGGCAGGAAGGTGGTCCTGGTGCCCGTGCTGCCGTCCTCGACTTTGCCGATCATCCGCACATCCGCCTGCGGGATGCCACGTTCGTACCGCTGGAAGTAAGTCTGGCCGTCCACCTGGACCTGGACCTCCATCCAGTCCGACAGCGCGTTGACCGCCGACACGCCGACGCCGTGTAACCCGCCTGAAACCTTGTACGCGCCGCTGCCGAACTTGCCGCCCGCGTGTAGTTTGGTCATCACGACTTCCAGCGCCGACCTGCCGGCATGTTTGTGGATGCCCACCGGAATGCCGCGGCCCCAATCCTGGACCGTAACGCTGCCGTCCTTGTGAATGGTGACGGCGATGCGGTCGCAGTAGCCAGCCATGGCCTCGTCGATGGAGTTGTGGCAGACAATCGGCCCCCACCCTGCCACGAAGTTCTCTTCGCCCGGCACCGAAACATCGTACACCCACCCGTGCTCGTAGTCCTCCACGGGTTCAATGCGCGTTACCTTCAGCAGACCCAGATCGCCCTCGAGGAAATCGGCGCCGCGGCCTTGCAGGGTCAACTGGTCCGCATCCAACAGGCATTGGACCTTGCCTCGCGATAGCCCGGCCTGACCGTGGCGTCGCATGGCACGCGTCACCGAGTCGCCGCACGTCTCGACTGTCTCGTCGTAGGGAAGGCGGTGCTGATACGAAGCGCCGTCGTTCCAGTAGAAGTCAGTCCGCCGGACATCGGACCGGCGCTCAAAGGTATACTGGCGTTCCCGCCCCTTGTAGTTGAGCGTGACTTCGTGTGGGGGATGTTGGTCCTTAGCCGCAAAGCCCGCCGACCAGGTTTTGCTCACCGATGCCAGGAGGTACTGAAGGCCGGTAGCCAGGTCACGACTTGCCGTGTTGAAAGCGTACTTGGCGCGGTCGGTCGCATCCGGCGCGGTTCCGTCCAACAGATGGCGCATGAACGTTGCCGAGGGGTAGCCATCGCCAGCCAGATACGCGACCAGGTAACGCTCGCGCAACTCCGCCGGCAGGTTGAAAACCAGGTTGGGGACGCGCTTGGCGTTGCTGCGCGATCCGGCGCCCAGGATGTCTTCCAGGAGCACGGCAAAAATCTCGACGCCGACCTTGACGACTTTCGCCGACTCGTGAACATACACCGCTCGCGCCTCGTAGCCACAAACCTCTTCGATCCGCTGGACTGCATGGCGCGCCAACTCAGGCTCGTGCGACCCAAACGAGAAGACGATGGCGCGATGCGCTTTGGCGCCGTCATGAACGACGCACCCTTCGGCCGCGTAGAGGCCCAGAAGCTCCACCAGGGCCTGAGTTACCGCCAACCGCGCCGGCAACTTACCGTACCTGGTCCCGATAGTCGCGGCCTTGAAAGGCTCGATCAGATCGGCCGGCAGGCCGCGCAACAGGTTGAACGGCAGGTAATTGTAGTAGCGATAGTCGTTCCACTGTGACCGCCGGGTCAGCGACGGCGCCAGCGCCGCGCGGACGGTCGCGCTCAAGGCACAACGCACGCCGTATAGGTAGAACTTGCCGGTCTTCTCGGGGGGCAAAGCCAGGAGCGCGTCAACCAGATCAAGCTCTTGCTGATAGACCGGCGGCTCGCTCCACGCGCGCGGTACGACGACGTAGTCGCCTTCTCCTAGCTCATCGCCTCGCACCGGTACAACCTGCCCGGCGCGAAAGGTGAACAGCGAGTGATAAGCCGTAATCTCAACCTGGCGTCCTGTAGCCAGAGAAACCCGGTAAATCGGGCTATTCACACGATGGCGGAAGATGGTCGTGATCGGCCGGAACGCCAGGTGGTAGTCCTGCTGCGAAAAAGCCAGGGCTTGCAAGTGCGTGATCCCGCGCAGCGCCTGGGTGGTCTCACCCGCTTCGACCTCCTTGGCGTGGCGAGTCATGGTTTCATCCACCAACGCGCCGATTGATTTCAGGCAAACCTGGCCGTCTTCTAACACCACCAGGGGCGTATCGTAGGTCAGGCTATTGTCCACAACCTCGTAGACCGTGTGATGCAGCGCCTTGATATCGGTGCCACCGATGTACATGCCAGGGCGCCGGCGCACGGCCTCCAGGCCTTCCAGCACCTGAATATCGTCTGCTGTATAATGATTGGGCCGATTTACCTGTTCTGCCACTGTCCTATCTCCTCTACACCCGTATGCCTGCCATCGGATCCTCTCGATCAGTAGGGGCACGGCCTTGCGCCTGCCCACGCGGGCGACCGCCAGGGATCGCCCCTGCCTCGGATTATTGAGAAGTCGCCATGAATTCAATTCACCACCAGCCATGAAAACGAGCAGCGAACGTCTGTTTTTAGATCAGATACGGTTTTCCAGCCTCGCGTGTGGGCTACTTCTGCTGGTTGGCCGCACCTGCTGTGTGTGCCTGCCATCGGCTGCGCAGATTCTCGTAGTACACAAAAACCGCCAGCAACATGCCGGTCGCCAAATACGCGTTGCTCACGATCGCGACGATCGCTCCGACCGGCGTGTTGCCGATCAAACCCCACACGGCGCGGAAGCCCAGCATCAACAAGTTGATCACCAACACCAACCCCATGGTGGGCAGGCTGTTCAAGCGCACCAGGGTGATGCTTTGGAGCAACCCCCGCCACAACGGCTGGCGGTCCAAAAGGATCGTCTCGCTGACGAAAAAGAGCGACGTGAGGAACCAAAGCAACAACCACAACGTGATCCCGCCGATCAGCGCCAACAGTAAGCCTGCCACCGGGTTCCCGGACAGGAATAGCAGCGTCGCCGCCAGGCCCAACGGCACGCGCAGCACGAAGATCATGATCCCCAGGAACAGACCGAAAACCGTCAAACGGACTGCCAGGCCCAGAAACCCGCGTCCGCCCCGCCAGGGGTCCTCTCCCTCCATGGTCGCGCGCTGTTCCAGCGGCCGGCTGACGGCAGCCCAGCGCAAGTACAACGCGACCAACAGTTGCCCGGCCAACCAGAGCCCGGCCACGATCAGGAGCAGGGCCCACCCGTTCGTGATCTCGATCGGGGGCGTGCGCCAGGGGGCCGCGGCGACTCGGGGCAGGTTCAGGCTCAGCCCGGCCGGAGCCAGCACCACGTCGCTGATAAAGGTCACCCGGGTGGCCTGGGTCGCCGCTACGGTGCTGGGAACGCCCAGCCAGGCGCCGGTGATGACGTCGATCAAGTTGAGTTGGGCGCCGATCTCGGTTAATGCCTGTTGGACTGTGCGCAGCATCTCTTCCATCACGGCCAACTGGTCGGGTGGGTAGGTCGTCCGCACCAGTGTTTCCCAAACTGTCAGGAAACGTTGTGTCAAGACCCTGATCGAAAGCTGCGGGGCCAGCCACAAGCCGAGATCGACCAGTACGGGAATGATCAACAGCCACGGCCGGCGGATTGCCTGAGTCAACCCTGCTGTGAGTGCGTCGAGGACGCCGATGCGCTGGGACACGTCTGATTTCATCCTCCCATTTTACCACAAATCGGTGTTCTTGGGAAAAGTGGACATGGATTCCTGTAAAGCAAATAGCACACGTGTTCGATATGGGTTCAGGTTTTCCAGTTGACACCCAATGCCGTGTGGGGTAGAATGGCCCAAGAGGAGCGAGAGCAGATCGGTCTCTGAGACGTGTTATGAGAATCATCACCCTGACAACCGATTTCGGGTTGGCAGATGGCTATGTGGGGATCCTGAAGGGTGTGATCCTCGGCATCGCGCCTGCCGTCCGGTTGATAGACCTGAGTCACGACATCCCGCCCCAGGATGTCCGCGGGGCGGCCTACGTCTTGGCTCGCGCGGCCCCCTACTTTCCGGGCGGCACAGTGCATCTCGCGGTCGTCGATCCCGGTGTGGGAGGGGAGCAACGACCTGTTCTGGTGCAGACGGAACGCGCCCTGTACGTCGGCCCCGACAACGGCGTGTTCACCCACGCCCTGGCTGAGCTTGGTGCACGGGCCTGGGTTCTAGACCGCCCGGCGTTCTGGCTCTCTGAACCGAGCCGCACCTTTCATGGCCGGGATATCTTTGCCCCGATCGCCGCACACCTGGCGCACGGTGTGCTCCCCGACCAGATTGGGCAGCCGATCAGCGATCCCGTGCGCCTGTCCCTGGCCCAGCCGATCCGCCATACCGATGGCCACATCAGCGGCCAGGTAGTGCACGTCGATCGCTTCGGCAATCTGATCACCGACATCCCGGCGGATTGGGTCAAGTCCGGCCGCTGGACCTGCCGGGTTGCCGGTCAGCAGATCGCGCGTGTGGGTGCAACCTACGCCGATGGCGCGCCCGGGGCATTGGTCGCGTTGATCAGCAGTGGCAGCACATTGGAAGTCGCTGTCCGGGACGGGAACGCAGCGCAGCGGTTGCACGTTAAAGCCGGTGAGCCGGTCGCACTGTGGCCGGTGGGTTGAAGGTGTGAAGCGCAGGAGGCAACGGATAGAAACGGATAAGCGGATGGCAGCGGATAGGAGCGGATAAGCGGATGGAAGTAGGAAGCAGTTCGCAGTTCGCAATCCGCAATCTGCAATCCGCAATCGAAAGGCAACGGATAGAAACGGATAAGCGGATGGCAATAGCTGGACAAGGTAGAAAGCAATCCGCAATCTGAAATCCGCAATCGAAAGGAACGATTTCAATGGAGAAATTCAGCATCGAGGGTAAACACACCCTCACCGGGGACGTGAC
>PHCA01000033.1:0-11636 GCA_002842085.1 Chloroflexi bacterium HGW-Chloroflexi-1
TCCCAGTTGAGGTGGGAGAAGCGGAGCGCAGCGGCCGCGAGAAGAAGCAAAACGAAAAGCGAAAAACGAAAAGCCGAAAACAGACGGCGGCGCGCCGGGCTGATGGGTGCTGGTGCAGGATGAGCGGTCACGGTATTCCTGGTCGTTGGTGTTTGGCTAACGCACGCAGATTATAACACAGGCGGGCCAGGAGGTTAAGTCGCGCCGCCGCTTGCCTTTCAGAAACGCTTGAACTATAATCGAATCGCACGACAGCGAGGCGCATGTCGCGCGCGCTGCTCGCTTGGCCCCAACCCGGCGAGCCCCAAAAGCAAAAGGGGGTGACAGACAATGGAACAAGTAGTGGAAGCCATCTATCGCAAGGGCGTATTCACGCCGCTTCGACCGTTGACTCTGCCTGATGAGCAACGCGTGACTATCGTCTTGCGGTTTCCGGCCCAGGAGAAACCGGAGGAGACACTTGCAGCGTGGCGACAAGTATACGCAGGACTTCCAGAAGAAAGCGTCGCCGAGATAGAAAGGATCGCCTCAGATCGCAGTCACTTTATGCGTGAGGAGGCCTGACGGATGCCATCTGTCTTGGTGGATACGGACACGTTGTCCGAGGTGATAAAGGGCCGTGATCCCGAGGAGGGCTACCTCTTCGCTGGTCAGCGGGTCAACGGCGTGGGTTTGAGCGCCTTTGTAACTGTTGCACCAGGCGCAGGTCAGCCACAGGTTGTCTTCGTCCGAGGAGCCGCCGCGCGCGAGGGGAATGATGTGCTCGACATGCATTTGGGCGCCGCTAACCTGCTGACTAGTCAAGCAATAGCCACAACGATTATGTGGGGCAGGCTTTCTAGCCTGTCCAAACGGCAGACTGGAAAGTCTGCCCCACTTTCGCCCCGAAATATCGAGAGGATACGACGACTTTACGTTTCACGTTTTACGTTTCACTTCGCCGGCGACTCGAACGGCTGCGCGGCCGGTAAGGTGGCTTCCGGTGGCACGGGCGGCTCGGCTTTCAGGGTGCCCGCCTGCGGAGCCTTCGGGGAGGGAGCCACGGCCGGCGCAACCGCAACCGGCGCGGCGCGCCCCACTACTTCGTAGATGCGCACGGTACCACCTTCGTAGGCCACCTCCAGATAGCCCTGGCCCGTCAGCGTGTCGAACTTCGCCAATCCCTCGGCGCTGTAGTATGCGCGCTCCAGCTCGCCCACGATGACGTACGCGACGCCATAGTGGTCGAGGAGGTACTGAGCCCGGCGCAAGTCGGTGGTGTCGTACATCTCCCGGACATGGCCCAGCCGCCGATCGATCTCGGTGCCCGGTACCACCGAACGCTGCTGTTTTTGATGCCAGTCCCACCCCTGCACCGCCGGCAACCCGGTGTAGATGCTGAAGCGGCTGCCCCAGCGATAGCCGGGCGAGTTGCCCTCCAGGATCACCGGCGAGCCCTCCACGTTTTCCAGCATCCACAGGATCGCCGCCTTGTCGTCCGCCAGCCGCAGGTCACGATTGTTGTCGGAGTACTGCGCCTGGTCCATGTAGGCGATGCCATCCAGCCCGTGCGGCGAGGCTTCTTTCGAGAAGCGATCCAACACCTTGGCCCGTGCCGCCAGCCCCGGGTAGAGCATGACGCCCAGGAACAGCAGCGCCGTGACACCCCAAGCCAGCCGCCGCCAACTTGGACGCCAACTCATGGCGCGGGCGGCCCACGTGCCCAGGCCCACGGCCGCGCCGACACCGAGCAGCGTCCACGCCTGCAGGTAGAACTTGAATACGGTGTTCATCCGGCCGATGTCGTCCTTCTGCCGGACCACTTCGACCCCCATCGTGATCGCCAGCGCCAGCGCGATCAGCAACAGGCCCAGACGCCGCGTCGAGGGGATGTCGCTCCCGAATGCCAGAACCGCTGCCAACACGAACAGCGGCAGCGCGATCAGCCACACCTGCGCTTTCAACGCCAGCCCGGCCGCCAGGATCACGATCGTCGCGCCGACGATGTAGCTTAACGACGAAGGACCAAAGATGAAGGACCCGTCATTTGCGATTTGCGATTTGCGATTTGCGATTTGCGCCCCCAGCTCGCTCAGCAGATAGATGACCGTCACCGCCAGGAAAAAGCCCCAGACCGTCAGGTAGTCCGAAAGGCTCGTGGTGGCGTCTTTCCAACGCTGCAAACCCGCGTACTGGGTCGCGTAGTATTTGGTGTAAGGATAGAAGGTCAGGCTGGCGACCGCCACCAGGATCACCGTACGCCAGAGCACTGACACCGCGGCGCGGAACAGAAACGCCAGCCGTTCGTCCAGCGCCTCTGGGAACGGCATCCGACACCGCCGGGCCACCTCCAGCACCGCGAGCGCGGTCAACCCAACCAGGATGTAAGTCGGGAAGTCCCACGTGTTGGTGGCGCGCAGCGCGCCAACCACCAGGCCAAGCAGGACGATCGGGAGCAGGTCGGGTAACGAGATGCGCCAGGGGGATGGTTCGATACCGGGTATTGGGTATTGGGTATTGGGTATTGGGTGTTGGGTATTGGGGATTGGGGATTGGGTATTGGCGCTTCCCCTGGAATACCTAATACCTGATACCCAATACCCATGCCGCACCAGCGCCACAGCAATCGCTAAACCCAACAACGTCAGCGGCAGCGCGATCATGTGCGCATGCAGGTCGGCGTAGGTGAAGGTGAAGAACGGGAATTCGTTGATGGTGTCGGGGATGACGCGCGAGGCGTTCCAGAACCACCAGTCGTTGGGGAACTGCAACGTTTGGGAGCCGGTGATCACGCTCCACAGGCCGTCCAGCGAGCGCCGCAGGGCACCCAGGCCCAGCAGCCCGGCCCCCGGCGGCAACGTCGAACGCGCCGCCAATTGGTCCAGGATCAACTTGAGGTTGCCGAAGTTGCCGGCGATGGCGACGAAGAAGGCGCCCGCCAGCCCGGCCAACAGCGGCCCCACGCGCATCCCGCCGGCCGATGGCCCCACTTCGCCGGGGAACTCCGTCGCCCGGTCACCATCGGCCAGGCTGTAGGCCACGCTGAAGGCGCCCAGCCCGGTCAGTGCGAACAGCGTTGGCACGACCAGGTTGTACGCCACCCACGGCACAATGCCGGTCAGCTTGATCAGCGTGCCGACAATGACGAAACCGAAGTAGTAGTAGCTCAAGAAACCGCCCGCGTGCCAGGGATCATAAGGCGGGAAGGTGGTGGACTTGATCACCGCGTTGAGGTAGGCGAAGTCCATCGGCTTCTCGCCACCGCGCGCCGGGTGCCACAGGTCGGGGTTGCCCCAGCGGATCAGCAGGAACATGGCGAACAGCCCCAGGAAGAGCGTCCCCTCAGTCAACAGCAGGCCGCGGCGCTCGCGCACGAAGGCGGCCAGGCCGGCGCGCCGGCGCCAGCCGACGGCCGCGCCGGCGCCGATCAGCAGCCCCAGCGCCGCGGCGATCCACCAGCGATCGTAGGGCACGAGCTTGAGGCTCGGCCCGATCCAGCTCAGCCAGGCCAGCAGCAGCACCCCCAGCGTCTTGCTGACCCCATAGCCCCGGTCCGACAGGCCGCGCAGGGCCACGAACGCGATCGGGAACGCGACCACCCCCAGCAGTTCCAGCAGTAGCAGCCAGGCGATGACCGACATCCCTGGCCACCGGTTGACCAGCCCGTCCAGGTTGAAAATCCGGGACCAGGTGCCGCCGGCCTGCTGTTGCACTGTCTCCTCATCGGTCAGCATCAGGGCGCCGCGCGCCGCGCTGACCTGCTTGGGCCACATCTGGATGGTGAACTCCAGATCCACCGCATCCAGGTAGCTCCGCACCAGCCCCTCGCTGTAGCCCGGCGTCTTCTTGAAGATGTAGACTTCCGGGTGATCGTAGACGCTGAATGCCTCCTCGGCCTTTGTGTCGTTGAACTGGATGCCGAAGATCGTCGGGAACGACGTCACGTGCAGCGCCTGCTCGAACCCCAGCTTCTCGGCGAAAAGTAGTTGATAGTACAGCGTCGTCATGGGATAGCGCAGCGGCAGCCGCGGGATCGACCCCCACAGCCGGTTGCTGGACAGCACCAGGTAGTCCGCCTCATTCAGCCACTGGTAGAGCTGCTCCCGCTTCTCCGGCGTGTCCTCCCAATACATCTGCATGTTGTTGTCGCTGGAGCTGCTCAGTCCCTTGAGCCCGAAGGAGCCGAAGCCATCTTTGCCCTCGATGCGCAGCGGCAGCCCGTCATCCCAGTGCTCGTTCCCGATGTGACTGCCCGGCGCGACGTTCTGATACATCCAGCGCGACGCGGTGACGCGCGTTAGCGGCCGGCGGTAGATCGCCAGGAAACCCCAGCCCCACAGCATCGTCCCCACGACGACGAGGGCCAGGAGGGCGTAGGCGGCCTGGGGCGCGATACGCGATACGCGATACGCGATACGCAATTTGCCATCTGCGATTTGCTGATTTGCTGATTTTTTGATCTTTTGCGCCTTCTCCACCACCCACCACAGCACCCACGCGGCCATCAGCGCGTAGATCGGGTAGAGCGGCAGGTAGTAGCGCATGGATTGCACGAATTGCAGCCCCTGCCACAGGAACATCCCGCCAATCCAGACCACCGGCAACAAATGTGCCCGGACCATGCGGCCACCGTACTTCGTTGTGAGCCCGCGCAGCAGTTGCCAGGCGGCCAGCGCCCAGCCGGCCCAGGCGGCCAATCCCATCGGCAGCCCCATGCCCCACACCACCATGTTGCCAAACGGGAACACAAACGGCGTGCGGCTGGCCCACTGATGCCCCGGCGGCGTGTCCGCGTCCCCGCCGATCAGTTGACGGATCTGGCGCATGTTGTCCTGCCACTGCTTGGACAGGCTGAAATCGAGCAAGCTGGTACCGCCGAACGCGTACGGCTGAGCCACCCGGAAGACCGCGACCGCGACGATGGTCATCAGCAGCAATCGGAACAAGGTCGCCTGGAGCAAGGTGGCCAGCCACGCGCCATCGCCTCTGCTCCTCTGCCCCTCTACTCCCCTGCTCCCGCGCTCCCTCGCTCCCGCGCTCCCGTCGTGCCAATCGTCCCACAGACGAATGCCAGCAGCCAGCAACGCGATGCCAGCCAGCGGTGCCAGGTTGATGCGGCAGGCCAAGCTGGCACCCAGGCTGGCGCCCAGCGCCAGATAGCTGATCCAGCCGCCATCCCCTTGCCATTTGCCTCTTGCCTCTTGCCCCCCACCCTGCGCCACCCGCACGGCAAAGTAGAAAGTCAGCAACGCGAAGAACGTGCCGAAGGTGTCCGCCGTGAAGAAATGCGACTGTTGCAGCGGCAGCACGGCGAAGGCCAACAGCGCGGCCGCCAGCAGCCCCACCTTCCGGCTGTAGAGCCGCTTGCCAATCACATAGATCAGCCACACCCCGGCCAGGTCGAACAGCCCGGATAGCGCCCTGCCCACCAGGTGCACGCCGTCGTAGCCGGCCAGATTCAGCGGCACGCCGGGCCCGCTCGTCCACAACAGCGCGGTCTGATTCAGCTTGTCCGCAGCAACCGAGACCACTTTGACGATGAAGATCGGCAGCGTGCCGTAGACGAAGAACCCGTAGCCCTTGTTGTACGGATTCATCGGCGACTGGGTGCTGTCGAAGAACTCACCCAGGTTCTTGGGCAGTTGCAACGCGCTCTCGACCATCGTCAGGAAGCGCTCGTCCGGGTGGATGTGCGCGCCCATATCCCAGTTGAGGTGGTTCAGGCGCAGGTACGCGCCGACCAGCAGGATCAGCGCCAGCAGCCAGCGCGCCCCAGCAGGCGTGCCGGCCCACGCGCTCACCTGGGCGGTCAGGCCACGCAGGCCGGAGCGCGGTATCATATCGTGCGACGATTCAGACATACGTCTCTCCCTATGTTCAGCGTCGGGCGGCCCCGCAGGGCGGCTACATGCCCATCATTGGTCCCCAACCGCGCGTTTGCACCTGTTCGCGGAAGCGCAACATCTGCCCGCGCTCGGCGGACGCCAGCAGCAGCTTCACCAGCGCCAGGGCGTACAGGGCGTCCATGCCCGTCACGGCCGGCGGCGCGCCGCGGGTGGCCGCCTGAATGAAGGCCCGCAACGACACCGTTCGTGAAACGGATGATGCCGGAGAGCATGTCTTCGGGCACGGTGGCGGCGATGGGCTTTTCCACCAACACATGCCCCCCGTACTCAATGGCTGCCAGCGCCACATCGCGGTGCAGCATTGTCGGCACGGCGATCGAGACCAACTCGTCGAGACGCTCCTTAGCGAGCATTTCTTCGTAGGAGGTGTAGGGCGTCACTTTGTAGCGCCGGGCGATGGACGTGCGGCGCGGTATCTTCTCAATTTTTCGGGGTATGCTGTGGCCGGTCTGTGACCGAGCCACCGTGGCTCGGTCACAGACCGGCCACAGCCCCCAGATTATTGAGAGGATACTGCGGCGCGCTTCGTCTGTGTCGGCCACGGCGACCAGTTCTACATCCTCGAATTGATTGTAGATGCGCACATGGTGCCGGCCGATAGCGCCAACACCGATTACGGCTGCTCGTAACATGAGGTTAACACTGCCCTTCCGCTTGGGATCAGACCGCGACGATCTGGAGTATCTACTTGAAAGTTAGCTCGCGCACGTGGATGTGTACCTCATCCCCGGCGTTGAGCTGCAAGATCTCTACGCGAGCCCTGACGGCCGCGTTCGACCCCCGATCGAAAGCCAGCTCCACGTGCGGGTCTGGCGGCAGACCGCGGTAGGTCTGGCTGTAGACGATCGGCTCGGCGGCGCCCGACGCGTACAGGCGCACCGTCAGGGTGAAGTCCATCGAGCCGAAATCGGCGGCCAGGCCCGTCATAGGGCGCGGCTGCGGGAAGGCGAAGTCGAAGACCAGCGGGTTGGCCTCCAGGCCGCGCGCCAACGTGAAGCGATCATTGTCGAACAAATTGCGCAGCTGCCCGATATCCAACTGGGAATGGCTCACCTGGATCTGCTGGCCGTCGAGCACGTAGGGTGTGACCACCGGCTTGGCCCGTTCGGCGCGTTCGGCGGCCAGCAGCGCGTCGAAGTTGTCGGCGTAGGCCAGGCGGACGAAGTAGAAGCCGGGGCTGCCATCGGGGTAAGGGATGACCTGCTCCACGTCAACGCGGGAGAACTTCAGGCTGGCCTTGACTTGCTCATACTCGTTGGACTGCATCACCAACACCATGTTGGGCGTAAGATCCTGCCGTTTCTCCATGAAGTAACGTGCGTCGTGCATCTGGACGCGGGAAAACTGCTGGTTTTGCGGAAGGAAGAAACGGACAAAGGTATCAGTGCCGTTCGCCCAGTTCGGACTCACGATCACCGTTGTCTCCGGTTCCGCCTTCAGGTATTGAGGGATCGCCTCGGTGAAGAGCTGACGAGCGCCATACTGCATACCGTACAGCCCGTAGTCATTGTACCAGGTCGGGCCGTTGCTCAGCGCATCACGCAGCATCGCAAGGCTTGCGCCCGACAGCACGACGAAGATTGCAACCGCCAGGATGCTGTATCCATCACGAGATCGGCGCGCGCCCAGCCCCTCGCGCAATGCTTGCAGAGCCTGTCGGAACCATTCCAACAGCAGATCGAGGCCCAGGCCGGCGATGATGCAAGCCGGCGGTATGAAAGCCATCATCCGTGTGATAGCAACGTCTGTTGTGGCCGCGCCGACCGGTGCGGCGAGGGCCGCGAGCAGCACTGCCCGATGCGTTGACGAGCGGACCCGCCGCAGGCACAGTAAGGCCCCGGCCAACACAAACGGCAGCATCACCCAACCCAAATTCCCATAGCCCCTCATGCGATGACGCACCAGGTCGTGTTCATTTGGGAAAAACCAATAGTTGGGACTCAGCCCATAAGCGTAGGTGCTCGCGAACTGACGCAGCTTATCCACAAGCGGTGCGTCACGGAACCAGTAGGAGTTGATGACACGAAGATGCGTCAACATCGCACCAGGCTGCTCGCTTTGCAGCCGCAGCAATGGGACAGCCAACAGCGCGACCAGCAGCAGCCCGAGCAAGATCGTGCGCCAGTTTTTCAGATGATATCGAAAGTCCGAGGCGACCAGAAGCCCTGCCGAGGCCGCCATGACCAACTGCCCGGAGGCATGGTTATAGAAGGTCGCGGCCCCGAAAACAATGGCCAGGAAGAGGAATTTAGGCGAGCGGGTGCGGTAGAGCAGATAGCACAGGATGAAGCAGGCATATAAGGATGCCATCGTGAGCCATTCGAACGCGGTACGCGAATGCAGGAACCAGGTCGGCACCGTTGCCACGAGCGCCGCGCCCACCCACCAATAACGAATGCGGAAGATGAGCTTGAGGGTGAACGACACCGCCAGGGGTACCAGCAAGGTGACGAGGGCCGAGGTCGCGCGCGTGGCAACGATGGATTTGCCGAACCAAGCGACTGCAGGCAGATGCTCATAAACGGCCAGGACCGGCGTCCAACGGTTGCCGGCGACTTCAAAGTAAATCGGCAGGAGTGTCCCGCGGCCATCCCGTAAGCCACGGGACAACAGGTCCTGGGCCAACAGGGTAAAGGTGGCTTCATCGGTAAAGAAATAGATCGGGAACTGATCAATGTGCCACAGCCGGGTGAGGAGATAGACGAACATGCCCAGGCCGAACAGGACCCAGCCAAGACGCGCCAGCCCCGGCGACTCTGTCTCGGCTTCCAGCGCGCCTGGCGTTCCCGCGCCACCTCCGGGAGAGGGCTCATCGTAAGGCTCGACCGTGACACGTACCGGCGTGTCATCGGGCAGGTCCAGTAGCATCGCCGGTCGCAGCACACCTCCGGCGTAGACCGCATTCGTCCGGAAACGCCACCGTTTCGATCTCCCGTCCACAACAGCAAACACTACCAGCCCCAAGATGGTCGTAACGCTCACGAGCAACCCCACCCAAAACGAGCTAGGGCCGAAGCTAAACTCATAGCGATGCGTGCCCGGCTGAACCGACGCAGCCAGGTAGCCGCCCACGTTGCGCAATGATGCCGGGCGTCCATCAATAGTCAATCGCCAGCCACGGTAGGCGCTAGTCAGCACCACCACGGTCTCACCCTCAGTTCCTTCTGCCTGCATGGTGATACGATTGGGGCTGGCAAGCGCCGGCTGAACTGCCCGCACATCGGTCGCCGCCAACTCAACGCCGCCCGCGGGATCGCGCAACAGGGCATCCGATACAGTGAAGGCGAAGGGCAGGCTCTCTGGCATGCGCCAGATGGTGTGTTCTGAGAACTGCTGCACCAATTCGCCAGGCGAATCGGGCATTCTGTCGTTGCCGAGAGCTACGTAGTTGGGGCGTGCCCGCACGAGGCGCGCGTTCATGGCCCCCTGGGTGGGCAGCAACGGCGCCAGGCCGTACCAGGCGTCAAGGTAGCGTATGCCGTTCGAGACGATCGGGCCGTGCCAGCCGTGCGGGGTGTCCATATAAAAGACGGCATCGTCGTACTGGCGCAACCACCCCACCAGTTCATAAGGAGGAGCGTAAAGCACCCGTGCCCGCGCATGCACCCGGTTCGTGCTGTAGACGTCGGCCACCGACCAGAACATGAACCCGAGCAGCACGATGGCGCCCAGGCGAACAAATATCCAACGCGCGAGATCCGGCACGGAAACGCGGCTGAGCTGCGGCAGCGTGCCCACTCGCCGCCAGATCGCATCCAGCCCGCAGCCGGCCAGCGCGATCAGCGCCACTACGCCATAGATCAGCATCCGCGTCTGATACCGAAACTGGCTCAAAAATGCGGACTCTCTGTAGAGCTGCGCCCACGGCATGTACCGGGTCGCGACGTAAGCCACCGACATCAGCAACAAAAGCCCCAGGAAAACCAGGGCCCGCCGGTCGCCCCGGCGGATCGCTAACGGTAGGAAAGCCAGGAGCAGGAAGGGCCAGACGCCAGTGTACGCGTAAAACTCCTCGGACGGCAACATCTTGAAGGCGTCCGGCCGCTGATGATCCTTCGACACATAGTCAAGCCAGATCTGGGGTAGGCTGTGCGACCCGACTAGTTGCGTGTCGGGCATCTTGGTGTAGCTCGTCCAATAGTCCACCATCGGCAGCCACTGGATTGCGGTCAGCCCCAACGCCAGCAGGACGATGACGACCACGATCAGCAGCGCCCGGCCACGCCATCCCAGTCGCCGCCCTGTCCAGTCGCTCCCCACTACGCCGACAAACGCGAGGAGTGCGATAACAAAGGCCATGTAGAACGTGTAATAGACGTTGCCGGAGAAAAAGAGGAGCGCCAGCGTGACGACTGCGCCGAGTACGTGCCGCCGCTGCCGCGTGCGCATGGCCAGCAGGATAAATGCCAACACCCACGGGATCCAGGCGAAGCCCAGTACGAAGTCATACTCCCCCTGGAAAAAGCGCGCCACCGCCTGGCCGGTAAACGCGTACATCAACCCCATCCAGAGGCGCGCCGGCCGCCCCAGCCTTAATACGACCCCCAGCCACCACATCCCCAGCGCCGCGGCAAGAAAAGACAGGAACAACGCTACCTTGAAGCCATTCCACACCCCGAATACGAGCACCGGCAGCGTGGCCAAAGGGTTGTAAACGTGCAAGAACGGATCAGCCACGTATGGGAAGCCGCTGCGTAGGTACGGGTTCCACAGCGGGAACTGACCAAACTGCTTCAGGCCGTTGACCAGTGTCCAATCCAGCGACTGAACGATGTCCGCCTCGTTACCGGGCAGCACACGCGTGTCGTCGAAGCTCAAAAAAACCGTGCAGAAGATAAACACGACGGCCGCCAGGATCGCCCACTCTATCATGACGGTGCGCAGCGCGAGGCCTGTGCCGGCATCCATCCCCCGCGGAGAGAACAGGTTCAACTGCAAACCACGCCACAGGCGCGATGACGCAGGTGACTGCGCCGTCGCAACAGCGTCGGTCGCACCAGCGATTTCAGGCACCATACTGTCGTCTACCATCGTGAATACTCCTCATTCACCCCAGGTTAGATCTCCCGCACGCGACACTTGTCTCCAAACAGCCGCTCGTACGCCTCGGTCGTGCGCGCCATGCTGAAGATATCCACGATCTCCGCCCGCGGCCGCACGTAGCCGGCCCGATCCTTCAGCACCTTCACAATCCCTTCGGCCAGGCCGGCCGCGTCGGCGATGGGCACGATCTCGCCCATGCCGGTCATCCGCACCGGCTGGCGCACGCCGGGCAGATCGGTCGCCACCACGGGCGGGCCGCATAAGAACGCCTCCACCTGCACCAACCCGAACGACTCGGTGTTGTTGAGCAGGCCACCGGCACCTGGCGCGAGCCAGCGTAGAAGTAGAAGGCCACTCCTGCGACCACGCTGCTGGCGGCCCACGCTCAACGCCACCCACCCTGCCAACCCACGACCATGAAATAGAGCACCCAAACCACAAACAGCGGGTCCGCGACTTGGTTGGAGCCCAGCCGGCTATAGTGGATGTGGAAGTGATAGGTCGCCAGGAGGAAAGCTGTCAACAACGCCTGCCGCCGGTCAAACTGACGCCGCACCAGCAAGTAAGTGCCCAGCACAGTAAAGGTACCCACTACCGCCCACGGCAAACGCAGCCCGATCAGGTTGTCACCCAGCAGTTTGAACCAGCCCGCCTGCCAAAAGAAAGAGAGATTGGGCACGGAAAGCCATCCAGTGGCGAACATGTTGG
>PHCA01000033.1:11685-12713 GCA_002842085.1 Chloroflexi bacterium HGW-Chloroflexi-1
CCGTCCCAGACGCGCAAACCCCAACAGATACAACCCCATCGCCGCAATCCAGAGCCAGAAGATCGGCCAATAGTTCTCGTGCGGGTCGGTGAGCTGGAGCACCACGATCAGGCCGAGCAACAGCCCAAGCCCCACCAACGCCGCGCGCACCAGCGCTTCACGGCTCAGACGAACGGACGCCGGCCGCGTCTGCGAAACCCGTCGCCCGGTCCCCCGGACCAACACCAACATGAACACGATCGCCAGGGCATAGAACGTCACGCCGTCCCAGAAATAATCGGGTTTCTTGGCGAAGTAATATTGGCCCAGGACAGCCGAGCCAAGTGTACCCAGGAGAAGCAACCAACGTCCCACGCGATGCCTCATTGTCCCTCCGTCAGTCCCTTCACTTTTTCTCAGCGCCACCGACCCTATGACACCGCACGAACTGATATGCGCCTAACTCAGGCAGCGGCTCCTCGTAGTAGGGCCGTAACCAACACTCAAAAAGCTTCATCTGGTCCCGAAACAGGACCCACCGCCCCAACAGCCGCTTGGTGATCAAGTTCGGCACGCCCAGGTAGTGGCTCAAATCGAAGCGCCGGTGTGCGGCCGCTGTGAAATAATAAGTTTGCTCCTCCACAGCCAGTCCCACCGCCTCCAACTTCTCCCGCCAGACCTCCGGTGAGTAAACGTGGTAATGATGGGAGATGCGGTTGAAGAAGTCGCCATACGCCCGGCTCAGCCGCTGCAGTCCCAGTTTGCGAAAGACGGTTGAGCCCAGCAGGTACTCCGGGAAGTGCTCGCTGGGCAGCGTGGTCGCGAAGACGCCACCCGGCCGCAGCACCCGGCTGATCTCCCGCAGCACAGCCGCGTTGTCGGGGATGTGCTCGATGACGCAGTTGCTGACCACCGTGTTGAAGCTGCCGGCGGCGAAAGGCAACGCGGTCGCGCTGGCGAACAGCACCTGGCGATACACGCCCGGCCGCCGGGCCGCCTCGGGCAGATCACGCGCCAGCACGTCGATGCCCACGTCGATCGGCAGGTGA
>PHCA01000350.1 GCA_002842085.1 Chloroflexi bacterium HGW-Chloroflexi-1
TTCGCCTCCGACCTGGACAAGGCGACCCGCGCGCAGTTGGAACTCGGCCAGCGCCTGACCGAGGTGCTGAAGCAGCCCCAATACGTGCCCATGCCGCTGGACCAGCAGGTGATGATCGTCTACGCCGCCATCACCGGCTACCTGGACGACGTGCCGGTTGACAAGGTCAGGGCGTGGGAAGAGGCTCTCCACCGCTTCCTGGCAGCCCGCTATCCGGACGTCGGCCGGACAATCATGAGCGAAAAAGCCCTCAGCGATGAGACCAGCGGGCGACTCAAGGCTGCCATCGCGGACTTCAAGGCCCAGTGGGCATAAGAAATGGCAACCGCACGCGAAATCCGTCGCCGCATCCGCGGCGTACGCAACACCGCCCAGATCGCCAAGGCCATGGAGACGGTGGCCGCCTCCAAGATGCGCAAGGCTCAACAGCAGACCCTGGCCTCGCGCCCTTACGCCGAGAAAGCGCTGGTCGTATTGCGCTCCCTGGCCCGACAGACGCGCTCCGGCAGCGATGCGCTCCATCCCCTGCTGGAACAACGGCCGATCAAGAGCGTCGGCCTGATCGTCTACACAGCCGACCGCGGGCTGTGCGGCGCCTTCAACTCGAACATGATCCGCAAGGCGGTGGATTTCGTTAACGGGCAGGAGCAGCCATACAACCTCATCGCTGTGGGCCGCAAGGGCCGCGATTTCTTGATGCGTTACGGCTTTCCGGTGGTGGCCGAATTCACCGGCATCCCGGATCGGCCGACGGTGGCGGACCTGTCGCCCATTGCACGGGTGGCGATCGACGACTTCCTGGCTGGGCGTTGGGATGCCGTCTACCTGGCTTATACCAGTTTCGTCAACACCCTCGTCCAGCGCCCGACCATCATGCGCCTCCTGCCGCTGGAGCCGATGTGGGAGAATGGGACCCCCAGCAGTGTGGACTACATCTACGAGCCGAACCCTCAGGCCATCCTGGGTCAGGTGTTGCCCCGCTTCACCGAGCTGGAGATCTACCAGGCCATGCTGGAGTCCATCGCCAGCGAACAGAGCGCCCGCATGGTAGCCATGCGCAACGCGCGCGACGCAGCCACGGACCTGATCGCCGAGCTTACTTTGAGCTACAACAAGGCGCGGCAGGAGGCGATTACCAAGGAGCTGCTGGATATCGCCGGCGGGGCCGAGGCGTTGGCGAAGGCGCGAGGATAATGGATGAGCAACTTTGATTGGCTTCACGATCTTCTGGAAGGCGTTAAGCTACCCGATCGCATTGATCTGAGTGATTGTCACAATGTCATGAACGATCTGTGGGAGAAAAGCGTTCGCGATATCGCGAAGGGGGAGGTCAAAGAGTATGGTGGCGTTTTATTGGGGTGGGGCTTTTGACGTGCTGAAAGGAGTTTACCGGCCATGACAGAAGATAGTCAGGACAGCTTGAGAATAGATGATAAAAGAACCGGAGCCCAACTTCGAGGCCACCATTGCGCGTTGGCAGGCCGAACAGGCGCGCCGGGAGGTGAGAAGCTACCGCTTCGTCGTCCTCATCGAACCTGCCGACGGTCACTTTCTGGCCCGTTGCCCGGTACTGGACGGCCTTATCGGGATCGGTACGACGACCGAGGAAGCGAGAGTCAATCTTCTGACAACGCTCTACGGCCACCTGAGCGATCTCCGCCGGCAAAGCCGGCCCATTCCAACCGATGAGAGCCTGGCCGAAACGATTTATGTGTTGATGCCGGCTTGATACGACGCCGCGTCTGCCGGGATCAGTCACGTAGAAATTGCTGTCGGCCTGTGACGGGGGAAGCGTCGTGACGGCGTCCGCCGCCTCCCCCGTCATCTCCTTGGCCTTACCGGACGCTCAAAGCCGCGGGGCGGTTACTCCCCCGGCAGCCCCGGGATGAGCGGTACCTGCCCGAAGTAGGGTACGTGCTCCCTGGTGATCCGTTCGAGCCCGGTCTGGCCCATGCGGTAGAGTTCGGCGTCGGTATGCCAGTCGTGCTCCAGGTTATAGTGCGGGTAGTTCCGCCAAACGCTGGCCTCCTCCCCCGGCCGAAGCTGCCCACGCAGCAGTGCTTCTTCAGGTCCCATAGGGTTGCTCCTTTCCAGACGTAGATGAATTTTTGGCCTCCGCGGCTGGCTGCCGCCGTGCCGGGCCTCGGAGCTCCGACCACAGCGCTGAACTGCTGGACGTTGCCTGGGGCCTGCCGCGCGGGCCCTGCTATGAAAGCTCAACAGCGCGCCTGCCTATCCAGGCACAAATCTCTCTTTGCGAACAGCGCGAGAGAAGGCCGCTGGCGATGGTTTGCCGGCACGGGTGGTCGGGTATCGAGTGCCGACTGGTGCGCCGTCATCCTGGCGCTGGCCTGGCCCTGCTTGGCTAACTCACGATGTTGGGGCGCGTAAGAGAGGCGCCCAATATCATGCCCACAACAATACCGGCAAGAAAAATGATAAGCAGCATCTCGGTAGTCATTTGTTTAGCCCCTTTCTGCCCCAGACATTACCAGATGAGAATGACTTCTCTTGCGTATCAAACCCTGTTGTGATAAACTTAGTATCGAATCCTGCCAGTAATGTACTAGAAAGCGGTTTGAATATCCATCGGCATCTCCTGGAATCTGCTCAAACATTCTTTGAGGATCTCGATGCACCAGACCTTCGGTCAGAACCTGAGACGGTGTCGGAGAAACACCCGGGTTCCCGGAACGGGCGGTTATCTGACCCAGGAGGAGTTCGCCTATCAGCTTCAGCTACGCCTTCGCACCCAAGACTCGCCCCAAGCTCAGATGATCAGCTATTGGGAAAATGATAAGCACTTGCCCAGCGCTAACAAGGATCGGAACGTCCTCATGGCGATCGTCGGCGTTCTGTTCGAGTATGGCGGTCTCGCATCGGTTAGGGAGGCAAATATGCTGCTCGAATCCGGTGGCTATGCACCGCTTACCAGAGAAGAGCAGACTACACTTGACCAATCGTCTTTACAAATAGAGGAGATTCCCATGAATCCCTACATCACCGG
>PHCA01000034.1 GCA_002842085.1 Chloroflexi bacterium HGW-Chloroflexi-1
GGTCGCCGTGCCACGTCTGGCCCCAGTCCAGGTGAGCTGCCACTGCCTGATCCCATTCTTGATCCGAAATCGCGTCAATCGCTTTGCCGAACATGGTCAACCTTCCTCTCTCGCCTGCTGAGCAGTTGTCGCCATACCCGGCTATCGGCCGCATTTGCCTCAAAAAAGTCCACCACCGCTCGCTCTCGCTGATCCGGATAGCGGATTTCGTAGGCGCCGCTACTGACTCGCGCCCCGAACAACCGCACGGCGTAGGGGTTGCGGCGCTCGAGCGCGGTGATACGGTCGCTTCGATCTAGCCGGCTGCGCCGATCTGTCCGCCGCGACCACGCACCTTGTCACCCCTTCACCATGTCACCCTGTCACCGTGTCACCATTATCCCGGTAAATCCGGCGCAACTCCTCGGGGGTCTGAGCGGTCTTCAGGTGTTCCTGGACGGCGCGCAGTAACGGCAGGCTGGGGAGCGTCTCGATTTCCGGAAACAGCCGCAGTCCCTCCGCCCCAAACCGCAAATCCAGACCGAAGGTGATGGCCGCCAACACTCCCTGTCGGATCCCTTCCTGCAATCCTTCTTGCCGGCCTTCTTGCCGGCCTTCCTGCCGGCCTTCCTGCAGCCCCTCCTGCCGGCCTTCCTGCCGGCCCTCCTGCCGGCCCTCCTGAAGGCCCTCTTCCTTGACCAGTTCATAGAAGTAAGACTGAATCATCAGATCCCTCCTGCGTGACACCAGTTCCCTGGTCAACTCTTTGGACACCAACCCTGCCAGGATCGCCATGCCCGTCAGCATATCGGCTTTGTCGCCGCGCGGCAGGGGACTCTCGTAGATCAACTGTTCAGCCGCCACGGTCAGCTCGCCGCCGCCGCGCATGACCGGCACAAACGGCAACAAATTCACGATCGGCCCCTGGACGACCGCGGCCGCGTCCAACTCGTAGACCCGCACCAACCGATAGCGGAAGCTGACCTCGCGATCCCTGTAACGCTCCTGCGCCGCGTGCGACGGCCGCAGGAGCAGAACGCACGACAGCGCGTCCGTGACGCGCTCCTTGAGGATGTGCCGACAGCGATACTCCAACAACCGCACCGGCACATCCCACTCCCAGTCGCTTTGCAGCTCCAGCACCACCAGCCGCCGCCGTCCTCGTGGATCGGTGACCAGGAGCGGTACGTCGCTGCTGCGCAGGGTCGCGGTCTGCTGCGGCAACTCCTCGACCAGCGTGCTCTCGACCACCGCCAGACCCAGGAAATGCTCCAGGATCTCGCGGTGACCCTTTTCGATCAACACCTTGGCGGCGATATCATATTCCATGTCTCGCTCCCACACTGAGATTATACCTGAAAAGCTGGCTTCGGCCAACCACCCTTCCTACTGGATACGCGGCGTCTCAAAAAAGTCCATCACCTTGCGAAAGGTCTCTGAGGGGCGCACTGTTAGCACACTTTTGGTGTCAGACACCGATTTCAACCGGCGCTTTCGTCCCCGGCCGGCAAAAGCACCGCTCGGCTGCGCCCGCCGCCTTCGTCCGGGCCGACGACGCCCATCTCCTCCAACTGCTCCATCAAACGCGCCGCGCGGGGGAAGCCGATGCGCAATTGGCGTTGTAGCAGCGACACGGAGGCCTGGCTTTTGGTTTGCAGCAGCGCCAGCGCTTGTTCCAACAACTCGTCCCGTTCCTCCATCTCGTCCATCAGGCCGACCCAGGGGGCGATCTGCGGCGTGTCAGTTTCGTCCTCCGGTTGGCTGGTCTTCCAGAAGTGCACGATCCTATCGATCTCTTGATCGGAGACGAAGCACCCTTGAATGCGGGAGAGTTTCGCCGAGTCTGGCGCCATGAAGAGCATGTCGCCGCAGCCCAGCAGCTTCTCCGCGCCGGGCGTGTCCAGGATCACGCGGCTGTCGGTCTGCGAGGTGACCGCGAAGGCGATGCGGGCGGGGAAATTGGCCTTGATCAGCCCGGTGATGACGTCGACGCTGGGGCGTTGGGTGGCCAGCACCAGGTGGATGCCGGTGGCGCGGGCCATCTGGGCCAGCCGGCAGATCAGGCGCTCGATGTCGTAGGCAGTCACCATCATCAGGTCGGCCAGCTCGTCGATCACCAGCACGATGTAGGGGAGGGTGTCCAGCGCGCGTTTTTTGGTCGCTTTGTGGTTGTACTCCGCGATGTTGCGCACGCCGTTCGCGGCGAAGGTCCGGTAGCGGTCGTCCATCTGCAAGGTCAGCCACGTCAGCGCGCCGGTCACCTGGCTGGTGTCGGTGATGACCTGTCCGATCAGGTGCGGGATACCGTTGTAGGCCGGCAGCTCGACCATCTTGGGGTCTACCATCAGAAGCTGTACCGTGCTCGGGCGGTTGTTCATCAACAGGCTACAGACGATGGCGTTGATGCACACCGATTTCCCCGAGCCGGTGGCGCCGGCGATGAGCAGGTGGGGCAACCGCGTCAAGTCAACGACTACGGGATCTCCCGAGACGTCCCGGCCCAGTGCCGCGGTTAGCGGCGAGCTGACCCTGGCATACTCTCGCGATTCCAGGATGCTGCGCAGCGAAACCAGCGTTTTTTTGGTGTTGGGGACCTCGACGCCCACGTAGGGCCGCCCCGGCACCGGCGCCTCGATGCGGATGGAGGCGGCCGCCAGCGCCAGGGCCAGGTCGTTGCTCAACCGCAGGATGCTGGCCACGGAAACGCGCCGGCGCCGGATCTCGCCGCTGCGCAGCTCCCGCACGATCTCGCCGGGCTCCAGCCCGAACTGGGTGACGGTAGGCCCTTCCTTGATGCTGACGACCTCTACCGGTACGCCGAACTCGGCCAACGTCTGTTTGAGGATCTGCGCGCGTTGACGTACGTCGGCGTTGCCGTTGGCGTGACCGTCGTTCGGGCGCAACAGATCCAGGGGCGGCAGAGTATCGGGGCGCGACTTGCGGCGTGAGGCGCGTTCTTTTGCCGTCGGGCGGGCGGGCTCCGGCAGGGCGGTGGTCTCGATCACCGCGCGCCCGCGGCGGCGCGTAGGGGGCAGGTCTCCGGTCGCCTCGTCGAAATCGGCCGGATCGCCGGCCGGCATAGCGCCAGGCCGCAGGTTGCGGAGCAGGTCGACCAGCCATGCCCCCGCATCCGCGACCCAGGCGGGCGCGCGCGCCAGGCCGCGGGAGACGCTCTCGCCCAGCCTGCGCGGCCAGCGGCCCACCCCTGCGCTCGGCGGCGCGGTCCAGGTTGGCGGCAGGGTTAGCCAGAGGCGCCAGATCGCGATCACCAGCCCACCTATGCCGATGGCCCACACCAACACCGGGGGCAACAGCAGCCCCAAGAACTCGCTGACGGCCCAACCGACCACGCCGCCGCCGCGGCCGGCCAGGGCCGCGTCCAGCGGGCGGGCCTGTCCCAGGTGCGAGAGCACCAAGAGCGACAGCAGGCCCAGCTCGCTCCAGGCCACGACGTCCCAACGGGCCCGCCACCCCATCTTGCCGGCAAAGGTCAGCGCGATGCCGCCGACCACCAGCGTCACGACGATGACAAACGCGCCCCAGCCCAAGAGCACGCGCAGCAGCGCCGGCTCCGCGCTCGTGAAGAGGCCCGGCGCCAGCAACATCAGCGCGATCAACCCGATGGCCAGGAATGCCAGGCCCAGGGTTTCGTCCTTGGGGAATTTCACGTCACACCCATGCCTTTTGGCCGCTCACGTCCTTACTACCCGCTCTGCTTCGGCCAGTGCGGGACACTTGTGGGCCGGCATATCCGCGCAGCGCAGCGTCAGGGCCAGCCGATGCCGGGCGCCATCGACGAGCAACACGCGCGCCCGCACCCGATCCCCTTCGTTGACGACGTTACGTGGGTGCATGAAGCTGCCTTCGGCCAGCTCAGAGATGTGAATCAGCCCCTCCAGCCCCGCTTCCACCCGGGCGAAGGCGCCGAAATTGACCACGTTGGTGATGACCACATCCACTAATTGGCCGGTGTGATACCGCTCTTCGACCCCGTGCCAGGGATCGGGCCGCAGCCGTTTCAGGCTCAGGGACACCTTCCGCTCTTTGGGGTGCACGTCCAACACCAACAGCTCCACGTCATCGCCGGGGCGGACGACCTCCTCGGGCGATCCGATCCGGCCCCAGGAGAGCTCGGAGATGTGGATCAGCCCCTCGAAACCGCCCAGGTCTACGAACGCGCCGAAGACACAGAGATTGGTGATCTGGCCACGGCAGATTTGCCCCGCTTTGAGAGTGTTCAACAGGTTTTCGGCGGTCCGGCCGTTCTCCCGGGCCCTGCGCTCGGAGAGGATGAGGCGGCAGCGGTCGCGATCGATCTCGACGACGCGCACGGTCAGGGTCTCGCCAGCGCGCGCGGATAGCCCGGCCATGCGCTCTTTGGCCACCTGGGTCAGCGGTGGGTTGATCAGGTGCGAGGCGGGCAAAAACCCCTGAATACTGCCGAAATCCGCCAGTAACCCGCCGTGGTTGTGGCCTGTGATCATCATCTCCATGGCCTCGCCGCTTTCCAAACAGGCGACGGCGCGTTCCCAATCGGCCTCCTCTTCAGTCGTAGTTGGACCGTTGGTCCATCTGCGGTGTGAGGGGGGGTGTCCGGATGGATCCAGCTCGCCGAACACATCCTCAGAATCCAACGGGTGCGACGGGTTATTCCTTCCCTCCACATCTCGTAACAAGGCTTCCCAATACCCATCATCCATGATCAGCGTCCTCCTTCAATAAATCAGCGAGTCAACGAATCAGCGAATCGGCGAATCAGCGAATCGGCGAATCAGCGAGTCAACGAATCAGCGAGTCAACGAATCGGCGAATCAGCGAGTCAACGAATCGGCGAATCAGCGAGTCAACGAATCAGCGAATCAGCTCTCCTGTCCGCTGTCTACTCGCCACTTGTTACACATTACTCTCTTCTCCGGTGACCGTTGCCTCCATTTCTGCCAGTGTTTTGGCTACTTCAGCTACCGCGGCCCGCTGTTTGCGATACAGGTCCGATTCGCTCATTGCGAGCCGCCTGGCGATGTCGCGGACCGGCTGGCCCTGCACGAAACGCAGGTCCAGGATGTTGTACAGCAACCACTCGGCCGTGGTGAGCTGGCGCTCGCCATCCGGGCGTTGCCGTTCGATGGCTTCTTGAAGCACGACGCGCAGCGCCCGGGTGATGTTGCCGTCCTGAGAGCGCAGCGCCTGGCGCACCAGCTTGAGGTTGGCCAGTGGGTTTTCGGTGAGCTTGGGCCCGCCCCAATAGTGGCTCAGCGCATCTTTGACCCATTGCTGCCAGTGGCCTTGATCCCAGGTTAGCTCTTTGCCGGCCTGGAGCTTGCCGGGCGAGGGGGGCGCGTAGCGCACGGCGCTGCGCCATTCTTGGATGCGTTCCAAATCCGGCAAAATGCGTTGCAGGGTGGCGAACACACCCTCTTGCACATATCGGTCGGCGATGGCGGCGGACGCCTGGGCCAGAAGGGCCTCGGCTTCATAACACTCGGCCTCGTCCAGGTCCACGGTCTGGTTGCGGGCGCGCACGGCGAGCAAACCCAACAGCTTCTCCCCGTCCTGGTTGCGCAGCGGGTAGAACCAGTAGCGGGTATTGGCGCGAAAGCCGGTCTTCTCTTGCGTGCGCTCTTCCTGCGCCAAGGCGTCCCAAGTGCCTTGGGCTTCGGCGCTCTCGGCAAATTCCCTGGCGGTCTCGATGTCGCCGGCTGCCACCTGGACATCGAACCCCTGTGCAGTCTGGACCAACACGAAGCCGCTGTCGACCCGGAGCAGCTCGCACAGCCCGATGAGCACGTTGTTGAGGAACTGTTGCAGATCGCTGCTGGTCAGCAGACGGCGATCCAGCGTTTGGATCCAAGAGATCTCCTCCCGGTCCTGGCGATAGATCAGCCTGTCGATCCACGGTTTGGCTGCGTTCGCGGCGAGCTGGCCCAGGACGATGACACCGACGACCGCGAAGATCAGCGCCGTGTCGCGGGGCAGCCCCAGGATCAGTTCCACGCGCGGGATCACCAGCATGACGATGATCACCAGGATGCCGACGATCGGGCCGCGCAGCAGGTAGTGGATCAGATCATGTTTGATCACGCGGTCGGGGCTGAGGACGCCGTAGTAGGCCACGCTGTAGGCCATCAGCACCAGCATCGTCCCCACGATGACGTTGGTGGTCATGCACATCAGTAATACCGGGATGGTGTCGGCGCGTTCGGCCAGCCCCGAGGTGATCAGGTAAGGGAAGACGCCCAGGCCGGGCGCGGCAAAGGAGAGGGTCAGATAGGTCATCCGTCGCCGCGAGGCCGGGGTCAGGCACCGTCTGCGGGCGCGGATGACGTTATAGGCCCCATAGGCCGCCGTGCCCAGGAAGTAAACGATGAAGAGGGGAAAGAGCGGGCCGGCGGCCATGAAGCTGACCGGTGGGTTGAAGGTCCCGTCGTGGACCAGGACATCGGTGAAGAGGGCCAGGAAAACCAGGAGTGTGCTGAAGACGTAGCTGCCCGCCACGATCACGCGGCGGCGGTTGGATAAGTGGCGCGTGGAGCGCAACAACGCATCGGAGAAGTGCAGGTAGGCGGCCGGCGCCATCGCGATACCGATCCACTGTACCCGCAGCCAGAGGATCGCCGCGTGGTAGGTTTCGACGCGGGGCACCAGGATATCTCCGGCGAACACTACCAACACGCACGCCAGCAGGGTGCTGAAGGTCTGCGCCACGCGACTGCGCAAGTTGTGCGTCAGCATGTAGCCGAGCAGCGAGAAGGCCGTGATGACGATGGCCGACGAGAGGATGAAGTTTCCGAAGGCCAGCGCCACGGGCCATGTGAGGGTCGAAAGATCGATCATATGCTACAGTCCACGTCCGAAATAGAGTCCGATGTCCTGGTTGCGGTAGAAGCGCTCGTTATAGCCGCAAAACGTGAAGCCGTTGTGCTCCAAGAAGCGGATCGCCGGGTGGTTTTTGCTCTGCACCACCGTCATCATGTGCGTCAAGCCGCCTTGCCGGGCGTGTTGCAGGCCGCGGGCCAGCAGGGCCGTGCCGATCCCGTGGCGCCGGTGGGCCGGCGCGACTACCAGATGATGGATCCACGCGATGCTCTGATCCGGCTGGGTCTCCTGGTCGATGTAGCCGCGCACCTCAGCGGCGTTGGCAGCCACCAGGATCAGGTCGCCGCGCTCCTGGTGGGCCAGCAGCGCCTCACCCCAACTGGGGTAGGGCACGCGCATGGTGCGGGGCAAGCGCACGGTGTGGAACCGGGCGATCACCTGGTTGTCGTCGGTCTGTTGGACCACCTGCCAGACGTGATCGGTCTCGTAGGAGCCGTCCAACGCCAG
The DNA here is from genome assembly GCA_002842085.1 of Chloroflexi bacterium HGW-Chloroflexi-1. Classification (GTDB taxonomy): domain Bacteria; phylum Chloroflexota; class Anaerolineae; order CG2-30-64-16; family CG2-30-64-16; genus CG2-30-64-16. Next base: position 7,300 of record PHCA01000034.1, read on the forward strand.
ACAGGCCGCCAGGTCGCGTAAATCGGCGCGATAGATGTGCATGTCAGTAAAAAGTTCCTCGAAAACTCTCTTCCTCAACTGTGCTTTGAATACACCTTTCTAATTTTAGCACCTGGGCGGGGGTTTGGCAAGGGGACTGACGTGGTGATCAGGTCGTTCCCGAAAAATAGATGGCCGAGGTTCTTGGGATTTGGAGCACTTTGGCTCCTGACCTATAATGATAAGGGTGCAATCGTTCTCACCTCCCTGGGGAGAATTTTGTCACGAATTGCACGAATTGGCACGAAAATAGAAGCCGCCGTCAGGCGGCGAAATTAGTGAAAATCTGTCGGCGGCCACGGCCTGGGGGGTGAGGTCGGGGTGGTGGCTCGCCAGGTAGATGGTGTGGGTGGCGGGCCGGAAGCGCAAAACTGCTGGCCTGCTCCAACGCCTGACGAGCCTGCTCGGAGGTCAATAGCCCGCGCTGTTCCAGGGCCTCGACGAGTGTGTGAAAGTGCAGGCATTTCACACCAGCCCTGTCAAGGATATCGCTGCGCCGGATGTGCGCCAGGCGCGAGAGCACGTTGGCGTCGAGCAGAACCGCCCCGCGACCTGGCTCAGGCGAGGACTGCATCAGCGCTCTCCTGTTGGGAAGCTCGCTCCGCGGTATCCTCTCAAGCGACAGCCATAATCCGGGGTGGCTGTGGCCGGTCTCCTGACCGAGCCACCGTGGCTCGGTCAGGAGACCGGCCACAGCATACCCCGAAAAACTGATAAGATACATTAATTCTCATTCCTAACTCCCACCTGGGCGTATTCTACCGCGTGTAACATCCTGGTGTCAAGCGTCACTTTTGCAGTGCCCTGAGTGTCGAGCGGGCGAGAGTACAACCCACGTGCGGGGTTCGACGCGCCTTTCTCAGGCCAGGCTGACGTGCCTACCGATAGCTGTGCGTCATCCCATGGGCGGCCAGCAGCGACTACGCCGCGACGGGCAGCGCGACGGCGAACATCATCCCTGGTCGGCCTTGCATGGGTAACTCGCCCAACAGCGTGATTACGGGCCCGGTGCTGGCGATCAATGGCTCACCCATCCCCCGGCCCCACCACGCCATATTGCAGCGCCAGGATCGCGGCCTGGGTGCGGTCGGCCACGTCCAGCTTGCTTAAGACGCCGCTGACGTAGTTGCGCACGGTGCCTTCGGAGAGGTAGAGGCGTCCGGCGATGTCGGCGTTGCTCAAGCCGCGCGCCAGCAGGCGCAACACCTCCAGCTCGCGTTCGCTCAACGAACGGAGCGCGGCCGGTTCGGCGGGCGGCGCGGCCTGCTGGGCTACCCGCGCAAACAGCTTGCCCGCGACCTGCGGGTCAACGTGGGTGGCGCCGGTTGCGGTCCCGCGCAGCGCCTCGATCAGCCGGGCGCGCGGGGTGTCTTTGAGCAGGTAGCCGTCCGCGCCGGCCCGGATCGCGTCGAAGACCCACTCATCCGCGTCATAAGTCGTCAGCGCCAGCACTCGCACCTCTGGAAACCGGTCCTTGATCTGCCGTGTGGCCTGGATGCCGTTCATCCCCGGCATCTTCAGGTCCATCAGCACGACGGCGGGCCGATGCTTGCCGGCCAGCTCCACCGCCTCGGCGCCATCGTGACCGACGCCGACCACCTCGATATCCGGCGCGGTGCCCAGGATCGCCCGCAGCCCCTCGCAGACCAGCTCCTGGTCGTCGCAAATCACCACCCGAATCATAAAGCATCCTCCACCGTCAGGCGCACCGTCGTGCCCTGGCCGGGCGCGCTGCTGACTTTCAGCGCGCCGCCCACCATCTCCGCCCATTCCCGCATCCCGCGCAGGCCGAACCGGTCTTCTGCCAGCGCCGCATCCACGTCGAAGCCCTGCCCGTCGTCGGCCACCGTCAGGACGACGCGCTGACCCTGGACTTCTAACCCCACGCTCGCGCGCCGTGCGACCGCGTGGCGGGTCACGTTCTCCAACGCCTCTTGCGCCACGCGATAGACGCACTGCTCCACCGCGGGCGACAGCCGCTCGACGGTCTCCGGCGCCTGTACATCCACAGCCAGACGATTGCGGGCTGCGACCGATTCGGCCAACGCCCGGACCGCCAGACCCAACCCCAGGTCATCCAGCGGGCTGGCGCGCAACGCTTGCAGGGCGCGGCGGGTCTCGGCCAGGCCGTCGCGGGTGGTATCCAGCGATTGGGCCAGGCGCTTGCGCGCCTCGTCCGGGGCGGTCCCCCACAACGCATCCGCGGCCTCCAACTGGACGGCCATCGCGCTGAGGGAATGCGCCAGCGTGTCGTGGAGCTCGCGGGCCAGGCGGTTGCGCTCGCGACTGGTCGTGAGTTGCTCCAGGGTGGCTGCGTAGCCGACCAGCCGCGCGTTGGCCTGGGCCAGGGCCGCGCGTTGTTGGCGCTGGGCCATCACCAGCCGCGAGACCATGTAGCCTGCCACCAGCAGGGTGCTCGTCCGGCTGAAGAGGGCGATGGCGAAACCGCGGACCAGGTCGGGACTCACCTCAGCCGGCAACAGCGGTATGGCGCCGCTCGGCCCACCGAAGAGGAGCGCCAGGCCCAGATCGAGCAGCGGGGTCCCGACGATCACGGTCAACACGGCGCGAAACCCGTACTGCCAGGCGATCAGCACGACCGGAATCAACAAGACCGGCAGTTGTTGCCAGGCCATCAGCAAGGGCGCGAAGGCCGAGGTCTCGACGAAGAGCGCCTGGGCGTGTTGTGCCAGCAGCGGGCCGACGACCGCGATTCCCAGCCCCAGCGGCAGGTAGAGGCGACCCAGGCGGCGCGGCAGCCCGGGCCACGCCAGGTAGGCCAGCAAGATCAGCCCGTCACCCGAGCCGATAAGCAGTGCGAGCCACGGCCCGCCGCGGTGTTGCGCCCCGAGCGCGCCGAGCATCACCAGGCCCACGCGGAACGCCGTGAGCATCCGGAACAATGAGAGCAGACCGGGTTCGAGGGTGGAGCGTCTTTCCATGTCGCTCATATTAGCACAGGTTGGCTCATTTTGACACGTTCTCGAATCATTCGCGCGTATGACGTGTGTCACATGATCGCGTGAGCGAAGTCATGCACGTTTGTCACGCGTGGCACTGGCAGGACGATGGGGCATCTGTTATTCTGCGCTTATGGATGTGATGCCTGCGTGATCAGACCGCAGCATCCTGCTCTGGAAACGGGCCTGTACCGCAATCCGCCGGATTGCGCTCGGCGGCGCAACCACAATCCGGCGGATTGTGCTACATTTCCATCGGCCGTGGCGCCGGGCGCGGCATGGGCGACTGCTCCGAGAATGCCCCTGTGGCGTCGGACTAGAGGCTTCAGCCGGTGCTTGCCGCCGACCAGCAGACCGGCTAATCCTGAAGGAGGCTTCGCACAGCCTCTAGTCCAGGATAAAAACCAGGAGGAAACATGAAACGCAAATGGTGGTTGATTGTGGTGGTGATCGCGGTGGTTGCGGCGGCCGTAGTCGCCGGACCCTCAGCGTTGCGACTGGCTGGTATCGGGCCGGCCGCCTCGGCTCAAACGGCCGGCAGCCTGGCCGGCCAGGAGACGGCCACAGTGACGCGCGGGTCTTTGCGCACGTCTGTGAGCGCCAACGGCAGCCTGGTGGCCGCGCGGTCGGTGTCGCTGGCCTTCTCGACCAGCGGCCGCGTGACCGAGGTATTGGTCGAGGAAGGCGACCAGGTGGTGGCCGGGCAGGCGTTGGTCAGGCTGGACACGGCCGAGCTGGCGTTATCGGCGGCCCAGGCCGAAGCGAGCCTGGCGTCGGCGCAGGCGCAACTGGCAGATCTGCTCGCGCCGCCGACGAAGGAAGACCTGGCGGCGGTCGAAGCGTCCTATGCCAGCGCGCTGGCCCAATACCGGAAGACGGCCAAGGCCAAATCGGCCGACGAGATCACCGTGGCTGAGACAAACCTCAAAAAGGCCGAGGCGTCGTTGGCCCAGGCCCAGGCCGCCTATGACCAGGTGCAGGATCGGCCCAACATCGGCCTGTTGCCGCAATCGCTGGATCTACAACGGGCCACGCTGGACTACGAAAATGCGCTGGCGAACTATCGGATCAGCACGGAGGGAGCGTCGGCTGAGGATCTGGCGATCGCGCAGGCCAGCATCGACAACGCCCAGGCGCAGTTGGACAAGGTCAACGCGGTCGCTTCGGCCGAGAACGTGGCGATCCGCGAGGCCGCGGTG
>PHCA01000035.1 GCA_002842085.1 Chloroflexi bacterium HGW-Chloroflexi-1
TGAGCGCCACCAACACCGACGCTGGCCCAACGATGACGCAGCCGCCAATAGTGGCCAGAGAGCCAGTTCACCCTGTTATGTCAATGGAAAAGTCCTATTACCGATAGCATGCGTCACCTCCGGTGTGCAGTCGCACCAACTCCCATGGTGAAACCTGTGCGATGTGTTCAATACGATCTTCAGGCCAGATGAACTCCCGTCTCTTCATGTCGCGATTATACCGCTATCCTGCCGGTTTGACAACAGGCCGCGCCTGCTCCTTGACCCACACCGTCATCTGCGACGCGCCGCGGTTGCCCCAGAGCGCGTAGGGAATCGCAGTGACGGGCTGGCCGGCGCGGGTCTGGCCCCGCAGGACTACGATGCCGCCCAGCAGGTCGGGCGCGGGTTCGGCGCGCAGGCTGACCGGGTCGAGTTGGGCGGTGAAGATGTCCAGGCCGGCGTTGTCACTGCTCTCCAGGCAATAGACCAACGGGCCGCGCGTCAGGGCGATCTTGCCCGCGTGTCCGCGCACCCGCGGCTGGGCATGCCGCGCGGTGACGGACAGGTCGAAATCCAACTCATCACGTCCCCCGCGGCCCACCGGCGACGCAGCGTGACCCAGTGGGCGGTCCGCGGGTCGAACCCGAAGCGGTCGGGGCATGCGGCTGCGGGGGCGCGGGCAAGATCGGCTGTCCGCACCGATAGCAGAACCGGGAATCGGGCGTCAGTTGCTGGACGTCGCAATGGATGCAATAGGGTAGGTGGTCAGCCATGAAGCCTCAAGGTGTTTGCTATCTCCAGAGGCGCCGCGCTGCCAGCCAGATGGCCAAGCCAATCGGCGCGAGCGCACTGCCGCCGCAGGCTTGTTCGGCCCACTCTTGAATCTGACGCTCCAGCTCTCGTTGAATCCACGTCGACACTCGCCGCTCCAACTCTGCCGCCTGCCGTCCTGACTCTTGTTCGATCTGCTGGCGCCATTCTGCCATACAGCGCCATCGTCGGGCGATAGATAGCAATCGGAGCTACCCCCTCTCCGGTCCGCCCGGACGCCACTCTTTCGGCGGCTCGGCGCGCTTCCCCTCGCCCAGCGCGATGGTCTCTCCCTCCGCCTCCACGTTGGACAACGTCTCGATTGTCCCCGGCTGAGTGCGCGGATGAACGGTGGCCAGGTCGGGTTGCTGGCCTGACGGCTGAGTCGCATCGTCCCCGCCCTGCATGGCGCGCCTGCCGACCTGGCTCAACGGCCTGGTTGCCTGTGCAGCCTCCTGGGTGGCTTCGTTCGTTTCGGGAACGTCTTGGTAGTCAGATGTGTCGAGTGGCACGGGCGTTTCTCCTATATGCGTCTTGACAGAAACCTGAATGGCGCCTATGATAAGATATGCCAGCCACACAGGAACCAACCGTGCGCCGGCCTTCGGCCGCCGAAGCGTCCATCGTTGTCGTGGACAACAAAGGCCGTGAGCGCGTTCAGCGTGTCGAGTATATTGTCACCGATGTGCGCGGCGAGACGGTATACGTCACAGCAGAGGGTCTGGCCTACGCACGCGATTCGCTGGCGCGCAAGTCGCGTTTTGACCTGATAGACGAGTTTGCACGCCTTCCCGACGTTCTGGCAGATCCTGACATCGTGGTCTACGACTACGCCAGCCCGGACGACACGTTGATTTACTACAAGCGCATCTATCTTCGATCTGGGCATGAGTACGAGTTGGTTGCAGCAGTAGTCAAGCTCCGGCAAGGCGTCAAGTTCCTATACAACTTTCATTCACAGGAAAGCGGCAAGGTCAAAGGTGCGCGCGAAGCTGAGACGATCGCTGTGTGGTACATCGCTCCGGGCAAGCGGCTGCGAGAGTTTGGCTTGTAAGGTGAACCATGGCTAGAAGAGAACTACACCTCCTTTTTCAAGAACCAGGTATGGTGGAGGCTATTGCCGCGGACCCCACCCGCAAGCAAATCGGCAAGAGCATTCACAGCCGCGGGTACGGCGATACATCCATCCCCGACCTGATGGCAGATTATCGCGACGGCGAGGACCGCTCGTTTGCCTGGATTTCCTATAATCTCCACAAAACCTACCCAGCCGTCATCTGGGGGCTGCGGTTGCTGATGGCCGGCGAGCGGTTCGACGTGCCGCAGGCCGGGCTGAGCGACGTGCCGCTGCACGAGGTGTTCAGTTGGGCCTACGCGCACTTTATCCTGGAAGACGAGCTCAAAGATAAAGCCGCGCCTCCCTCTCCCACCGACGAGCGCCCCAGCCTGACCCGCCGCGTATTGCAGCATGCCCTGGCCGGCGTCTAGCGCCGCTTTCACTCGTCATTCTGAGCGGACCGCCTCTGTCAGAACTCCCCGCGCCGCGTCGGTCACCCCCTGGATCGCGCGCATCGCCTTCTGGCCCAGGTAATGGCTCGGCGCTGGCTTCTCGGCCGCGGCGTCCAGCATGGACCAGATGTCCTTGACCGTGTTTGCCGCCAGCCTGGCGGCGTCAACAGGGGCCTCAGCAACCAGCTTCTCTACGGACATGGCAGCCCTACTCCTGCAACTCCACCCGCACGCCGCCGACCCAGCCCGCCACCAGGTTGTAGATCAGCGCCGCGATGGCCGTCACCAGACCCTGCACGAAGGCGCCCACGACGACCAGCAAGACGTAGATCACCAATGTGCTGACGATGCCTCCACCGAGAGCCCCCAGGCCGTAGCGGTCACCGACCAGGCCTCCCAGCAAGCTGGAGCCGAGCAGGCCAGGAATCACTACGAGGATGCAGCCGAAGAGGCCCAGCAACAGCGCATAGATCACGAACGTGACCTTGAATACCGATCCGGCCGAGATGTGACGGATGGTCGTGGCTGCGCCGCGCGGAGGCGGGGCAAATGCCTGGATCGGCGCGCTGGCCGGCGCCAGCGCGCTCGGGACCGGTTGGGTCCGCGCGGGTTGGGCTGGAGGTGGTGGGGTCGTCAGCACCGGCGCGGGCGGCGTTTGCACCGGCACGGGCGCCGCTAACTTGGCGCCGCAACGCATGCAGAAAGCGCCAGGGCCGGGTTCAGTGGTACCGCAATTAGGACAGTTCATCGCACGCTCCTTTCCATAGAACAGAGTGAGGGGGTAATCCTACAGCGGGTTGGTGAGCTCTACCCGGTTGCCGGCAGCGCCTCGATAGCCCGGACGAACGACCGGCGCATGTGTTCGGTAAACGGGAAATCCACCTCGTGGGCCAGGTAGCAGTACGCGGCCTCGCGCTCGCCCGCCTGGCCGGCCTGGGCCGCCGCTTCGCCGCAGACCGCCGCCACCCCTTGCCAGTTGGCCGGCCAGTGCGCGGGTTCGGGCCGATCGTCGAACGCTGCGAGCGCGGCATGGAAGCGGTTGACAGTCTCCTTATGCCGCGTCACCGGCTCGATCTGCCCGCGATGTTGGCACGGCTCAGCGCAAAAACGGCAGCCGTCGAACGGCAGCAGCGCCCGCAGTTGCTCCGCGTAGAACCCGGTCATGTGCTCACGCACCGCGGCGTCGGGCAGGAAGTCGGCGAAGCCCACGCCGTCCTTGTACGGCGGCACGCTCATGAAGGTGGCTTTCTCGAACCCGGTCATGAAGGCCGCGGCCTGGCCGACGCGCAGCTTGCCCATGAACCGTTCCTGCGCCTCGTCCATGATCATCGCTGCGGCCAACGCCTCGCGATCCTGACGCCCCGGCAGCATGTGGCCGATCTTCAGGTTGGTGTTGCGCACCGCGTCCGGCGCCAGCTTCTCCGGGCTCTGCTCAGCGATCAACACGCCCTGACCGTAGGCGCGCATCTCCACCAGGAAGTCGCTGATCATCCGCACGGCCTTGGCCCGCGTGTCGGCTGCCACCTCGCTGTTGCCGACCGACGCGACGTTCTCCATGATGCGGTGCGCCTCTTCGATGAGCAGCAGGTGGCGCAGCCCGGATGAGGTTTCGCCGGACCGCCGCGCCTGCATCTGGCGGTGCTCCCGCAGCAGGATCAACAGGAACATCATCGCCAGCCCCTTGGCGTCGTCGTTGAGCGAATCCAGCTCCAGCACGACCGGCCGGCCGAACAGCAGATCGGGCGGGATCGAGCGCCGGCAGTTGAACATGCGCCCCTTGCTGCCGCGCAGCAGGCTGCCGATCCGTCCCTTGACCGCGGCCTGGATGTTGTCGTTCAGCTCGCCGCGGTAGCCGCGGCCCGTTACCGCTTGCACGGCCGCGCGGTAGAACTCCGCCAGGGTGGGGAACATGCGCCGATCGGGGCCGCTGCCCGCATCCTCATGCCCTGTGTCGGTCAGCCGCCAGCCTTTGGCCGTGTAGATCTCCTCCAGCGCTTCCTCGATGATCGAGGGCAGCACGCCGAACTGGGGCATAGCCGCGTTGATCGCGACGTTGAGCGCCTCCAGGTGCACCTCCAGCCGCACGCCGGGCAGCAGCTCGAACGGGTTCAGCCGGAACGGCGCGGTCGTCTCGTCGCCCAAGGTGAACACCAGCAGATCCTCGAAGCCCGGCTGGCGGATCAGGCCGCGGTACTCGGTTTTGGCCGGCTCGATCACCAGGAACGGGACATGGCGCTCCTGGAGCTGGCTCAGCATGTAGAGGCAGGTGTTGGTCTTGCCGCTGCCCGGCAGGCCGGCGATCAGCCCGTGGCGCGCCAGGTCCTTGAGCCGCACGGTCACGGCCCCGCCGCGCTGGAAGCTGCCCAGGTGGATCTCGTCCGGCTTCACCTGGGAGCGGCGGCCGCCCGGCTCGAAGTCGGGCATCGGCTCGCGCACCTCGATGCCGGGCACGCCCCCGCGCACTGCGATCGGAAAGCGGAACAGGGCGGCCGCGCCGCGCGCGTCGGCCAGGTAGCGCAGGCGCTGCAAGGCCGGGCTTTCCTCGGCTTGCGTGCGGCCCCACGGCGTCAGGATCAGATGGTTCAGGGTGCGCGCCGCGGACTGCGCTTCGGCCTCCGTGCTTGGATAGACGACCTCGGCCGCTGAGATCAGGTCGTCGTCGGCCCGGCCGCCGGCCGGCCGGGCGGCGAACGCGGCCCCCAACGTCTGGGCGATGCTCATCGCCGCGAAGCGGTCGGGGCTGGCAGCCTGGGCGACCATCGCGAACGGCTGGTTCAGCCGGCGCAACTGGCCGGCATAGACACGAGCAACCGCGGCCGCTTGCGGATCAGCCCAGCGGCCGCTGTACTCCACGCTGTGCGCGCTGCGCTGCCAGTCGGCCGCAGTCTGCGCGGTCGCGGCCGCGGCCGCCAGCGCCCGGTATTCGGCCTCACCGAGGCGAGTCGGCTCCAGGTGCAGGTTGATGACGCACGGCGCGGCCTGGCGCAGCAGCGCCTCGAAGGGCTGCAGGAACGCGCCGGCCGGCTGCCAGTAGGGGTAGACCACGTAGGCCTCGCCCTGCGCCCAGGAGAAGTTGACCACCTCCTCGCGCTGCCGGACCTCCACGATGAACGGGGAGGGAAGCGGTGTTCGCAGCGCCGTCAGCTCGGGCAGGGTCGTCACCTCGCTGGCCGGCAGGCCGAAGGTCTGCGCCAGCCGCGTCAGGTCGGCCGCCAACTGCTCGGCGGCGGTCTGCGCGGCGTCGGGACGGGTCAGGATCCGCGCGAGTAGCGCGATCTCGACGCCCGCGCGCTCCGGCCGGTAGATGTAACGCAGGCTGAAGGCCGCGCTCTGCCACTTCCAGAGGTTGGCGACGAGCTGCGCCTGGCGTTCGAGCAGCTCCGCCAGCCGCTCGGCGTCGTTCCCGCCGACCAGGGTCTGATCGGCCAGGAAGTCGGGCAGGTGGGGCAGGCGCAGGCCCACGACGACCCGCTGCACCTGGATCGCGGATCCGCTGGCGCCGGCGGCCAGTCCGTGGGCGGGCCACAGCGCGCGTTCCGGCGACTCGCGGGCCTGGTCAGGGAAGGTTTGCAGCGCGACCATGGTCAGATCAACCGCCGGCGGAACCCGGACTCGGCGGCCTGGGGCATCAGCCGCTGCTCAATGCCGACCGCATCCAGCGCCTCGCGGACTGTCTGTTCGACCGACTTCTCCAGCGCCACAGTGTCATCGATGTCGAACTCATTCGGCGGCACGCGCAGCGCGGCCAAAACATCCTTCACGGTGAGCCATTTGTAGCCGCTGAAGAGCGCCAGGATGCCCAGCGCCAGCCAGTCCAAGAGGTAGATCGGTCCCAGGCAGCAGGTCAGGAGCATCAGGCCCTCCAGATCACCACCGACCCCGCCGAACAGGCTCACGCCGATCTGGCTGAACGCATTGTTGTAGACCACGGGATAGATAAGCGCGAACAAGAGCGCGGCCGCCAGGATCAAGATGCGCATCGAGCTGATCGGCCCCTTGAAGTAGGTGACCTGCGAGACGAAAAGATCCTGGCCGAAGCGAGCGATGTAAAGGCCTGCGGTTGTGAGGCCGCGCCGGATGAGAAAGTACGGGCGGGTATCCACCAGCACCCCCTGGCGCACCAGCTTCACCGGCTCCACCGTGGCCCGGGGAATCTCACGGCGTTCGAAGCGAGCTGCAACGATATCGCGTAGAGCGTCAGCGCGTTCGCCCTGCTCGTTGATGAGCCAGGAGACGTGGCGGCCGCGCGTGCCGTAGCCGGCGAACGGGCCCCAGATGCTAACAGGCACGGCGCCGGCGCTGCCCATCTGGCCGCTGGGCGGGGAGGCAACGGATGGCAACGGATAAGCGGATGCACGACTGGTGGGGCCGACCGGCGCTGGAGATGGCGTCGACGGCAGGTCGCCTCGCGCCTCGGTCGCGAGCGGAGCCGGCGCAGTGGTCGTTGGCGCCGGCAGGCGATATCCACAGGACATGCAAAAAGGCCCGGGGCCAGGGTCTGGTGTTCTGCAGTTGGGACAAATCATACGATGAACTCCTTTCGCACTTCAAAGGGCTTCAGCCCTGGCGCGGTGGGATGGCCTGGCCGCAGCTCATACAGAACTTGGCGCCAGGCTGCGTCGGTTCTCCGCAGTGGGGACAGAAGCCCCCCCTCGTTGCAATTGGCGCTGCCGTCGTGACCGTCGCAACCTGGCTGGCCGGACGCCGGCGCGAGACAACGAGAGCAATCGCGGCAACCGCTGCCACGGCCAGGACGACGAGCAGGATCGTCAGCCAATTCGTGCTGCTGGCAGGCGTGACGATGGCCTGCAGCATCTCAGTGCCCGTCCACACGATGGTGTTGTTGCCGCTGCGCTGGTTGTTGGTCTGGAGGATCTTGCCGACGTGCAGCCTGAGCGTGTTCTGTGTGCCGTACATATCAACGCTCGGGCTGGCAGACACTGAAAGCGCGTCTTTGCCCTCGTGTTGGACTTTCTGGACCTGGATGCTGTAGGCAGCGGAAAGGTTGTCGTAGCCGGTGCCGCTGGTAGAAATGCGGTAGACGACCTCATCAGGGTTTTTGGAATTTTCCTTGCGCCAGGAGAACCTCGCGCCTTCAACCAGGGCCTGTTGCTCCAGCTCGTTGAACTGCGCGTCGAGGGCAGCAGCTCCGCCGACGAGGGCCAGGCTGGCTGCGGGCACAGTGACCCGGCTGGTGGCGTCGAACCGATCGCCGCTGTACAGCGTCAGGTCGGTCTCAATGATCCCACCGCATGCGCTTAGGAACAGTGTGACCAGTAGGAGGATCGACATCACGATAACAAATCGTCTCACTGAAGTGGTGCGATAGTTCACTTCATCCTTCCTTTCGGGCAGTTGATTTAGTGTGGCTTCTGGCGAACAGAAAGCCGCCTGCGCCCAACACGGCGACCACAGCCATCCCGCCGAGCGCCAGCACCAAGGTGCTCGGCCTGCCGCCGTCGGTCGTCTCGTCAGCCGGGGTGGGCGTCAAACGCGCAAGCGGCGTAAGCGTCAGGCCCGGCGTCTCGGGCAGCGGCGTGAACGTCACGGTCGGCGTGAGGGTAGACGTCGGGGTGGGAGTGAGGGTCGGCGTCGGCGGGATCTCAGGCAAGGTGAGACGCCACTGGTTGCGGCCTTGTTCGTCGTCGGCGTACAACTGGCGGGGTGTCATGCCGTCCGCGGCCAGATAGGCCGGCGTGAAGGCCAGCGCGCCGCCGACCGGCATCCAGTGCAGGCCGCCGTTCGGGCTGATAAAAATGCGGTCGCCGAGCACGGCATAGAGCACATTCGGATCGCTCCAATCACGCAGGATGCGCCCTGCCCCACCGGCCAGGCCGACGCCCGCTGGACTGCTGCTCCAGGTGGCGCCGGAGTCGCTGCTGGAGACCAGCCCGTTATCCGTGCTCACGTATACCTCGCCCGGCTGCGCGCCGGACCACAAGTTGCGACAGTTCACCTGCCCGATCCCGCCCACCGTTCCCCAACTGGCGCCGCCGTCGGTTGAGCGATACAAACCCTGCGTAGTCGCCGCCATGACCTGGGTCGCATCTTCCGGGGCCAGCCACAAGTCGTTGGCCTGGACGTTGCCGGGCAGTTGCGCCGCCTTCCAGAACGTACCGCCATCGCTGCTGCGCAGAATCACGCGGCCGAGGGAGACCAGGATCACCGCCGGATCGGTGGGCGCTGTGGCGATCGCCCATGGCCTGTCCGCGGTCGGCATACCCGTGGATGCCCAACTTTGCCCCGCATCGCGACTGATCAGCAGCGCGTTGCCCGCTGCCGCAAACATGCGATCTGGGTCACCGGCATGCATGTGGAACGCGCCGATGCTCTGCCCCACAGGCCACCCCTGCTCAATCTGCGTCCAGGTGCGCCCGCTGTCGGTGCTGCGCCAGGCGCCGCCGCGAACGTGATTTGCCAGGAGCAGGCCACTCGTTGTGGGGTGCGCGGCGACAACGATATAGCCTCCCTGGGCCGGAGGCGGCGTCCAATTGGCCCCTGCATCAAAACTCTTCAAGACTGCGCCACCGGAAATGGCGTACATCACCGCCGGGTTCCCCGGCTCGGCAACCAGGCGGATGATGCTCGACTGTGGGGCCTGCTGGGCCGTCTTCCACGTGGCGCCCTTGTCTTCACTGTGATAGATGACGTCCCCGGCCGCCGTGTAGAGCGTGCCGCCGCCCGCGCCGGTCCACAACAGGATGTTCGAACGATAGGAAGGCTGAGGCGAGCCGAGGGGCACCCAGTTGGCGCCGTGATCTATTGAGCGGTACAGGCCCCCATCGGCTGCCAGGTAGAGTGTCCCAGCCACCAGGCCGTCTACCTGCAAGGCATAGATATTACCCGCGCCTTCCAACCCTGCGCCGGCCTGGTTCCAGCTTGCGCCGCCATCGGTGCTATGGAAGAACCCTAGACCAGCCAATGCAACGTAGACGTGCAGGCTGTCGGGCCACCCCAGGGCGAGGGCCGTCACGTTGCCGGATACCGCCAATGGGTTCCTGGTCCAGGAGCTGCCACCATCCTCGGAACGCAGCAGATCGGAGCCGGTGACGATCCACAACTGATTCGGATTGTCGGCATTGATCGTGAAGCCCATGATCCCCTTCAGTAGCCCGGGGGCCAGGATCGTCCATGATTCGACGCCAATGCGCTGCTGTAATTGGCCGCCGATCAAAGCGTATACAATGGAAGGGGTGAGCGGATCGAAGACCAACTGCCTGGTTCCCGGCGGCAAGTCGTCGGCCAGGGTCCATTCGCCGCCGCCATCTCGGCTGATGAGGGTCAGCCGAGGGCTGACAGCGTAGACATTTCCTGGGGAGCCGGGATGGATGGTTAGCTCGGTTGGCCCGAACGGCGTTGTATTCAACGTAGTCCAGACGCCATCGCCGGCGCAGGCCGGGCGCGCCGACAGTGTTGCCAGAAGACAGACGATGACCAAAAAAATCAGGCGGCTAACCCTCATCGATATTCCCTCCCTCGGATGTGGTCGCCGGAGGCGCGGGCAGCTTCAGTTTACTGCGGCGCTACCCCCATCAAGGCGCCTGCTGGCGAGCGCCGCAGTCCGGGCAGAAAATCGCCTCGATGGGCAGTTCCGCCTGGCACGAGGAACAGAGCTTGGTGCGCGGTTCCGACGCTACTTCTGACGCGACTGGGGCCACAACCTCGGCCGGCTCATCAGAGGGAAGCGCCGCTTCGGGCGTAACTGGAGCCACGACTTCGGCCGGCTCATCGAAGGGAAGCGCCACTTCTGGTTCTGGCCCAGGCGTTACCTCCACTTCCTCCGAGACTACGGGCTCCTCAGGGACGACGGGGGCGACGACGGCAGGCGCGGCCGCCACGGGGACTGGTGTCGGTGTCGCGGGAGGCGAGGGCGGCGCATAGGGCGCGGCCGCGCCAACGCGGGCGCCGCAGTCAGGGCAGAAGATCGCGGTGGCCGGCAACTCCGCGCCACAGCCCGCACACCTGATGGTCTGCGGCGCCGGCGCCTTACGCGCTCCGCAGCTGGGGCAGAACTGCGCCGCGGCCGGTATCGGACTGCCGCAGGAGGGGCAAGTGGCTTCGGCCGGCGGCGCCTTGGGGATCTTGTAGCCGCACACTGGACAGAAGGCAGCGCCATCCGGGATGAGCTGCTTGCAGCTCGGACACGGGACACCGGCCTGGATCACCGGCGGGGTGGCCAGCTTCTCGGCGCGGATTTGCTCGATGCGCGCCTCCCGCTGGCCGATCTGCTCGTTCAAGGCATCTATCTGTTGGCAAATGCTCACCAACTGCGGATGCGCGATCTCACCGGCGCGATAGGCCGTCAGCGCGGCCTGACTCAGCGCGTCCAGTTGTGCCTTGATGTCTCGACGCAACTGGTCAATGGCACGCTGCTCGCGGCGGATGCGGATCAGCTTGTCCGCCTCCAGAGCGGCCTGGTCCGCCTTCAGGCGCATGGAATCGACAAAGCCAGACATAAGTCATCCTCCTTGGGGCAGAAACTCATGGTATGAACATGCACAAGAAATTTGTAGCACTCCCTCGCCACTCCCGGACCAATGTGCAGATCATGTGTGGCACGATGGCGATAAATCCCAACGCACTCATGCACGAGAGGCTCAGAAGAAGCGGCTCAAGGATCAACGAGCGTCCAACGGTCGGGGCCGATGTGAGCGCGTCAAACCACTGCATCACCCCACCGGCCGATCGCACCGTCAGGAGCATAACCAGGGCACCGATTGCAGCGGGGACGAAGATGTAGGCGACGCTGACATCACGACGGCACACTAAGGCGATGAGGGCAGCGTATCCGGCAAGCAAAGCATAAAGACACAGCAGCGCCAAAAGGGATTCCACAACGCCGCCCAGGACGCCGGCGCCAGCGCCCAGCCAGGTGACAGCCATTCGGAGAATGCCGACCGCAAGCCAGCTCAGCAAGACGCTCCGCCACTGCGCCAGCAGACGGTTGTACACGATCAGCAGAACAGCCCAAGTCAAGGTCGCAGGTATCAGCAAAAGCACACCGATCCAGGCCGGCAACACGATGCCTGCAAGCAACATTGCTGCATTCAACAACGCAAAGACAATCCAAGCAACGAGGGCGATCCTCCGGACGACAGTCGTCATTCCTGGTCTCCTGGAACGAGGTGGCACGGTTACAAATCGGCCACAGCGGGCACGCAGC
>PHCA01000351.1 GCA_002842085.1 Chloroflexi bacterium HGW-Chloroflexi-1
GCCTGCCCTGAGCCTGCCGAAGGATACACGGTTGTGGTGACGCCGACCGTCATCTTGACCCGTTTGCCCCGTTGACAAGCTCCCTGGCCTCGTCCGGCCAGGATGAGGCAGGGCAGGCCTGCCATGATAGGCATAGGTGATGGAGGTGTACGCGCCGCCGTGCCGTGGTTGATCTCGATGCGCGTGAGCGAAGCCCTGCGAGGTTTCCGCAACCTCGCAGGGCTCATTACGCAAGTGCGGCCGTATAGCCCTGATGGTACCTTGGCTCAGGGCCTTCGCGTGTCTCCATTTTGCCATCCATCACAGGTTCCCAATGCTCAACTTGACATAGTTATTCTGTGACAACTCCTTATGCCTCTCCGTTGCTATTCCCAACCTATGCTTGTCCTGAGGCCATCGATCGATCTCGATACTCCGCTAGGGCCAAGCCAAACACCCACTCTAAACCATCAGGACAAATCTCTTCGCCGGTGTCCGTATTCACCAGCCGAATCTCATCCGGCCAACCTGGCGGTTGGCTGCTACCGTCAATGAGAGAGAAGAGACGAGCCAAGATGCTCACTTGAACTTCTTGAAAAGCACCTTCCAATGCATAGATCTGCTCCTCCGTCAAATTCGCCGAGCGTAACTTGAGAACAGTTTTGCCCGTTTCTTCTTGTACTGGTGTCTGCGGCCCATAACGTAGTAAGCCTGTTTTCCCCCGGGCGTACGCATAGATAGCGCGGCATACCTCGTGCATAAATGCCTGGCAGAAAGGTAGGCCGGAAAGCTTGGGGTTGGTCATGACCCACCTCCTTGCAGCGCTGCATTAACTTGAGCCCACAAGGCATTCCAGTCTATCCACCCTGGTAATCCTTCTCCTTGTCGATAAAGAGTCGTGCCGAACTTGCTAAAGTACTCTTGCTCCAGTTCTTGTGCGAAACGGATGATCTCTTGTGGTTTAGGAGTACGTCCCTGCAGATTGTTGGCGAACTCCCCCCATCGTGTTGTAAAGAATCGTGCATGAATGTTCTCATCGCCGGGTACAGCTTGTATTTCCCGCAGCCAGCGAGGGTCATCGACGTTGAGGTTGACCTTGGCCAGCACGTCCCGCCATTGTTTGGGCAACACGTGGTGCACTTGGTAGTTCGGGTCGCGCGCCGCGCCATAATAGCTTTCGTAGTTAGCGCGATAGTTGGTGCCCCACCGCCATGGATCGTTTGGCCCCAGCCCACCCGGATCCGCCGTGTTGCCACCTTGCAGAGCCCGCCCCAGGCTGTGACCAGCCTCCACCGCTTTGTCGAACAAAGCAGGCAACTGAGGACCATAGATCTGCCACAGCGGATCATTAGCGATAAGCATTACCCCGAAGGGGATAACGACCGGATCGAAAGGCATCGGATCGATCGCTTCGGCCCCAATAGCCAGTGCACCGACCAGAGATTGACCAGGGAATCGTATGGACTGAACCCACGCTTGATGCCCCGTCGGGTCGGTATACCGCAGCGGATTTCCGAGCACATACGAGTACCGATTCAGCGCCTGCGGATTCCCCGGCTGCGGCACGATCGAGTCCGCCTGGATGAACCGCCCCAGCGCGGGG
>PHCA01000352.1:0-2898 GCA_002842085.1 Chloroflexi bacterium HGW-Chloroflexi-1
CCGACGCACTCGCAACCCGCAAACACCGGCTGCAGGTGCATCGGCTGCCACAGCGGACGAGCCTCGATGTTCTCATCTTCCAGCGCCAGGCGGATCGCCGCCCGCACCGGTGACGAGCACCCGCTTGCCCCGCCACATGCCGCTCACCGCGCTGACGTCGGTGCGCACCGGCTCGCGGCGCAGCAGATCCTCGATCCGCACGTCCCGCACCTGCTTGACGCTGCCCTCCCGCAGCTCGCATCCTCGCCACGGTACCCGGAACAGCGGGGCCTGCCATCACAAAGTGCGTAGGGTTACCTTGTCACCCCGTCACCTTGTCACCCTGTCACCTCTTCACCTGGGGCCGTGTACCGCATTCCTTACCGTTGGAACGCTTGAATGATAGCTTCATTGTGAAGCCAAGGCTTCGAATGTTAGCACACCTTGCCGGTCATTGAAGCACACCTTGAACCGATCAAAGATGCCCATCCGCCCCAAGAGATTGAACGTGACGCCCAACTTGTCGGAGAAGGCAATCTTGGCCACAAACCGCTCTGCTCCCACTTGAACCTCGATGTCATGCAAGTAAATCGGGATGAAGCTGCCATCACCAACCTGCACATAGATCCGATTTCCGGCCCGATAGTCAAAGCCCACGGAATCAACGTAGGCCTCCGTCGGGTACCAGGTGTCTCCGAGCTTCACCCCGATTGTGACCATTGGCGACAACCGGCCATGCAAAGGTTTATAGCGAAAGACCTCTGGCATGAGTTTGGCTCCCTTCAAACGGTGCGCTTATAGGATGGACTGAAGGTCTTCCTCTCTGGGAACCCGAAAAACCAACGGCATCGGCTGCAGGCCAGCCTGACGCACCCACCGGTGAACGTCCACCTCGGCATCTCCGCTGAACACAACCTTGCCGGCGTGGATGGCCAATGTCTTTTCGGGATACTGCAGCGCCAATTCATCCATGTGCAGCGCCAGCCATTCATCGTATTGACGTAAATCCAGGGTTTCCATGTCACTACCTCCTCACACAGTAATCCCACCCATGCAACACCGCCAGCCTCATTCTAACACTCACCCTGCTGTCGGTCAAGCTCGGCGGCCGCCGCTGCCCCGCACCAGCCCAAAAACAACGAAACCGTCGCCGCCCCGCAGACAATAGCTTCGCCTGTTGTCCCCCCATCCCCATCCGCTTACATCGTGCTTTAGCATCCGTGTCCATCCGCTGCCCATGCCCCACCAGCACCAGCTCCGCCGGTTCGCAGCGGATGATCTGCCGGCGCAACTCGGCGCCGATGGAGCCGCCCGCGCCGGTGACGAGCACGCGCTTGCCCCGCAACATGCCGCTCACCGCGCTGACGTCGGTGCGCACCGGCGCGCGGCGCAGCAGATCCTCGATCCGCACGTCCCGCACCTGCTTGACGCTGACGCTGCCGTCCAGCAGCTCGTAGACTCGCCACGACACCCGGAACAGCGGGGCAGCCCATCACAAAGTGCGTGACCGGCTCCAGGGTCAGGCGAGGGCGGCGCCGGCTGTGCAATGGCTCTCTCAACTGCAGCCCGCAAAGTGTCGTCGCCCAAAGCTCCCGCCAGAAACGCCAGGCGATCCAGGAACCCGTCTTCCTCCAGGATGACAACGTTGCGCGCTTGTACTTCGCGTAAGAAGCGGTTGTACGACACCCCGGCCAGCGCCGCTCCGTTGCGTAAGTCCACCTCACGCTGCATGTAACGGCGAATGGCCAACTCGATCTTCTGTGTACGCAGACCTTCACGAATCCACTGTCGTATCAACATCGCTTCGGACGCAGCCATCTGCGCGCTAAGACGCGTTAGTTCTTGTGATTCTTCATGTGACATCCGAATGGATTTCGTCACAGTAGCAACATTCATTTTAGCTCACCTCGTTCATCAGCAATCACATCGGCAAGCCACCGGGCCTGTTGGATCAAGACCGGACTGGTGGTCGGCGCTAACCGCTTCAAATAGCCCTCGACAGCAGCATGCGTGATCTTACGCTGCGAATAGAGCAACACACAGAAATCGGGCACGGCAACACAGTTGATACCTGACGCCCGGGCGAATTGCAGCGGCCTGGCATCATTGATCAAAAGCGTCCAAGACCGTTCGCGCGCCACGGCCAGCGCGTAGGCCTCACCCATTCCGAACAGATGCAGTGGCTTCTCGGGCTCCACCTGATGGAGTCGGCCATCTTCCTGAAGCAGCCTGAATAGCATCGCCTGTGGATAGATCAGAGACGTTTCGCCTGGATCGGTTGTAACAATCTCCCGCTCCACAGCCGAACAGTAGTGAACACGGAAGAACGAAAACAGATAGGGCGCCACGCCGATCTGGGCCGCCACGTTCCAAAATGAAGTATCGAGCGAAGCATCAAGTAACGTCATGACACCATTGTAACCGTGCGACCATGATTGTCAAATAGTGAGGGCCAAAAAACAACGAAGCCGTCGCCGCCCCGCGGACAGGAGAGAGGGTGAGAAGGGGAGAGGGTGAGAAAGGGAGAAGATGAGAAGGGGAGATTAGAAGCAGAAGGTATCGGCTTTGCGTTCCATGTTGTTCAGCTTACCCAGGTGGGAGAGGTTGAGAAGGTGAGAAGTTGGGAGGTTGAGAAGATGCGAGATCAGAAGCAGAAGGCGCCGGCCTTGCGCCCCCTCTCATCCTCTCATCCTCTCCCTCTCTCATCCTCTCCGATACTCCGGCACCACCTCCCCCAGCAACCGCCGCACCTCCCCCGCCTCCCCCCGCTGCGCCGCCGCGATCAACGCATCAACACAATCTGCAATCTGCAATCCCCAATCTCATAAATGATTTTTACCCCCCGTCTGGCGGGGAACCTGCGTCATTTGAATCTGTCGCCGGTTCGGACACTTCCGCCAACTCCTGGGGCTGATTGGC
>PHCA01000352.1:2909-3491 GCA_002842085.1 Chloroflexi bacterium HGW-Chloroflexi-1
TCGAGATGCTTTGATTCTTGCAAGCCACCTGGTGGCTGTAGGGAAGTACTGGCGACAAAATCAAACGACGCACCCCAGAGCCCGAAAATCATTTATGAATCTGCAATCTCGTCGCCATTCCGGCACACGAAGATCTTCTCATGCCGCGTACGGGAATAATCCTCGTTTTCCAGGAACAACTCCTCAAACAACTTCTCCCCCGGCCGCAACCCCGTATACACCACCTCAATATCCCAATCCTCCCCCTTCTCCCCCTCTCCCCTTCTCCCCTTCTCATCTTCTCCTCTTCTCCCGCTCTCCGTGTCTCCCCCTCTCATCTTCTCATCTTCTCCTCGTCTCACCCGCGGCCTCAGCCCCGACAGCCGGATCAGATCATACGCCAGGTCCGCGATCCTGACCGGCTCGCCCATGTCGAGCACAAAAACCTCGCCCCCCTGGCCGAGCGCGGCCGCCTGCAGCACCAACTGCACCGCCTCCGGGATCGTCATGAAGTAGCGCTTCACCTCCGGATGCGTGACCGTGACCGGGCCGCCCGCGGCGATCTGTTTCTGGAAGAACGGCACCACACTGCCCCGGCTGCCC
>PHCA01000036.1:0-3231 GCA_002842085.1 Chloroflexi bacterium HGW-Chloroflexi-1
CGTAGGTGCTGGCCAAGGATAAGTCGAGATGGCGGATTTGTAAAGTTGACCGTGGGGCGTTGCTTCAGGACACGCCCTGAGGTCCCTGTTTCAACAGTGTGTGCGGTGTCGTGGGTAAAAGCGCAAATAAACTTTCAAAACACGCTCTAAGCCCGCCGCAGCGCCATCCGCGGCTTGTCTTCGATGCAGGATCACGTTGACCACTACGGTCTGAGTTTCCATGTCACCACACCTCCTCTGCGAACGCGGACTTTACCGCTGCAATTCGATCCCGGCCGCTTTGCGCGTCCAGCGCATCCGCACTCACTCTCATGTTGGCCAGGATACACCACCAGACACCAAAACACACGCACGCCGTCGCGGCCCTGCCTCAGCCCCGGAAACAACGAAGCCGTCGCCGCCCCGCAGACACGCCAGGCAATCCGAGCCGTTCCGCGATGTAGGCCGTTTCCTGCGCCGTCCGCCAGGGGGTCAGCACCGGCGCGTACAGGCGCAGGTAGTCCTCGCCGAAGAACTCGACATACCACGGTTGCTCGCTCATGGTCTGCTCACTCTTGAAGGCGAACGCTGTCCAAACCGTCCGCACGATGCGCGGCAGGTCAACCTTCGTCATCCGGCCAGACAATGCACACCCAGCCTGGCCGTCGACGTTATGACCTGGGGGCAAACGCCTTGATGGCTCGCGTGATCCAGAACACCGACCAGGCGATCATCGTGGCGCCAGCCAGGACGATGCGGACCGGATCGACGATCGGCTCGTATTCGACGCCACCAGCCTGGATGCGTATGAAGCCCTGGGGTTGCGCCCCGCCGCCACCACCCCCCCCACTCCCGCCAGCCGCGCAGGTCGCCGCAGCCGGATCCGTCTCCTCGCCGCCATGGCCGGCGCCATAGCCAAAACCGTAGACCACCGAGGCCACCGGGATTACGGTGACATCCCCGACCTGGCGTGGCTCGCCGAACACGGCGTTCACGTTCAGGCGTTGCAGCATCTCTTCGATGGGTTCGATGGTGGCAGTCATCGTCTCGTTCATGGAAATCCTCCTGATTTGTGGGGCACGGTCGGAGACCGGCCCGAGCGCATCCTGTTACTGCGGTCTGCGGCCCAGCCGTACCCGGTTCACGGCCAACATGATCCCCAGGCACACGCCGGCGACGACCAGGCCGGCCGCGACGATGCCACGAATGGCCTGGCGCGTGGTGTCGGGGGTGGCGACGTGACGCTTCGCGCCATTTGGCTCGTGCACAACCACCTCGACCGGCGTCATGTGTACCCACGCGGCGGCCCCGCCGCCGCCTTCGGTCTGCGATCCACCGTACCAGCCGCCGGCCCGCGCCACGGGCTGGATCGTCCGGCCGCCGACGGTGATCTGCTGGCCGGTGAGCAGCCGGTCAATCCTGACCGGTTCGATCATCTGATCTGACATCTGGGCCTCCAAATTGAAACCCTCAACCCACCAGAGCGACGAGTTGTTGAAGCTCTGGATATCCCCGGATGTCCACGTGTTCTGCTGCCCAATGTGCATAATGCCTGCGAGGGAAATTAGGGTCTCACTCCTACAAGCGACGGATGGATTCTGGCGACACGATGGCCTCTACCGCGTCAGAGTGAGTGGTTACGATGAACTGGTTGTCTTTTCCCAGACTACGCAGCGCTTTGAGCAATCCTTGCTGAAGCGGCGGATGCAGGTGTAGTTCCAGCTCATCAATCAGAACAACGGAGTTTCAGCACAATCAAGTCCTCCGCTAAACCCGTTTCTGGATCGCGAAAGTCCAGTGGAAGGGAAGCAAAGCGCTTAAAATTCCTGAGTTGCAACGTTTGAACCTTCATCGTCTTGGCCTCCGGCAATGACGTCTCTGATGTTCAGATTATAGCATGGACTAACACATTTTGCTAAGGACTGAGAATTAAATAACTTGCGCAAGTCCCCTCTTCATTTGCCGGAGCAGATGAGTAAGTTATTAAGCCTTAGCCGTCCTTAGCCCTAACACCCCACTCTACCCTACAAAACCATTATCATCTGTTCCCCGCGCAGAAGCGCCACCAGCCGGCCGTGGTCGCAATAGGACAGGCATTGGGCTGCCCGCGCCAGCTTGCCGCGGCGGATGTAGGCCAGCGTCTCCTCCTCCAGGGTCGAAACGCGCACGGGGACCCCGTCCAGATCCACCATCGTCTCGGTCACAGCGCTTGTCGGCGCCCAGCGCGCCCCCTCACGCCGATGCAGGTCCCCCATCACTTCGACCGTCACACCATCGAAGTCGAACCGCCCGAAGTGGGAGCGGTAGGCGTCGCCCTCACGGAGCGCCACAGGCTCGAGAACATGCTCGGGGAAGTGCGCCTGAAACGCGTACGCGCCCGCGGCGTCCGTCTCGATGTCGATATCGTTCACGATCAGTGGCACGCCGTGCAATGCGGGGGAAGCCCCACCGACGACCCGGTAGCGCACCCCGGCCGCATCCAACCGTTGAGCGATCTGGCGCAACCCGCCGCGCCAGCGGGGTTTGCGCGCCACGACCAGCAGGTGCTCCACGCAGCCGTGGATCGAGGGATCGGCCGCGACGCGGTAGTTCAGATCGGCCCAGGCATCCCAGGCCGCGCCGGTAAGGACGTTCACCCCACCATCCTCGATGACGGACACCAGCCCCTCGACGCCCAGGACTGCCAGCACCTCGAAACCGGCCCGCCAACAGGCCGGCGCGACCTCGGCCGGGTGGGCCATGTAGGCCACGAACTGCGGGCCGCCCTCGCCCCCCTCCCGTCCCCCAGCCAGCCGACCGCTGGTCAGCAGGGTCTCGGCCTGCACGGCATCTTCTACCAGCCAGGTCGGCACACGTTGCGCGGCATCGCGATGCGCCGCGTAGCGCGAGATGAAAGCCACGAAAAGTGGACCGCCGGCTCGCAACACACGCCCCGCCTCGGCCAGCGCCCCCGCCCGCTCCTCCGCCTCCAGCAGGTGATAGAGCGGCCCCAGCAACAACACGGCGTCGAAGCTGTCATTCGCAAAGCGGGCCAAGTCGGTGGCCGTGCCCTGTTCGTACCCCGCCAACGTCACACCTGCTTCGGCCACCTTCTCGCGGGCCAGCCGCAAGTTGCCGGCCGAGAGGTCGAAGAGGGTCACCTGGTAGCCCTGGCGCGCCAGCTCGATGGCATAGCGCCCCGGTCCACCGCCGCAGTCCAACACGCGCGCTGACGGCGGGGGCAAATGCTCGGCCAAGGCGCGCAACGTCACC
>PHCA01000036.1:3385-35491 GCA_002842085.1 Chloroflexi bacterium HGW-Chloroflexi-1
TTGGTAGATTGGTAGATTGGTAGATTGGAATTTTCAAATGCGGTCAGTATACCACGAAAGCGCAACAATACGCAGTACGCACCACGCACCACGCATCACGCACCACGCCCGAGAGTTTCGCAACGCGCGAGAACGCGGTATAATAAGGCGAATATCGATTTGCCCACACTAAACGGAGGCATCATGGCCCGAAATCCCACAGAAAAAGCCGCTCGTTTGCCCCAGCACGACGTCACCTGGCAGTGCACCGCACGCCGCGCGCCGACCTGGATCACACCTGATGACAAACCGCCCTATCGACCCTACCTTGTGTTGATCATAGACGCTCACGCCGACCGCATCCGGAGGAGCAACATCCAGGACGACCGCCTGACGCCTGAAGGTGTCATGGAACAACTGCTCCGGGCCATGTCGCGTCCCCTGTTGGGTTCCGGCAGGGCGTTTCGGCCAACGCGCATCGTCCTGGATGATGCTGAGCTGGTCAAGGCACTGACCCCGCGATTGGCCGATCTGAGCATCCGCTGCAGCTATGCCCCGTCAGTCCCCGCACTCACTGACGCCTTGCATAGCATGGAAGCCCACCTGACCAAACACGAGCCCCGGCGCGGGCTCCTGACCGTCCCCGGCGTGACGCTGCCTCTCGCGACCGAGCTCTTCGAGGCCGCGGCCGAACTCTATCGTCAGGCGCCCTGGTGTTGGCTGGACAATCTGTCGTCAATAGAAATCCACTACCCGGCAGATGGCCCGGCGCGCTACGTCATCCTGCTCGGCTTCGGCGGCGAGACGTTTGGGCTCTCCCTCTACGCGTCGCTGGACGAGTTGCGCCTCCAGTACGCCGATCTGGGAGCCGAGCAAACGGCCAACCGGATGACGGCCGTCAGCCTCACGTTCGACGAACCGATGATATTGGGTTTCGAGGACCTGGACGCGATAGAGAAGTATAGTTGGCCGGTGGCCGGGTCTCAGGCATACCCCAATCTGATGAAAATCACCCCACCAGCGGTGGTCAGCCTGCCCAGCGCCGCAGAGATTACTTTGCTGGCGGCCGTGGCCCGCGTCGTCGATGATTTCGTCACCCGCCACGTGCGCGCGAACCAGGGTACGCCGCGCGCGGCCGAGGCGACCTATGCCCTGCCCAACGTCCACGGCGGCCAGCAGATCACCCTGCGTTTTCCGGTGGACCTGCCGGAGATACGGCAGTTTCAGGCGGCAGGCGAGATGGAGGATCAACTCGATGAGTTCATCGAGGAGTGGTACGAAGACGAGAAATCGTACGCATTTGCCCGGAAGATGGGCACGTTCCTGTTCCAATTCCTGGACGACCTGGAGACGACCGGGCTTTCCGAGAAGACGCTGGGCACACACGAGGAGAACTGCTGGCTGATCGGCCGGCTCACGGCCGAATACGGCGGCTACCAGACCTTCTCACCCGACATCTTCCTGGGCGGTCCGAAATACCTGGAGGAGTTCCAACGCCGGGTGACCAGCGCCAAGACCGCGCTGGCAGCGTATCAGCAGACGTGGCGCAGATTGGAGAAGTACGTCCGCGAGATGGGGTCGGCCTGAGGCCAGGAATTGGATCGCCATGACACCAAATGCCGGGCAAGGCGCCGTCTTCACCCGGGGTAGGGGGCTAGCCGCCTTGCGCCTGCCCGCCGGGCGACCGCAAGGGATCGCCCCTACCTGTTGAGAAGATACTGAATCACCGTGTACTGGTCAGAGACGTGATGGACAGCCTTTTCCAAGTCCAGCAGGTCATTGACCACTACAGATACTGAATCACCGCGTGCGGAATCGCCGCGAATGGCAGGCAGCGGACGCGCGGGGAAGGCCCTGATCCCAGTCTATCCTCTCAATCCCCTACCAGCGCCCGCAGGAAGAAGAGCAGGTTGGCCGGCCGCTCGGCCAGGCGGCGCATGAAGTACGGGTACCAGTGCATCCCGTACGGCACGTAGATGCGCACCTGGTAGCCTTGCCGCACCAGCGCGGTTTGCAGCTCGCGCCGGATGCCGTAGAGCATCTGGAACTCGTAGGCGGTAGGCGGGATGGCGTGCTGGTAGGCATACGCGCGGGCGTAGTCGATCGCCTCTTCGTCGTGGGAAGCGATCGCCGCGTACGCGCCTTTGGCCCGCGCCCCTGGCTCCAGGCAGGTCCGGGTCAGATCATTGAGCGCCTGGGTCACGCGCGGCCGTTCCCGGTAGGCGATGGTCGCGGGCTCGTCATAGGCGCCCTTGCACAGCCGGAAGTGGCCGATCCCCTCGTCGATCAGCGTCTCCACGTCGGCCTGGCTGCGATGCAGGTACGCCTGGATGACGATGCCGGTGTTGTCGTAGGTCGCGCGCAACCGGCGATAAACGGCGATCGTGCGGCTGGTGTAGGGCGAACCCTCCATGTCGACGCGCACGAAATTGCCCAGATCGGCTGCTTTGCGGACGATCCGCGCGACGTTGGTGTAGCAGAACTCCTCGCCCAGGTCCAGGCCCATCTGGGTGAGCTTGACCGAGACATTGCAGCGGGCCTCCGCGGCATTCAGGGCATCCAGGGCGATCAGGTACTCATCGGCGGCTACGGTCGCGGCGGCTACGTTGCTGACGTTTTCACCCAGATGGTCGAAGGTGGCCAGCATGCCCTGGGTGTCGAGTTCTTTTACGGCGGCGATAGCGTCATCCAGGGCCTCGCCGGCCACGAAGCGCCGCGCCATGCGGCGAGAGACCGGCACGCGTACGATGAGATCTTGCAACGCATGATTGCGCGAAAGGGCAATGAGGGCGGTGCGCATGAGGGACATGGGAAACCTCCTGGTGTCGTGTGCTCATCGTCAGGCGGACAATGCCTGACAGCGGACGTGACTCTAACCTGAACCAGCCAGAACCGAACAGACGAACATCACCAGGAAATTCTTGTCTGTCGTGCAAGGATTCCACTGGCAGGCCCTATTGTGCCGCCAGAGGGAGGAGTTGTCAAGCCGGGCGCGGCGCGCTCATCGCCACGTGCCAGGCACTTCGTAAGGTATCTTCTCAGTTTTTCGGGGTATGCTGTGGCCGGTCTGTGACCGAGCCACCGTGGCTCGGTCACAGACCGGCCACAGCCCCCGGATTATTGAGAGGATACTTCGTAAGTGCCTGGCACGTCCGGGCACATCCGAGCTGCGGGAGAGGGCAGTTTGACGCTTCGCAGATCCCGCGGTACACTGCGTATGTCGCCGAGGGCTGACCACTGCTCGTTGTCGGGCTGAACGCTATCCTGGGTGAGGGAAAAGACACGATGTCGCAAAACGCCGGTGAGATCATCGCCTTGATGCCCGCGTACAACGAATCGCGCTTCATCGCGGATGTCGTCAAGGGGGTGCTGAAGCATGTGCCTGTGGTGGTGATCGACGATGGCTCCAGTGATGGCACGGGGGCGACGGCCGCGCTGGCCGGAGCCAAAGTTCTGGTCCATCAGGTGAATCAGGGCAAGGGCAAGGCTCTGAACACAGGTTTCACATACGCGGTGCAGCGCGGGGTGGACGCGGCGATCACCATCGACGCCGACGGCCAGCACGACCCCGACGAAATCCCCTGGTTCATCCGGGCATATCGTGAGGGCCAGGGCGACATCATCATCGGGCGGCGTAACTTCGCCCAGATGCCGGGCAAAAACCAGTTCGGCAATCGCGTGGGCACCTGGCTGTTGAGCAAGGCGATGGGGCAGCACATCCCGGACAACCAGAGCGGTTACCGGTTGCTCAGCCGGGATGTGCTGCAGACCGTCCGGCCCACCACCCCGCGGTTCGAGGCTGAGGTCGAGATCTTGCTGCGGGCGCAGCTCGCCGGTTTCCGGGTGGCCTGGATCCCGATCAAGACCATCTATAACGCCAAAATCAGCCACTATCGGCCGTTGCGCGACAGCGCGCTGTTCTTGCGCATGGTCTGGCGCATCTGGCGCGCGCGGCAGCGCGGCAGCTTCGATTGAGGGGTATCTTCTCGATTTTTCGGGGAATCGCAGCCACCCCGGATTACGGCTGTCGCTTGAGAAGATACATTGAGGGCGTCTCCCGCTTCGTCTCCCGCTTCGTCTCCCGATTGAGAGAGCCTTACGTTGAGGTGATGCGATGCGCGTTGTAGCCGGGGTCCTGCTTATGGTGGTTGGGGTCAGCTTCCCGCTGGGCCTGCTGTTTTGGTTGAACGAGCGGATGAAGCGGACGCCGGCGCTCGGGTCGCGACAGGTGGGGCTGATCCTGGCGTTCAACGGCGTTTTGCCGGTCAGCCTGATTGCGTTGGGCCTGGGGTTGATCTCCGCGACCGCGTGGGACGCGCTGGCCTTTCGGCTGGTATGGCTGTGGTCGTCGTTGGCGGCCGTGGTTTTGTTGGTCGCCTTGTGGCTGACCGGCCTGGCGACCCGGCGCACGGGAGGTGAAGATGACGGATGACCTGCGCGCACTGATCTTTCACGTCGGCACGCCCGACAACTCGTTTGAGCCTGACTGGGGCTGGATCGGGCTGGTGGCGTCGGCGCGTGGCTTGCGTTTGCTGAGATTACCGGAGGCCAGCTTCGACGCCGCGCAGCGCTACGTCCATGAGTACTACCCCAACGTGCCCCTGATCCCCGCTGATCCCGGCCTGCTGAACGTGGCCGATCAGGTGCGGGCGTATCTGGCCGGCGCAGCGAGCGAGTTCTCGGTGGAACTGGACCTGCGCGGTTACACCCCCTTCGCGTTGTCTGTCTGGGCCGCGGCCGCCCGTATCCCCTACGGCCAGACGCGCACCTATGGCTGGATCGCCGATCAGGTAAGTGGCGCCGGCGCGGCGCAGGCGGTCGGCGCGGCCTTGGACGCCAACCCTGTGCCGTTGATCATCCCTTGCCATCGCGTCATCGGCTCCGACGGCAGCCTGCACGGCTTCGCTGGCGGCCTGGACATGAAGGCGCGGTTGTTGGCGCTGGAGAGCGGCCAGCAGCGCT
This sequence comes from Chloroflexi bacterium HGW-Chloroflexi-1, assembly GCA_002842085.1. Taxonomy (GTDB): domain Bacteria; phylum Chloroflexota; class Anaerolineae; order CG2-30-64-16; family CG2-30-64-16; genus CG2-30-64-16. The sequence continues at coordinate 8,327 of PHCA01000036.1, forward strand.
TGAACCTGGACGCAGGATAGCGCTCCAGACAGTTGCCTTTCCAGTATCAGTAGATCACAGTTTCAAGCTCCGGGCGGGTCCGTGACCCGCCCGATCATGGATCGGGCGAGAGCAAATCGTGATCTACTGAGTATCGAGCTTAGAACTTCAAGCTCCGGGCCTTAGAACATGCGGATTGCGGCTTTTGGCGACATTCACGGCAACATCTTTGCTTTGCGGGCAGCCCTCGCCGATCTGCGCAAACAGAGCCCGGACGCGATGGTGCTCACCGGCGACCTGGTCTACAAGTTTCCCTGGGGCGCCGAGGTGGTGGACACGGTCCGCAGTTTGCCGCATCAGGCCGTGATCGGCAATTCGGAGCTCTATCTAGCCCTGTGGGGCACACCCCTCTGGCCCGCCGACAAATGGAACATTCCGTTGGCGCATCGGGTGATCGCCTGGGAGCGGGCGCGGCTGGGCGCCGAACGACTGGCCTGGCTGGCCGGGCTGCCGGAGCATGTCGCCTTTTCAGGCGGACGTGTGGAGGATCTGCTGGTCGTGCACGGCGTGCCCGGCAACCCATTCCTGCCGTTTCTGGCGCGGCCGGGTGAGGATCGCTCCCCCTGGGTTCAGAGCGAGGACCGAGTGCGCGAGCTCCTGGCCGGTGTGGATGCGGATGTAGTCGTCTGTGGGCACACGCACGCCACCTTGTTGCGCCGCGTGCTGTGCGCCGGACATGAGATCCTGATCGTCAACCCGGGTGGGCTCAGCTATGGCCGCGGGCGCAACGCTGGACCAGGCCGTGCGGATTACGCCCTGTTGGATTGGTCGGCGGCGACCGGCTGGCAGGTGACCTTGCGCACCGTGCATTATGACCCGGAGCCGTTTCACGCCGCGTTGTTGGCGTTGCGAGATGACTATCCCATCGCCGCCTACATGGCCAACCGGATGCGCCCGCCCGGGGCCGAGACAGTGCCTGACCAGCGCTTCGACTTTCTCGCTTTCCGCTGGGGCGATGCGCCGGACTGGTGGGAGGCGCGGGACGATTTGCCACCCTGGCAGGCGCTGCGCCAAGAAACCATATAGCTTCTTTCAGGAGGAAGAACATGAGTGAATTGCGGGTCGTTGCTGACCTGATGGCGATCGCCGCGCGGACGGCTCCGAAGGCGGCCGGCAAGGATTTTGTGGTGATTCGCGTGGTCGAGGGGGCGGATGTCAAGGCGTTGGGCGAGGCGATGGCCGAGTACGGCCGGCGCACGCACAAGAAGAACTTCGATCGGGATGGCCAGAATGTCGCCGACTCCGACACGGTGATCCTGATCGGCATCAGGGACGCCAAGACCACAGGGTTGAACTGCGGCGCGTGCGGTGTGGAGATCTGCGGGCAGCTCGCAGTAAACAGCTTCGAGGGGGAGTTTCGCGGACCGCAGTGCGCGTACCGCCTGCTGGATATGGGCATCGCGTTGGGCTCTGCGGTCAAAACGGCGGGCATCCTCAACGTGGACAACCGCGTCATGTATCGGGCGGGTGTGGTGGCCCGAGAACTGGGGTTGATCGACGCCGACTTCGTCATGGGGGTCCCGCTGTCGGCCACGGGGAAGAGCATCTATTTCGACCGGTAGCGCCTGTTTCGTCGGGGCGCAGAAGACCCTGGCCTCACTTTGGTTGTTATGCAAAGTCGTGATAGAATGGCGTCCGGAATACACCGTCACCCGGGCAACAAAGGGGGGAGATTTTATGAAAGCCAACATCCAGGAATTTCTGGACTATCTGGTTGCAGAAAAGGGGTGCTCGGACAACACGATCGCCGCGTACCACAACGATCTGACGCAGTTCTATGATTTCATGACGCAACCCGGCCGGATCGAAGGCAAGCCGAGCTGGGCGTCGGTGACGCGCGATCATCTCGTCAACTACATTCTCTACCTCAAAGAACGCGAGTACGCGACCTCCACGGTGGCCCGTAAGGTCGCTGCGATGAAGTCATTCTTTCACTTTCTGCTACGTGTTGGGACCCTGGTCGATGATCCGGCCGCGGATCTGGATTCCCCGAAGGTCAAGAAGCGGTTACCTCAGGCGCTGACCCTGGGGGAGGCTGCGCTGTTGCTGTCCCAGCCCGCCGAGGGTGGCCCGACTCCCAAAGGGCTGCGCGACACCGCGTTGCTCGAGATGCTCTACGCCACCGGCATGCGGGTCAGCGAGGTGGCGTGGCTCACCCTGGACGACCTGAACCTGACGGCCGGTACCGTGCGTTGTGTGGGGAAGGGCAACAAGGAACGGGTGATGCCGCTCTATCCCGAGGCGGTCGAGGCGGTGCGGAGTTACCTGGAAGATGGTCGCAAGGCGTTCCTCGGCGATGGGTCCGACGAACGCACCCTGTTCCTGAACCCGCGCGGAGAACGCTTGACCCGTCAGGGGTTGTGGCTGATCATCAAGAACTACGCCAGAGAGGTCGGTCTGACCGATAAAGTGACGCCTCACACCTTGCGCCATACCTTTGCGACGCATATGCTCAACGGCGGCGCGGGTCTGCGTGAGGTTCAGAAGTTGCTGGGGCACGCCAACATCTCGACCACCCAGATTTACACGCATATCTCCAAGGACCGGCTGCGCGAGGTTTATGACGGGGCGCATCCGCGGGCGCGGTAGGGGTTGGATGCGGGATGAGGAATAATGGGTATTGGGTACCAGGTATTAGGGATTGGGCATTCCCCATCGAAGGTTCTGTTCAATGATCGATTACGAAGTTTTTTCACGGGCGCAATATCAGGAAGCTGCAGATGCGATCCGCCGGCGCACCGCGCACCGGCCGCAAGTTGGCCTGATCCTCGGATCGGGCCTGAACCCACTGGCTGACGAGGTCGCGAACGCGGACCGCATCTCTTACGCCGATGTCCCGTACTTCCCCGGAACCAGCGTGGCCGGGCACGTCGGCCAGTTGGTCATCGGCGAGCTGAGCGGCCAGACCGTGCTGATCATGCAGGGCCGTACGCATGCGTTCGAGGGGGTGTCGCTGCAACGGATCACCCTGCCTGTGCGGGTGATGCACGAGTTGGGCATCCACACCCTGATGGTGACCAACGCGGCCGGGGGGATCAACCCGGAGTTCCGGGCGGGCGACCTGATGTTGATCGTCGATCATTTGGGGCTGATGGCGATGACGGGCGGGAATCCGCTGTGGGGGCCCAACGACGAGTCCCTCGGCCCGCGCTTCCCGGCCATGTCCAAGGCCTACACCCCGGCTTTGCGCCGGCTGGCGCTGGAGGTGGCCGCGCGCGCGGGTATCCCGTTGCGCCAGGGGATCTACGGTGGCCTGTCCGGCCCCGCGTTCGAGACTCCAGCCGAGGTGCGCTTCTTGCGCCTGATCGGCGTGGATGCGGTCGGCATGTCCACCGTGCCAGAGGTGCTGGTCGCGTGTCACATGGGCATGCACGTGTTGGGGTTCAGCGGCATCAGCAACACCGCGGTCGCCGATCTTGACGTCGAGGCAGAGGCCGATCACAAAGAGGTGTTGGTGGCCGGGCAAATGTTGGCGCCTGGATTGATGGCGCTGTTGCGCGGCATCCTGGCCGCATTGCCGGCGCCCTGAAGAAGTATCTATTCAATGTCATTAAGTCAAGACCTGACAGATTTCCCGAAGTGTAACTACTCAGCCGCCGTGTCATTGCTTCGTCGGCAAAAAACGCCTCCTCGCAATGACAAGCTGAGTAGTTACCCCGAAGTAGCGTTTCAAGCCGGATTCGGTCTCATCAGAGGTGGATGTATGTTGAAAAGTGACCTCGAAAACCTGTCAGGTCTGGGCTAGTTCCCGCTGTGGCCGGTCTCCTGACCGAGCCACCGTGATTTTTCGGGGAATCGCTCGCTGTGGCCGGTCTCCTGACCGAGCCACCGTGATTTTTCGGGGAATCAGTCTCAACGGAAACCTTTATTCATGGCCATTGTCGTTGCTTTTATCAAAACCTACGCCGCGTGGGTCTACGGTGCGTGTGCCCTGGTGGCGCTGTGGTATCTGCGCGTGGCGCTCCTGGCGCGGCGCGAGCGACGCTACGCCGTCTTTGCGCTGGAGCGCGAGACCGCGCTGAACCGGGTATATGGCGCCTGGACCGCAGCCATCGCGCTGATCGTGATCATGGGGCTGGTTTACTTTTTGAGCACGGTCGTCTTCCAGGCCGTGGCGCCGCTGGTGGATCAGACGCCTCAGCCCCTCACGCCCCAGGTGGCCGTCAATGGGCTGCCCAGCGCTACCCCGACGCTGCCGCTGCCGGAGATCACCCCTGAAACCGAGACGCCGACCCCGCGGCCCCGGCCCACCCGCCCGCCTGTGCCGACCCTCATCCCGCTGACGCCCACGCCGGCCGTGCAGGCGCCGCGTTGTCTGGACCCGCGGGCGGTGATCACTTCGCCCGGCTTGAACGCCCAAGTCTCCGGGATGGTGCCCATCATCGGTACGGCCGTTCGCGAGCGCTTTCAATACTACAAACTGGAGTATGGCCCTGGTACCAGTCCAACTGACAACCAATGGTCATATTTTGCCGATAGCGATAAGCCGGTGCAAGGCGGTCTTTTGGGCACGTTCAACGCCGGCACGTTGCCCCCTGGCACGTATAGCATCCGGGTGATGGTAGTGGACGTCACTGGTAACTACGTGGATCCACCGTGCCAAACGGTGGTCGTGATTCGCTAGGAAATCGCCCATGTTCGACAGATATGGCGTGACCCGCCGGCGGACCGCTGGCCTGCGGGCGACCCTGACAGCCTCCTGGAAACGCCTGCGACGTTGGGCGCGAGGTTTGGTCCGGCGTTGGCGGGCGTGGCGGGCGGGCGCGGCCACGACCAGCGAGCCGGTCGCGATGGCCGCGTTGCGGGCCGAGACGCCGCGCTGCCGGTGGGAGGCCGCGGCCATTTTGGGCCGGAACCCGCAGCGCAGCGCGGAAGCCGTCGCCGCGCTGGTGGCGGCCCTGGCGGACCCCGAGGAGTTGGTGCGATGGCAGGCGGCCGAGGCGCTGGCGGCCCAAGACGCGGCCAACGTCTTTCCCGTGCTGGTCGCGGCGCTGGATGATCCCGAACCGTTGCGGCGGGCCGGCGCAGCCGAGGCGTTGGGTCGCCTGGGCGGGGAGGCCGCCGCGCTCATCCTGGGCCGGCACACGAGCGATCCGGATCTCCGCATGCGGGCCGCGGTGGCCGGCGCGCTCGGGCAGACGGGCGACCTGACGTGCATGTCCCTGTTGGTCGACTTGTTGATCGACCTTGAACCCGATGTGCGCCGCGTGGCCGCGCGCGCCTTGAGCCGCTTGGCCGACCCCAAAGCGGCCGCGGCCCTGGCCACCGTGCTCGCGCAGGACGGACAGCCGTTGCTGGTGCGCCGGGCAGCCACCGCAGCGATCGCCGCGGCTCCCCATCCCGCCGCCCGCCCGCAACTGCTGGCCGCGCTCTCGGATCCCGACCCACAGGTGCGCGGCTACGCGGCCCAGGCATTGGGGCACGTGGGGGACGAGGCCGCGTCCGGGGCGCTGGCCGCGCTTCAGGCGGATCAGAGCCGCTTGCTGCGTGGCACGGTCGGTGATCGGGCGCGGCGCGCGCTGACGATGCTGGAACGCCGCGGCCGGCGGTTGCCTGGCGTAGGCCGGTTCACGGAGGCGCGCTGATGACACCGTTGCGCTTTCAGGTCGGTGACGTGCAAGCCTACCTGGTCAGCGATGGCGTTTTCTGGGTGGATGGCGGCACGGCGTTCGGCGTGGTACCGCGGGTGCTCTGGGAGCAGGTGATCGAACCGGATCGGTTGCATCGTGTCCCGATGGAGTTGCGCTGCCTGTTGATCGAGTCCGATGAAGGGCTGATCCTGGTGGATACGGGCTACGGGGATAAGCTCTCGGCCAGGCAGCGCGACCAGTTGGCTCTCGAAGGGGAGCGCCGGCTGATCGGGGAGCTGGCCACCCTTGGCTACCGGCCGGAAGACGTGCGGCTGGTGGTCAACACGCACCTGCACGCCGATCACTGCGGCGGCAATACCATCTTCGACGCGGATGGCAGGGCCGTGCCGACCTTCCCCAACGCACGGTATCTGGTCCAGCGGTTGGAGCTGGCGGACGCGACCTTCCCCAATGAGCGCACGCGCAACACCTATTTCGGCGAGAATTTCCTCCCGCTGGGCGACCCGCGGCGCGCGACTTTGGCCGGGTCCGACGGCGCGTTGCGCATGCTGCATGGCGACGCGTGGATCGCTTCCGGGGTGCGCACGATGATCACACCAGGCCATACGCGCAGCCACCAGGCGGTCATCATCGAGAGTCTGGGAGAGACGGCTGTTTTCCTGGCGGACGCGGCGGCCTGGGCCGTGAGCCTGGAGCGGTTGGCATGGGTGCCGGCTTTTGATGTAGAACCGCTGGCCAGCATCGAGACCAAGCACGCGCTGCGAGATTGGGCGTTTCGCAAGGACGCTTTGCTACTGTTCCAGCACGATATGGGGACACCGGCTGGCCGGCTCCGTTCTGATGGAGAGCGGTGGTCGGTCGAACCGGCGATACCCGAAATGGACTGGTAGGGGCAATCTCCGATCGGGCAGCCAACACCGCGCTGCTTGTCGACGCAAACAGGAGTCTATCTGCATGTTGTGGCCGGTCTGTGACCGAGCCACCCGTGGCTCGGTCACAGACCGGCCACAGCGGATTAGGTCGCGTTCAAGAATGTCTTCGCTCACTTGCGGCGAGCTTCCTCGAAGGATCGGCTCGAAAGTGCGGAGTCATTTCTGAACGCTTACCTGGTCCTCCGGGAATTACGAATGCATGACCGGGACTTGCGCAACTCATGCGCGGTGTTCATGGTCAGGGGAGGCAATATGACAGCAGAGGCGCATCCGGTCGTCTCCATCGTCGCACCGGTGTTCAACGAGGAAGCGATCCTGGAGGAGTTATACCGCCGGCTGAGCGCGGCGTTGGACGGCGCCGGCGAGTCGTGGGAATTGGTGCTGGTCAACGACGGCAGCCGGGACCGCTCGCCGCAGATCATGGCTGAGCTACACGGCCGCGATCCGCGCGTCAAGGTAGTGGATTTCGCGCGCAACTTCGGACATCAGGTCGCGATCACCGCGGGCGCGGATTACGCCCGTGGCGACGCGGTGGTGATCATCGACGCCGATCTCCAGGACCCGCCCGAGGTGATCCTGGACTTGCTGGCCAGGTGGCGGGAAGGGTACGAGGTTGTCTACGCCGTGCGCGCGGAGCGCAAGGGGGAGACCTGGTTCAAGGAGTTCACGGCCAGGCTCTTCTACCGGATCATCTATCGCATCACCGAGATCGATATCCCCATGGACACGGGCGACTTCCGGCTGATGGACCGCAGGGTGGTAGAGGCGCTCAAGGGGATCCGCGAGAAGCACCGCTTCATGCGCGGGTTGTCGGTGTGGGTGGGCTTCCGGCAGACGGGCGTGAAGTACGTGCGAGCCGAGCGCTACGCCGGAGAGACCAAATACCCCCTGAAGAAGATGCTCAAGTTTGCGCTGGACGGCATCACCTCGTTTTCCTACCTGCCGCTGCAACTGGCCACCTACGTCGGGTTCATCGCTGCCGGGCTGAGCATCCTGGGCATCATCGCGGCCATCATTCTGCGTCTTTCCGGCAGCCAGGCTTTCTACGGCCAGGCATCCACCCTGGTGAGCGTGCTCTTCCTGGGCGGCGTCCAGTTGATCTCGCTGGGTATCATCGGCGAGTACCTGGGGCGGATTTACGATGAGGTGAAGGGGCGGCCGTTGTACATCGTGCGGGAGGCGGTGGGGTTTGAAGAATGACGAGTAATGAGTAACAAGTAAAGGTTACTCGTTACTCATTACTCATCACGATTGGCGCCCGTTGTGAAATCTGCCCACCGGCTGTTTGCTGGCCCAGACGAGTACCGCTAGCGCCGCGCCCATCAGCACGAACAGCGCGATCAGCTTGAAAAGCCGGTTTTCCAGTCCCAGCGCCGCCGCGCCGAAGGCCGCGCAGAACCCGTAGTAGCTCAGCACGATCTGCCGCTGGGTGAAGCCGATGTCCAGCAGGCGGTGGTGCAGGTGGTCGCGGCCGTTGAAACCGGGCTTGCCGCCCTGTTTCGTCCGGTGGTAGATCAGCCAGGCCACGTCCATGATCGGCAAGCCCATCGCCAGCAACACGGTCGCCACCTTCGCGCCGGCCATGATCCCCAGCGCGGCGAGCGCCCACCCCAGGAAGTAGGACCCCCCGCTCCCCATGAAGATCCGCGCCGGATTGAAGTTGAACGGCAGGAAGCCGAGCGTCGCGCCGATCAGCGCGATCGGCAGCAGCGCGACGCTGTATTGCCCCTCGCGGATCATGTGGATCGCCAACACTGTGGCGACGATGGCCGACACCCCCGCGGCCAGCCCATCCAGGCCGTCCAGCCAGTTCACCGTGTTGATCATGCCCATGAACCAGAAGATCGTCAGCGCCCCCACCACCGGCCAGGGGAAGACGATCTGGCCGTGGTTGAACGGGTTGTCGATCCGCTCGATGAAGATGATGAACGCGACCGCGATCAGCGCCGAGAGGAACTGGGCCACGTACTGCGGCCGGCTGGGGAACTGGAACCGGTCGTCCAGCAGCCCGAAGACGAATACCGCGCCGGCGCCGATCAGCAGCCCGGTGAGCCGGGTCAGCTCTTTGGCGTCCTCCAGCCGCGACGGGAACCACGATTGCGGCAGGAAGAGCGTTGCGAGCACCGCCACGGTAAAGCCGGCGTACATGGCGACCCCGCCGAGGCGCGGAATCACCCCGCTGTGCTGGCGCCGGCCGCCGGGCCGGTCGGCCAGGTTGAGCCGGACGCCCAACCAGCGCGCCGCCGGCGCCACCGCCAGGCTGACGAGCAGACTGATGGCAAAGATCAAGCCGAACGCGGGCAGATATTGTACGAACAAATGAAGTCTCCGTAGAAAATGTGTAGAGGTCAATGACGAGCTGGGATCGGAAATATCTCACGCCAAGGCGCAGAGACGCAAAGCAGGTAACTACTCAGCTTGTCATTGCGAGGAGGCGTTTTTTGCCGACGAAGCAATCTCGATTGCGGCAATCCGGGATTGCTTCGCAAAAAACGCTCGCAATGACACGGCGGTTGAGTAGTTACCAAAGTAACACCTTCTTGGCGTGCTTTGCGGCTTGGCGTGAGCCTCTCAGATTGTTCACCACGTCTCTGCCCAATACATCTCCGTAGAAAATGGTTGCGTATTACGCAGTACGTTCACGGAATCCCCGCGCCCCGCAACAAACCATCCATCCACGCCGTCTCCTCCACGGACAACTCGACCGGCGGCGGCTGGCGATAATTCACCAGATCAGCGTAGCCGCCGTTGTCGTAGCAACGCTCGAAGACCGCCTGGAGATCGAGGACTACGTCCGGGTCGGGGGCGCGCAGGGGCACGCGAATGCGTGGTAGGCGGCGTTGGAGCGAGATCGGGTAGGCGTCGAACTGGAAGGTATCGGGGTCGCGACGAACGCTGACCAGATAACGGTGCGGCGGCAAAGAGGCCCGCGCTTCTTTGGCAAGTGCGACGGTCGGCAGGCCGGTCGAAAGCAGGTCTATCTCGATCAGATTGACCGTGCTGTGCAACAACTCCCGCTGTTTGCGTCGATACTGCCGATAGCCCTCGCCCGGCGTCTTGTTGGCCGGGCTGAGCACCTCGATCACCGTGACCACCTCGCCGTCGCCATGGACGACCTCCACGAACGGCTCGCGGACCTCCATCGGCGGTGTCATGAACATGATTGGGACATCGGCTTCATCGGCCGAGGGTGTCATGACTCCAGGCGCAGCCGTGGTATAACTCACGGCTGGCTCCCGCACGCGCCAGCCCCCCACGTCCGGCTGGGGCCGGCCGATCAGGAAGACGTCCGGGGCGATGGAACGCGGCGGGTTCAGGATGTAGACCCGCTCGCCCATGCGCGCGTGATAGTGCGGCCGCACGCACGGCTGGAGCGCATCGGCGACATACGTAATCAATCGCTGATGCACGTCCGTCCAGCGCCGCGGCGTTTCCAGGTAGGGATCCATGCCAGGGAAGGGGGAAGACATGGGAGCACCTCTCTTCTATCCGAAACTTTCTGCCTCAGACGGTGATGAGTAACGAGTAACAAGTAAGAGACGTGAGTCACTTCGGGTTTTTACTCATTACTCATTACTCATTACTCATTACTCGTTACTCGTTACGGGTTTAGCCTGTTCAACATCCTCGGAAACGCAATCGTCTCCCGGATATGATCCAGCCCGCAGATCCACGCCACCGTGCGCTCGACGCCGAGGCCGAAGCCGCTGTGCGGCGCCGAGCCGTAGCGGCGCAGGTCAATGTACCAGGCGTAGGCCTGGCGCGGCAGCCCGTGACGATCAATCGCGGCCAGCAACACGTCAGGGTCGCTCATCCGCTCCGACCCGCCGATGATCTCGCCGTAGCCCTCGGGCGCCAGCAGATCGGCCGAGCGGCACACCTCGGCCCGGCCCGGCTCCGGCTCCATGTAGAACGCTTTGATTGCGCTTGGATAGTGATGAACGAAGACCGGCCGGTCGAACTGGCTGGCGACGAAGGTCTCGGCCGGGGCGCCGAAGTCGTCGCCCCACGCGATGGCGGGCAGCGGCTCGTCGTTGGGTGGCACGGTGACGCCACGGGCCGCGGCCGCGTTGATCATCGCCACGGCGTCGTCGTAGCTGATGCGCGGGAAGGGTGCGATCACCTTTGCCAGCGCGGTCGTGTCGCGCTCCAGCAGCTTCAACTCGTTCGCCCGCTCAGCCAGCGTAATTTGCACGATGTAACTGACGTACTGCTCCTCGATCTCCAGCAGGTCTTCCAGCTTGCAGAAGGCGATCTCCGGCTCCACCATCCAGAACTCCTGGAGGTGGCGGCGGGTCTTGCTTTTTTCAGCGCGGAAGGTGGGACCGAAGCAGTAGGTCTTGCCGACCGCGAAGATATTCGCCTCGTTGTAGAGTTGCCCCGTCTGGGCCAGGAAGGCCGGTTCGCCGTGGAAGTCGGTCTGGAACAGCGTCGTCGTGCCCTCGGCCGCCGACGGGGTGAGGATCGGTGTGTCCACGAGTATGAAGCCGTTGTCGTCCAGCCAATCGCGCATAGCCTTGATGATCGTGGCCCGGACGCGCAGGATCGCCCACTGGCGGTTGGAGCGCAGCCACAGATGCCGGTTGTCCATCAGGAACTCGACGCCGTGTTCCTTCGGGCCGATCGGGTACTCGGCCGATTCCTGGACGACCTGCAGGTCGGTCACGCCTAACTCGTAGCCGCCGGGGATGCCCGGGGCGCGCGGGTCGGCCTTGACGACGCCGGTGACTACCAGCGACGACTCCAACGGCAGCCGTTTGGCCGCCTCGAGGAGCTCCGGCGTCACCGAACCCTGGAAAATGACCGCCTGGATGACTCCCGTGCCGTCGCGCACGCGCAGAAATTGCAGCTTGCCCTTGCCGGTCTTGAGCTGCAGCCAGCCTTGGAGGGTCACGGGTTGCCCGTCGTAGCGGGCGATGTGTTCGATGCGGATGATGTCAGCCAATGGAGTGCTCCTGGTGCGTGGTGCGTTTTTCACATCCCGCTCAGACTTTCCAAGATGAGGGCGCTTCAAACGAGCTGATAGAGAAGCTCCGCTGTTCTCAGCGCGGGATCGGCAATCGAGTCTACCTGCTCGTACAGGAACTCCGGCGCAAGGTCTGCGCCATTCGGCCATTCGATGGTGCGGCCGGTCAAGTACACCTTCCTGAAGAGATCCTTGTCGCGCAGCGGCTCGAACACCTCACCGTACAACTCCGGTTCCAGATCCACGATGCCTCCTGCACCGTCGTTGAACTTCAGCCTCAACCTGTATCCCCCAATATACTCTACCGCTGTTACGTGCAGAAACATACTCCACCTCACTTGAAAGGCTCTATCCACCTCAAGGGTTGCCTGTTGCGGGCACATTCCCAATCTTCCAACAACTCCGCCTGGTGCTTATCCAACCAGGCCCAGATCATGTTAAGCGCCCGTCGTGGCATATCGCCAGTCACAGACATGGTGCCGATGTCTATGATCACTTCATAGTCCTGGTACTCCGCGTGGAAATGCGGTGGGCTATGGTCGTTGTAGTTCATGGTGATCCTGATGCCGTAGAAGATCGAAACAGTTGGCATGTTTCACCTTTTATGGAGCGTGCTGCCACGCTATCGCCCGCCAGTATACCATAACCTTGCCGACCTGTCACTTCCGCTCAACGCGCAGCCGCTCGATCTTCGGCCCGACCATTTTGAGGACGGTGAAGCGGAGGTCCTCATAGGCGATCACTTCTCCATGCTTCGGAATCCGGCGGATTTGGAACAACAGGAAGCCGGCGACGGTCTCGTAGTCGGCTGAGGTGGGCAGGTCGAGCTTGAGCGCCTCGTTGACTTCGTCCACGCGGGTCTGGGCGTTTATCTCGAAGACGCCACTGCCCATGGACGCCACCGCGGGCGGCTCCATGACCCACTCATCGGTCAGGCGACCCACTACCTCCTCTGCCAACTCCTCAGAAGTGATCAATCCCGCGGTGCCGCCGAACTCGTCAATCACCACGGCCATGTGTACCCGGTCGCGGCGCATCTCGTTGAACAGCGGGCCGATGCGTCGGCTTTCCGGCACTACAAAGGCGGGTTGGATCACGCCGACCTCGGCCAGGGAGCGGCTGACGATGCTCGGATCGTCCACGGCTCGCGCCAGCACTTCCTTCATGGTCACGATGCCGCAGATGTGATCCAGGTCGTCCTCGTAGATGGGGAAGCGCGAGTGCCGCGAGTCCTTGTACGTGCGCAGCAGGTCGCCCACGGTGTCGGTCTTCGCCGCGGCCACGATGTCGGTGCGAGGGATCATCGCCTCGCGCACAAAGCGCCCCCCGAACGCCATGGCGCGCAGCAGCATCTGTTCGTCGCCGTAGGGGATGACGCCCTCCGCCTGGCTCTCGCGCACGACCTCCTTGAGCTCCTCGACCGTATGGATGCCGTGGCCGCCGGTCTGCCCGCCGACGCCGAGCAGCCGGAGCACCAGCGCCGTGGAGTGATCCACAAGCCACACCAGAGGTGTAACAACTCGGGCGAAGAGGGCCATGGGCCGGGCGACGGCGAGCGCGCTCTGGACCGGGAAGCGCAGCGCGATGGTCTTGGGGGTCTGCTCGCCCAGCACCATGAGGATGAAGGACAAGATCAGGAACACCAATACTGTCGCCAGCGCTGCGGCCAGGGGCGCCAGAAAGGGCACCCGGCTGAGCACCTGCACCAGCGCGGGGGACATGAGGTGGCGCAGCGGTTCCTCGGCGACGATCCCCAAGAGGATCGAGGCCATGGTGATGCCGACCTGCGAGCCGGCGATGGCCCAGTCCGGGTCCCGCAACATCCGCGCCATCAGCCCCGCGTTGCGATCCCCGGCCTCGGTCAGGCGCTCGATCTGGCCGCGGCGGACCGTGACGATCGCGAACTCCACGGTCACGAAGAACGCATTGGCCAGCACGATGAACAGGCCGCCGAGGATCGGCCAGAGAAGGTTTGGTTGGGTCACCTGGGTGGATGGTTCCATGAGCTTGCTCCTTTGAATTATCCCGGTGGTATTATAGCAGACGTGGTGCGGATTGTGTATTGCGTCGGGATCCTGCATCTCGCACGATGTTTGCGGAACCCGGCGCCTTGTCCCCCGCGCGCGGTTGTGTTATCATAATGCCCGCAGAGAGGATACCACACATGCAACTTGGCAGCGGCCGGGCGCCCGGCAAAATAATCCTGTTCGGCGAGCACGCGGTGGTCTACGGCCGGCCGGCGCTGGCCGCGCCGGTGACACAGGTCGCCGCGGAGGCGGTTGTGGAACAGGGCCCGCGGGGGGCCGGGCTGACGGTGTGGGCGGAGGACCTGGGTCAGCAGGTGGCCGTTCGGGACGCGGCAGCCGATGACCCGTTGGCCGCGGTCGTCCGGCTGACGCTGGCCCACCTCGGCCTGGCCGAGCCGGACTGGCGGGTGACGGTGCGCTCGACCATCCCCATCGCCAGCGGGATGGGCAGCGGCGCGGCGGTCTCGGCCGCGATTGTACGGGCGCTCGCGGATGCAGCCAATACCCAATACCCAATACCCAATCTACCCCTTTCCCCTGGCGCTGTCTCTGCGCTCGTCTACGAAGTCGAAAAGCTCCACCACGGCGCCCCCAGCGGCGTGGACAACACCGTCATCGCCTACGAGCAGCCGGTCTACTTCGTGCGCGGGCAGCCACCCCAACCGTTCACCATCGGCCGGCCTTTCACCCTCGCCATCGCGGACAGCGGCATCGCCAGCCCGACCAGGATCACGGTGGAAGACGTCCGACAGGCCTGGGAACGTGAGCCGGCCCATTTCGATGCCCTCTTCGACCAGATAGCCGACGTCGTCGAGGCTGCCCGGGACGCCATCGCCGTAGGAGAGCCCGATGCGTTGGGCCCACTGATGGACGAGAACCACGCCTTGCTGCGCGAGATGGGCGTCTCGTGTCCGGAACTGGACGCCCTGGCCGCGGCCGCCCGCGCGGCCGGCGCACTGGGCGCCAAGCTCTCCGGCGGCGGCCGCGGCGGCAATCTGATCGCGCTGGTGGCGCCGGAGACGATGGATTGGGTCGTGATGGCGCTGCGGAAGGCCGGCGCACTCCACGTGATCGTGACGCAAGTCGGGGCGTAATCGTCGACAGGACGTGATCCGGGCTGACCCCTGACCTCTGACTCCTGTCTCCTGCCCCCTGATTCCTGATCCCTGTCTGGGAGAGCACACATGGACCTTCATGCCTTCCTTTCTGTCGCGGACGCGGCCGGCTACCTGATCACGATCGACCGGGAAGTTGATCCCTATCTGGAGATGGCGCGGCTGATCGCGGAGCTGGCCGGCCGGCCGGTGCTGTTCGAGCGCGTCCGAGGCAGCGCGCATCGCGTCATCGCCGGGGTCTGCTCCGACCGGCGCTACTTTGGCCTGGCGCTGGGTGTGTTGCCCGAGCAGGTGATCTTCCGGCTGGTGGACGCGCTGGCCGCGCCCCGACCCCAGACCTTCTTCCCTGCCGTGTCCCAACCTAACCCCCTTCGAGCCGGCCGTGGATCTGGAGGCGCTTCCGTTCCTGACGCACTATGCCTCCGACGGTGGCGCCTATGCGACCGCGGCCGTGGCCTTTATCGACGACCCCGAGACCGGCCCCAACGCCTCATTCCACCGACTCTTGCGACTGGGGAGAACTCGGGTGGCCGCGCGGCTGGTGGAGCGGCGCGGGGCGGAGACCGCGTGGCGGCGGTCCGGGCCGGACGGGTTGCCGGTCGCCATCTGCATCGGGCTGCCGCTTCACGTGCTGCTGGCTGCGTCGATGGCCCCGCCGCCCGGGGTGGACGAGCTGACCATCGCCCAGGCGCTCGCATCGACCCCCGTGGTGACCTGTGGCAAGGGGATTCGCGTGCCCGCCGCCGCGGAGTTCGTGCTGGAGGGGCGCATCACCCACGAGCTGGTCGACGAAGGCCCGTTCGTGGACCTGACCGGCGCCTACGACCTGGTGCGCCAACAGCCGGTGATCGAGATCGACCGGGTCACCCACCGGCAGGACGCCATCTACCAGGCGCTCCTCCCCGGCCGGTTGGAGCACCGGCTGCTGATGGGCATGCCGCGGGAGCCGACCATCTACGCTGAGGTGAACAACGTAGCCCGCTGCTTGAACGTCCACGTCACCCCCGGCGGCGCGTCGTGGCTCCACGCGGTGGTGCAGATCGCCAAGCAGGGCCCAGAGGACGGCCGGCGGGCGATCGAAGCCGCGTTCCGCGGGCATGGCTCGCTCAAACACGTCGTGGTGGTGAACGAAGACGTGGACATCTTCGATCCGCACGACGTGGAGTGGGCCCTCGCCACGCGCTTCCAGGCCGACCGGGACTTGATGGTGTTCGGCGACCAGCCGTCCAGCTCGCTCGATCCGTCAGCGTTGCACGTGCCCGATCAGAAGAGTCGCACCGCCAAGATGGGGCTGGACGCGACGATCCATTGGGATACGCCGACAGGACCGCGCGATCCTGGCGCGTATCGACGGATGTGGTAAAATAACAGCAGTACGAATCACGTCGCCGAGGAGACCTCACTCTTGACATCATGGAATCATCGTTGCTGATAGGTCGTTCTGGGCGTCGGTGTTGTTGATCGCCCTTGCGAGAGCCTGATGAAGATGCGGATTTCGCATTCGATACCCCCGCCTTACGCCGATGAACCGCCGACCGATTATGCTGATCGGGTCGGACGATGGTACGCGGCGTCTGTGTCGGCGAATCACAAGAAGCGTTTCGGCCAATATCTGACGCCTGCGCCGGTAGCGCGTTTCATGGCGGGCCTATGTGAGCCACCAGGTCTGGCCACGCTGCGCGTGCTCGATCCAGGTGCTGGGGCTGGCATTCTGGCCTGTGCGCTATGTGAAACGCTGGCGACACGCTCACCTGGGGTGCAGGAGATCGAGTTGGCGGCGCATGAGACTGATCCCGGATTGGCTGAATGTTTGGTCGCGTCCCTGACGTATGCCGGTCAGTGGTCTCAAGCTCAAGGCGTCAAGCTTGATTCTGCTGTTTACACCGATGACTTCGTGCTCACGTATGCGGAAGCTCTGGATGAGACGCCAAGCCTGTTTTCCACATACAGCACCGCAGACGTCTTCGATATTGTGATCGCAAATCCTCCCTATTTCAAACTACCCAAGTCTGATCCGCGAGCCCTTGCAGCGGCCACAGTGGTGCACGGACAGCCGAACATTTACGCGTTGTTCATGGCTATCGCCGCCAGATTGCTCAAGCCGGGTGGAAGTCTCGTATTTATCACCCCGCGAAGTTATGCTGCCGGTCCGTACTTCCGCCGATTTCGCGAGTATTTCTTTTCGCTTATGTTGCCTGAAGTGATTCACCTTTTCGGATCGCGCCGCGATGCCTTTAGCCGAGACGAGGTTTTGCAGGAAAACGTTGTTCTGATGGCGCGCCGGTCCGACAACTGGCGTGCAAACGCGGGCAAAAAAGTGGTTCGGATCTCGTTCAGCGCGGGTACACAAGATCTGCCACAGGTTGTACAAAGAGCTGTTCCGTTGGCCGAGGTTCTGAACCCCACTGATCGTGCCCGTGTGATGCACATCCCGACGACTCTGGATGCGGACGAAGCGGTGCGGATCGTGCGGTCCTGGTCGGGAAACTTACATGCCTATGGGTTCGAGATCTCGACTGGCCCCGTCGTGCCCTTTCGTGCGGCTGATCTGATTGACAAAAGCGGTGATGTTCCTGGGACACACGTACCGTTGCTCTGGATGCAAAATGTCCATCCGATGCAAGTAAAATGGCCCGCAAATGCCCGGGGCAAAAGACAATACATCGCCATCACTGCTGCCAAGCGATCCCTGCTAGTCTCTAACGATCATTATGTGCTTCTGCGCCGCTTCAGCGCCAAGGAACAGCATCGGCGCGTCACGGCCGCGCCACTCTTGTCAGAAATGTTCTGTTCGCCGTTGATCGGATTGGAAAACCATCTAAACTACATCCATCGTCCTGACGGTCATTTGTCCATCGAAGAGGTCTATGGGTTGGCTGCTTTATTGAACAGCGAATTGCTGGATACATACGTTCGTGTTTTCAATGGCAATACTCAGGTTAGCGCTACTGAACTTCGAACGATGCCGCTACCACCCCTGGAGAAGATCGCTGAGATTGGCCGGCGGATCATGTCGGAATCCAACCTGACTCAAGAAATCGATGCGCTCGTCGAAGACGTGTTGGATATAAAGGTGCCGACCTCGTCGTTGCAACGGAGTCTCCATGAATAAAATCGAAGAGGCGCAGGATATCTTAAGGGCTTTGGGCCTTCCTGCCGCACAACAGAACGAGATGTCTGCGTTGACGTTGTTGGCTTTGTGTGGACTGCATCCCGATGACGATTGGGACCACGCTCACCGTCAAGGACTGACGGTGACCAAGGGCATCATGGCGTTTGGTGCGGAGGTCTATGGCAGGCACTATGCGCCGAACACGCGCGAGACATTTCGTAGGCAAGTGCTGCATCAATTGGTCCAGGCTCATATCGTAGATTACAATCCATTTGACCCAGGCTTGCCTACCAATAGTCCCCGCTCACACTATGCACTCACAGAAGCAGCGCTCGCGGCAATTCGGACGTATGGCACAGCGCAATGGGAAGCGGCCGCGCGGCGCTTTGTCAACGAACAGGGAAGCCTGCTGACCGTCTATCAGAGAAGTCGCTCCAAGAAGCTCGTACCGGTTCGTTTGCCGGATGGCGAATCCCTTGCGTTCTCACCCGGAAGACACAATGTGCTTCAAGCAGCCATTGTTGAAGTGTTCTCTCCCCGGTTCGCTCCCGCAGCCCATCTGTGCTATCTTGGCGATACCACTGACAAGAAGTTGTATGTGGATACTCACGGCTTGGCTTCTCTCGGCGTGGTCATTACCGAGCACGACAAACTGCCGGATGTGATCCTCTATGACTCAGAGCGCGACTGGTTGTTTCTGGTCGAGGCTGTTACGTCTCACGGTCCGATGACCCCCAAACGGGTCGTTGAGTTGGAGTCCATGTTTGCCGATTGTCATGCCGGTCTCGTCTACGTGAGCGCCTTCCCCGACTTGGCTGAGTTTCGCAGACATATCGGTGAAATCGCGTGGGAGACCGAGGTCTGGATCGCAGAGATGCCGGATCACCTGATCCACTTCAACGGGGATCGTTTTCTGGGTCCTCGACGTTAGTCTGATCGTTTTTTCGTGAAGTCAGAGGCTGAAGCGTGGATGAGGATGTGGACATCCTCGATCCGCACGACGTGGAGTGGGCGGTAGGCTTAAACGAGGTACGTGGGCGGAGTTCAAAACGGCGCCAGCAGATCAGCCGGTTCGAGGAGGCGCGCGTTCGTCGTCGCGGCCCATTGCTGCACATCGGCGGTGAAGCCACCGCGCGTGAACAGCAGGTGCAAGACATCCGGTCGCAGCCGGCTTCCCAGTGCTCGGGTATGTTCCAGGTAACGACGCAGCTCATCCCAGGTGAAGGGCTGAGCCTGCCATTTGACTTCTCCTACAATCGCGGCCTGGCCGGTTTCGTCCAGGCCGACGATATCGAGTTGGTGGTCGGGGTTCCACCAGGTACCCACCCGACCCACGCGCAGGGGCAACGCGCCGGCAGCGCTGGCCAGCCGCACCCAATCCCGGCACATAGCCTCGAACGGCAGGCCCATGTAGTCGGGAAGTTGATGCAAGATCAGTTCCACGATCCGTTCCGCATCGCCGAACTCGATGTGTCCCTGATTTGGCTCGATAAACCGGAACCAGAACTTGAAGAGGTTGTCGGTCAGGTGATACTGCGTGTAGTACGAGCGCGTCGGGTGGCTTTCAGTCACCGGCAGCACGCGCTCCACCAGCCCCAGGTCACCGATCAACGGCTCCATCACGCGCGTCAGCGAAGCCGCGTTCAGGCCGGCCGCGTCGGCGATCTCCGACCATCGGTGCTTGCCGTGGGCGATAGCCCGTAGCACGGCCAGGGCGCGGCCGGTGTCGAATGCCCGGTAATGGGTGGCAAACACTGCCTGCGGTTCGACATACAGACGTGCCGCCGGTGAGGCGATCGCCTGGAGGATGTTTTGGCGTAGGGAGCGATCGGTGCGGAAAAACGAGAGATAGAGTGGCACGCCACCCAAAATGCCGTAGCTGGTCAGCGCGTCGATCGGGTCTGGGAAAGCAAGCAGTTGCGCCGCGGCTCGGAAGTCAAAAGGGCGGACTTGCAGGCGACCGGTGATGCAACCAGCCAGGGGGGCGAGTCCGGTCAGCAATTGTTCCATCATCTGGACTGCTGAACCGCAGAGCACCAGCATCAAATCGAGGGCGCGGCCCCGTTCATCCCACCAGTTCTGCAATACGGAAGGCAGACTCTCATCGCGCGCGGCCCAATAGGGGACCTCGTCCAAGATCAGCAACAGACGCTCCTGACGGGACAGCCGCTCAATTGCAGCGAAAACGGCGGGCCAACTCGCCGGCGGCTGCATTCGCAGCAACTCGTCGCCGACAAAGTCGGCCAATGCCTGACCCAGCAGCGGCAATTGCTCAGGTGTCCCCTTCAGTTGGCACCGGTAGTAGATGGCCCTTTTGCCGGCTGCGAAATGTTCGAGCAGGAAAGTCTTCCCGACCCTGCGGCGGCCGGTGACGGGGATACACTCTGCCCGGTCCGAGGCCCAAAAACGCTCCAGATCGGCTAATTCACGTTCGCGATTGATGAAGGTCATCTCCCACCTCTCCTCGACCCGACGAACAAATGACATGAATGATACTATCATACCTGAGAGTATTTGTAAAGTTACTAATCTATGAGATAGTATCTGATTTGATACAAACCTGGTCGGGTGGATGGTTCGGCGCAACCGCTTGACTGTATCTTCTCAATTTTTCGGGGAATCGCTCGCTGTGGCCGGTCTCCTGACCGAGCCACCGTGTCTCGGTCAGGAGACCGGCCACAGCCACCCCGGATTATGGCTGTCGCTTGAGAAGATACGCTTGACTTCTGGCAACATTAGTCTATACTCGAGACACACCGTTCTTGACACAGCTTGAGGATACCTATGCCCGACGAAATCCTCCGCACATTCATCGCCATCGAGCTGGACGAGGCGCTGCGCAGCGCGNNNGTCGCGCCGTTGGGGTGGCCGACCGAGACGCGCCCGTTTTCGCCGCACCTGACCTTGGGCCGCACCGCCAAGAGCGCCGACAGTCGGGTCGCGGCTGTCATCGGTCAGGTCGTGGACAAATCGGTGATCGAGCAGATCAGTGTGCAACGGGTGACCGCGGTCACCCTGATCCAGAGCGACCTGCGGCCGACGGGCGCAGTCTACACGCCGTTGGCGAGTGTGTCGCTCGGCAGTTGAAGGTCTTCGGCGGTGGCCGCGGCGACCTCGACCGGTTTACCGCCAAGGGGCGCATCGCTGGAGGGGACGGATTCCGCCGGTCGCAGCATTGCGACTGGGGCAACCACGGCAGGTGTCGTGACAATCGGTCGGGGGCGGAGCAGGTGGATCAACAGTGCCGGTGGGGCCAGGAACAGCCAGGCCGCAAAGAGCCCGAACAGCGCCAGCGCGGCGACCCCGACCAATTGCGCCTGCATCTGACCCGGCCAGTCCGGCATGAAACCGGTGGCCGCGACCAGGCCGGTGATTCCCTGACGGGCAACGCCGAGATAGCCTGCGGCGTTACCGCCGTTGACACCGACACCGTTCCAGCCCAGGCCGGCGCTGCCATCGGCGAAGACGCCCACGGCCAGCAGGCCCAGCGCGCCGCCCAGGCCGTGCACCGTCAGCGCGGCCGTGGGATCGTCCCAGCGCAGCACGTGGTCGACGATGAAGATCACCAGCGGGACCAGCAGCCCGACGACGGCGCCGATGACCAGGGCAGCCCAGGGCGGCACGAACGGCGCGCCGGCCGCGCCGGCGAGGGCGCCGGCCGCCAGACCACGGGCTGCCATCAGCGGATCAGGTTTTCCGGCGACGAACCAGGTGTAGAGTAGCGACAGGAGCGCGCCCCCTGCCGCGGCCAGGACCCAGTTCAGCGCGGTGCGGTTCCAGTCCAACGCGGCGGGGTCCAGCAACGGGTTGGCTGACGTCCACGCCAGCCCACCGATCAGCAGCAACCCGGCGCCGAGAATGGTCAGCAGCGGCAGGTGAGCTGGGGGCAACGGCACGGGCGCGTCAGGGGCGGGTTGTCTGGGTTTACGGGCCGTGAAGACCAGGATGCCGGCGAGCGTGGCGGACGCGCCGAGTAGATGCACCAACCCGGCCCCACCGGCGTCGACCAGCCCGTGGCCCTGGCCCAGATTGCTGCCCAGGTTGGCCAGCCAGCCCCCGCTCCAGATCCAGTTGCCGGCCAACGGATAGATCACGCCGCCCATTAACAACCCGAGCAGCCCGGCCACCCAGGCGGGGACTCTACCCCGGAGGCTGACCAACGGGATCAGAGCCGCGGTGACGACCCACGGGAGGTTCGCCAGCGCCAGGGCATACGCGGCGGAGGTGGCCGCGGGGCCGGTCAGGCCCCAGCCGACCAGCCCGGCCATGCCCCAGCCGGTACCCCAGGTGGCGCCCAAGGCCGACCACTCCCAGACCAGCCCTTCCAGCCCGGGCAGGTTGTGAGTCAGGCCCACGCCGCCGAACTGGAGGGCGAATCCGCAGGCAGCGTAGCCCAACGCGGCGAGCCCCAGCGCGGCCAGCGTGCTCACTGTGGCGTGGCGGGCGCGTTCGCCGGGCAACCCGCCAACGGCGATGAGCGCATAGCCCAGGGGCACGAGGAACGCCAGGCCGGCCGTGAGTTGGGAAGTCTCGGGCATTGAACGGTCTCCGGGAATTGAAGATGCGTAGGACATATTGCGTACCGCACACGGTGTGATGCATGGTGCGAGATACGCAATACGCAATACGCAATACGCGGGCGGCTGGTGCGCTGGCTGAGGTTGATGGGCTACGACGCGGCCTACTGGCGCGACGGGAGCGACGCCGCCCTGATGCGCCATGCTCGGGCCGAGGGCCGCCTGATCCTTACCCGCGATCACCAACTGGCCGGCCGGCGCGGCGTCTGGGCGATGTTGGTGGCGGCCGAAACGTTGGACGACCAGATCGAGGAGGTCAGGGCGAAGCTGTGGGGCGCTCCCCAGCCGTTCAGCCGGTGCAGTGAGTGCAACGGTCAACTGGTTGATCTGTCCCACGCCGACGCCCAGGATTTGGTGCCGTCCTACGTATGGCAGACGCAATCAACCTTCCAACGCTGCCCCGACTGTGGCCGAGTCTACTGGAAGGGTACACACTGGCCGGCGTTGCAGGCTCGACTCCGGTAAAGATAACTCAGCGGTGATTCGCGTTCATGGGTTTTATGGAGATTGACAGCCTGTATTCCGGCGTGTTAGAATGTCACTGGCCGTGAAGGTGACCACCGCACAGCAGAGTATCTTCTCAAGCGACAGCCATAATCCGGGGTGGCTGTGGCCGGTCTCCTGACCGAGCCACCGTGGCTCAGTCAGGAGACCGGCCACAGCGAGCGATTCCCCGAAAAATTGAGAAGATACACAGCAGACACCGCGAGGTCTTATGGAATATGACGCCAGCTACAAGAGCTTGTTCTCGCACCCGCAAATGGTCGAAGACCTGCTGTGCGGCTTTGTGCAGGAAGCGTGGGTGGGCGAAGTGGATTTCGCCACCCTGGAGAAGGTGAGTGGCAGCTACGTCAGCGACGACTTGCGCACGCGGGAGGACGATATCATCTGGCGCATGCGCCTGAAGGATGACTGGCTCTACGTCTACTTGCTGCTGGAATTCCAGGCCAGCGTGGACCCGTTCATGGCGGTGCGGGTGCTGAGCTATGTGGGGCTGCTGTATCAAGACCTGATCCGGCGCAAGGAGTTGAGTCGCGACGGCAAGCTGCCGCCGGTGGCGCCGCTGGTGCTCTACAATGGGCCACGGCGTTGGCATGCGGCGTTGGACATCGCGCTCCTGCTCGCGGAGGCGCCAGGTGGCCTGGCGGCCTACCGGCCGCAGTTGCGGTATCTGTTGATCGACGAAGGCGCGTTGGGCGAGGAGGAGTTGGCGCCGTTGCGCAACCTGGCGGCGGCGCTGTTTCGGCTGGAAAACAGCCGCGAGCCCGAAGATGTGCGGCGGGTTTTGACCGGCCTGATCGAATGGCTGGCGGCGCCAGAGCAGGCGGAGTTGCGCCGGGCGTTCACGGTGTGGATCAAGCGGGTTCTCTTGCCAGCCCGGCTGCCCGGCGTGGCGCTCCCGGAAATAGGAGATCTGCAGGAGGTGAAGAGTATGTTGGCGGAACGAGTGATCGAATGGACAAAAGAATGGCAGCAACAGGGCTTGCAACAGGGCTTGCAACAGGGCTTGCAACAGGGCCTTGCGGTCCAGGCGGCCGTGAATCGGCTGGGGGATCCAGGTATGTTACGCGTGTTGCATAAACAGGCGCTCCTTGCCAGCAGCCTGGAAGAGTTCGAACGCGTGCTGGCGTCATATCAGGTGGGCTAGAAGGTGGGGACCAGAAGCGGTTGTCGTTCGTTGTTTGTCGTTCGTCGTTGGACACGCGACACCATCCTGGCGCTCTTCTTCGCCCTCGCCAGCCTGGCCCTCTACGCGGCCACCGCCGCGCCATCGGTGGCAACGTTGTTCGACGACAGCCTGGAGTTCCAGGTGGTGCTGCCGACGTTGGGGATCGCACACCCCAGCGGCTATCCGCTCTACACCCTGTTGGGCAGGCTGTGGACGTTGCTTCTGCCGTTACGTGACCCTGCCGGCCGGGCCAATCTGCTCTCGGCCGTGGCCGCCGCGGCCGCGGTGGGTGTCTTTTTCCTGGTGGCCCGGCGACTGGCCGGTAGCCGCCCCGCGGCGGTCATCGCGACCGTTGCATTGATCATTTCCCCAACCTGGTGGTCGCAAGCCACCATCGCTGAGGTGTATGCCCTGCATGGGCTGCTGGTCGCGCTGTTCCTCTATTGCCTGCTCCGCTGGGAGGGGACGCCGGTGGCGGCCGGGCGCCGGCAGGTGGCAGCGGGTGGGGCGGGTTCATCCAGTTTCCAGCTTCCAGCTTCCAATACGCGTTGGCTTGCCGCGGCGGCGCTGGTCGCCGGGCTGGGACTCACCCACCACCACATGATCGCCCTTCTGGCCCCGGCCGCGCTGGTCTTTGTCATCCGGACTGATCCAAGCCTGCTCCGCCGACCGCGGCGCTGGCTTCCTCTGCTCCTCTGCGCCCTGGCGCCCCTGCTGTTTTACCTCTACCTGCCGATCCGCGGGCGGGTGACCGGCTCGCTCGACGGGATCTTCACGCCAACTGCGTGGGGCACGCTGGACTGGCTCCTGGCGCGCGGGTACAGCGTGTTCCTCACAAGCAACCCGTTCGGGGTGAGTCGCGGCCTGGGAACGTATCTCAGCCTATTTCCGGACCAGTTCGGGGTGTTGTTGTGTCTCGGCGCGCTGCCTGGCCTGGCGATCGGGTGGCGGCAAAACGCCCGGCGCTACGTCCTGCTCCTGCTGGCGACCGCCGCCCAGATCGCTTTCGGCGCGGCCTACAAGGTCCAGGACATCGACGTGTTCTTCATCCCGGCGTTCATGCTCGTCGCTCTGTGGGCCGCATGGGGGATGACCATTCTGGTTCAGTGGCTCGAGTCAATCCTGACTCGTTACTCGTTACTCATTACTCGTTACTCATTACTCATTACTTTATCACTCTCCGCCATCGTCCTCGTCCAACCGGCCGTGACCGCGATCCGCGCCTTCCCCCAACAGGATCGCAGCCGGGCCTGGGGTGTCTATGACTACGGCGCCGACATGCTGGCGAACATTGCGCCCGGCGGTGAGGTGGTGGGGTTGCTCGGGGAGACCACGCTGCTGCGCTACTTCCGAGACGTGCTTGGCCAGCGCCCCGACATCTCGGTGGTCCCGGCCGACGCCGAGACGGACCGTTTCGCGGCGGTGGACACCGCGCTGGCGGCCGGCCGGCCGGTCTACCTGACGCGGGATCTGCCCGGTGCGGCCGCGCGCTACAGCCTGGACGCGGCCGGCCCCCTGATCGCGGTCAGCCCGAAGGCCGCGCCCGCGGTGGCCCCGGCCGGCCGGCCGATCGGCGCGGGCATCGTGCTGGTGGATGCCAGGGGCGAGGTGCGCTGGACGCACGCGGGGCCGGTGGTGCGCCTGACCCTGACCTGGGCCGCGACCGCGCCGGTGGCCGAAGAGCTGAAAGTCTCGGCGCGCTTGCTGGATGAGGCCGGGCAGGTCGTCGCGGCCGATGACCGCGTCCCTGTCCACTTCGCTTACCCGACCACGGCCTGGGCGCCCGGTGAACAGGTACAGGATGTCTACGATCTCACGCAGCCGGCCGGCGCAGCCGGTGGTCCCTACGGTGTTCTACTCATCCTCTACCGCGTCGCGGACGGCGGGGAAGTTGGGCGCGCCGAGTTGTCCGCGGTGACTGTGGGAGGAGGGTGAAGCAAGCCGCCGCCGGTCGTGTCATGGCATGCTTGAAGTACGTCGGTATCTGAGGAGTTCCTCGTCAGTCAACTCGTCGGGAGGCACGGGCGGTCTTCAAGTTGCCCGATCCTATTCGCTCTTCCAGCGGAGGATGACTACCTCCTCACGCAAGTCCTCGCGCGTGGCTGTCGCAAACCGTTTCCGAAACAGGTCAATCCGAACGACCTCATAGCCAAGCCGCTCCGCGATGCGGGCAAGTAGTTGTCCAGTCCTGATCATCACCCGCAAGTAGGAGGCCTGATCCCCAACCACGTAAGCGAGGTGGGCGCCAGGCTTGAGCGTGGGCCGGAGAGATGCCAGATGTCGAGCCATACCGCCGAAGTAGAGCTTCGTTACTCGATGGTAGAGGCGCTCGAAGCCGGAGGTCTTCCCGAGCGCTTTTCGGCGTTCTTCTATGGCATGGGCGAGTTCCTGGATCTCGGGGAATTCCGAGCTCCAGGAGTCATCATCATCAGTTTTGTAGACCCCACGCGTATTCGATCGGACAAGACCTTGTTTGAGAGCTCTCAATTCGGCTCGGAAGTTCACGAAGCCAAGCACGACAGATTCCAGGCGCGTGGTCCTGGTGTAGTCCTTCTCGTTTGGGTATGGGGGAGAGGTGATGACGGCATCGACGGAGCGCGGCGGCAAAACCGTGTCCAACTGCCGAGAATCGCTCAAATGGGCCACTGCGGACGGATGTGTGGTGGCGGGCAGGGCGCTGATATCCCCTGCGATCTTTCGAACTTCTGACAACCACGGCGAGACGACCGGAGCGTCCTGTTTGATCTCTCCAACGCCGACCTCAGGGCCGAAATGCAGATTGCTTGTGGAGAAAACCAGGGCATTCGCAAAGGCCAGACGGAGATGATCGTAGTGGCGAGCGTCTCGATGGCGATCGATTTCCCCTAACAGCGCCAGGCTCTTGTGCAGAGGCAATGGGCTGATGGAGTCGGTGATGAGCAGACTCTGTCGCTTTGGGTCCAGGTGTGTCAGGTTGGTGACATCCTGGCTTGAGCCAAAAGCTACCCGAGCCTCTATCCCGTGCCTCTGCAATTCTTCGATAACCTTCGCGGCGATGACGTTTGCGTCTTGTTCGAGCACAAAAGGATCGATAGCCCAATCGACTTTCACCGAGCTGGCGAAATGAGAGAACAGGTGCGCCTCGACCCCAACGCTTT
>PHCA01000036.1:35701-41935 GCA_002842085.1 Chloroflexi bacterium HGW-Chloroflexi-1
ATTCGGGCAAGGCTGGAACTGCTTGATGAACCGAACTGAAGCCCGATGAGTGGCCTGCCTTTTCAGCAAGAGTATACAGCAGAGTGCGAGGGACGTCAACCCGCTGTCGGGATTTGCGATCTCCGGAATTGCCAAATTCACGACAGTAGTGTAAACTGGATTGGTCTGACAATTCACACCTCGTCTGTTTTGTCAGAGTAGCATGCGCTGTGCATTTCAACGCCAATCGCTGTGGTACAGCCACAAGAACGTGTGCTGACCCGGACCGGTGACGCACGTTCATGTCACCCAGGTTGATTGCGATTCACAGGCTCGTTACCCGGTCGGTATGGTACGCAGCATCCCCTTACTGCTACCTGCCGTCATCGAATTTCCACTCATTCAGCGCGCTCGGAAAAAGGAGGAACCTTATGCTACCTTCAATACATCGGGTCTACCCAGTACGTCTCGTCTGTCTTTTGCTCATCCCGTTATCCCTGATCATGGCCGGCTGCCAGGCGCTGCCGACGCCTGAGTTGGCTACGCAAGTGTCGCCAACCTCGCCTCCACCCGTAGCAACGGCCATTCCGCCCAGCCTGACACCGGCGCCACCCACCGCGACACCCGTGCCACCGACCGACACGCCGGCGCCTCCCACGAACACGCCTGTGCCGCCGACGGACACACCGGCGCCTTCCACCGCGACGCCCGTGCCGCCGACGGACACACCGACGACACCTCCTACCGACACTCCTGTGCCCGCCACACCGACGCCGGAGGCGCCGCAAGCTAAGGTGAAAGGTCAGGCGATCAACGTGCGTGGTGGCCCGGGAACGACCTTCCCGGTGATCGCCTCGGCCAAACAGGCTGAGAGCTTAACGGTGACGGGCCGCAACGAGGCCGGCGACTGGCTACAGATTTGTTGCTTCAAGGGGATCCCCGGCTGGGTCAGCGTGGGACTGGTCGAAGTGACCGGGGACGTGACCGCGCTGACCGTGCCCGAAGACATGCCCGCGCCGCCGCCCACCCCCACGCCTGGCGCGGCCGCAAAGCCGGGCGGCGGGCTGCGCGGGGTCTTGCTTTATTCGGTCGCCGACATAGGCGCCGATCTTTGGTTGGCCCGCGGCCATGGGCGACAAGCCCGGGATCTACGCGGCCAATCCCGATCTCTCGGGCGAACGGCTGGTGATCCTGGGTGGCGCGTATCCGTCCTTCTCTCCCGGCGGTGATCGCCTATCAGCCCAGGGCGGGGACACGATGTACATTCTCAACAGCGACGGCTCCGGCTTGCATCCGATCGACGATGGTGAATATCCGGCCTGGAGCCCGGTGGACAACTGGATCGCGCATCGCGGCTGCTACGGGGCTGATTGCGGCCTTTGGCTCACCCACGCGGACAGCGGCGAGCGCCGGCGATTGACCACGGGCGGCGGCGACGGCCAGCCGGCCTGGTCCCCGAACGGCCAGCAACTGGTATACATCTCCAAGGACGACGGCAACTTCGAGATCTACCGGATCGATCGGGATGGCTCGAACAAGGTGCGGTTGACCACCGAGCCACACAGTGACGGCCTGCCGGTCTGGTCGCCCGACGGCGGGTGGATCGCCTTCCGCTCCGACCGCAGCGGACAGTGGGCGATCTACGTCATGCGCTCCGATGGCAGCGACGTGCGCAAACTGGTGGATGCCGACGTGCTGCCGGTCTGGTTCTTCGAGAAGATGGCTTGGCGGCCGTAGGTGGTGACGAGGTGACACGGTGACACGGTGACACGGTGAGGGGGTGACATGATGATCTCCCCTTCACCGCATCACCTCGCGTCGCAATATCGCAGGAAGGTAACTGCCCAGGCATAGAACCCTTGCGAAGGTTTGTGAGCAGATTGCAGGCCGGAAGTGCCCTCGTCAGCCAAGAATCGCTCTATCGGTAAGGCTACTCGCAACCTTCGCAAGGGTGGCTGAGCAGTTACGCAGGAAGAAGGAACTCGAACAATGCAACGCAACTACATTATCGTCGTATGTCTGGTCTTGGTACTGGGGTTAGCACTCACAAGCGGGGGCCTGGCGCAGGAAGAGGGAGACACGTGGCGCCCCCCCGCACTGACATCTCTCGAACCGGCCCCGTGGCGGTTGGATCATGGCGCCTGGGCAGCCGGTGTAACCGATGAAGAGGTCGAGTTCGTGGAAGTGCCGGTGACAGCCGACACGTTCATCGCTTCGACGTACCCCTACGATTGGAAATCGTTCGAGAAGGAGGATTCCCTCTGGTTCGGCACGGATTGGGATCTGGGGCATCTACGGACGCTGCTGCGCTGGGATCCACTGCCCTCCCTGCCCGGGATCTATGCTGGCGCGGCGGTCTACTTGCCCATTGCCGGGCAGGATCCGGAGATGAGCATGGCCACGCGAGCCTATCAGGTCGAAGGTTCTTGGTCGGCGCCCAAATGGCAAACGCAGCCTAGAGTCTGGGAGACGCCCATCGCGCAGTTCACCATAGGCACGGAGTTGGGTTGGTACTGGTTTGACATCAGCGATCTGGCTTCGAAATGGCATGGGGATTGGGCTGGGGGCTATGTCATACCGAACTATGGTATCGAGCTGCGCGGCCCGGAGACTTCAGGGAGGGCCGTGAAAGGCATGTGGTCACGGGAGGCCGGCCCCGACGCGCCAATCGCCACCCTGGTCGTCGCGTATGTGCCCGACCGGACGCCACCAGTGTGCCGCGTGGAACCACTACCGCTGGTATCATCCAACATCATCGTTGTCCAGTACTCATGTACCGATAGCTTGTCGCCGGTTGTCGCAAGCAAGCTACAGATGCGCCAGGATGACGGCGCGTGGCAGACTGTCAGTTCGGGTGGCTTCTTCGACAGCAATTATGTGATGACGGACGGACGCGGCGGCAAAACCTATGCTTTTCGGGCGCAGGCTACAGATAGGTTTGGCAATGTATCGGACTGGACGCCGGATGGCGCGGCAGTGACAACTGTCGAATCTGTGTCGCCCGAAGGTGTGGCGAGGCCAGCGTCTGCGCTTCGGGTAGGTGCTGGTATTCATTTTCCCGACGAACTGTTTTCTTGGAATGACCCGGGGCCCGTTAAGTCGGGCATGGGCCGGATAGATCGTAGCTACGCGGACGCGTCGGATGGTGTCTGGCATTCTATAAAGGAAGGTCAGCTGCTGCCGTTGGAAATAGGACACCACTACCTGTTTCGCCAGAGAGGTATCGATAGCGCAAAAAATATGTCATCTTGGATCGCGACTGGCCCCGCCCTAGCCTATTACCGGTATGCAGAGGGCAGAGTCTTGGCCATGAATGAGCAACCATTGGCTGAACTGGTATTGCGGATCGAACCTGCGGCTCTTGCTCCGGTCGTTACCGATGCCTCTGGTGTTTATACTGCATATTTGCGCAGTATTTCTGGGCACACCTTGGGAACCTCCTTGGCAAGCTACGATCTGGAGAATCCATATTTGCCGGAAACAGCGGAAGACATCGGCCCCCAGGATCACCACGTTAGAAGTTCGTCGGAGGGCGTCAGAAACGGGTCATTCGAAGCGCCTCTTGCGGATGAATGGCAACTAGAGGGCGATATGGTGGGCAGGAGCCAATCCGCTCTCACGGAGTCGAATCATGTGCTCCGCTTCGGCGCCGATGAGCAATTCGTTACCCTTTCACGAGATGGAACGACATTCTCTTGCTTGGCGATCGGTCAGGATGGCTCGATGCATTTAGCCTGGACGGAAGGTTCCACACTGGTCTATCAGTCGCGTGATCAGCTTTCGACCGACTGGTCTTATATTGAAAAACCGGATTCGGTGACTATTTCCCGGCAATATTTTGGCAAGTGTATATTGGCGGCAGATGCCGATCGCCGCGTCCATTTGGCATTCACTGATGATTGGACGTCGGGCGTCTACAGAATTCGGGATCTGGACGGCAATTGGAGCGAGCCCCAACTCGAGCCGGCCTTGGGGCACTCAAAGCAGATCGTTCACAGTCTGGTTTTAGATAGCTCAGGAACCGCGCATATAATACTGGAGGAGCTTGCCGCGATTATGCAAGATGATGGTAAATATACGATCGCGCATAAGCTCTATTACGTGCAGCGCAAAGCTTCGGGCAATTGGGAGGCGCCAGTAATTCTGGCCTCCTTCCAGGTTCCTGACCAATGGAGCAGCTACGCTTTATCAGGTGTTCATGCCGACCTGGCTCTGGGAGCGGATGGAACTCGCCATGTCGTATTCGCAGGAGATGATAGTGTGGGTCTAGCTTACCGTTCTAGTCTTGACGGCAGGCACTGGTCTACTCCTGAAATGGTCTCGGCTGCCGGTCGTAGCCCGACACTGGAGCTTTCTAGAGACGGAGATTTGTATGCTTTTTGGATCTCAGGAAACTCTCCTTATGGGGGGCGGTTTGTTTATGCCAAGCAATCCCAGAGCGCTTGGGAGGAGCCAAGTGTGCCAGATGTCACCAATTATCTCGCCAGTACGTTGTTTTACTCGATCGTGCAGGACGAGAAGGGAGTTTGGCGCCTTTTCTTACAACCAAGGGCGGGCCATGAGTACCTGTTCAGTGGTCTTACTTTGGATACATTGAAGGAAATCATGGCTATTCCAGCCGTTAATATTCCTGGAGCATTTCTAGTCGATGATCGAAGCGCCATGTTGTATCTGCTCAGACACTACGAGCCTGATCCATCATATTTCCCCGGACATCGTACAGATCTGGTGAGACTATCTGCCAGCTATGTCTCGGGGGAATCACAAGCAAGCCAACAAATCTTTGTGCCTGCTGCTGTGTCCGTTCCCATGTTGAGCTGGCATGGGGGAGTAGGCGAGATCGCCGCCTTCACAGAGGGAGGGCAGCTATATGTTGGAACCACAAGCGCTACTGGTGAGTGGCATGATCTTGCTCCAGTTTCACGGGATGTGGGTGCGCACGTTGCCTGGGTTGATCTATCAGCCTGGAGTGGTCAGGCGATGACCTTGACCTACCGTTTCGATCAGCGCGGTGATTCCTCAGCCTGGGCCTGGTTGGATGATGTCCACGTTGGCGGGGTGCCGCTGAACGCCGGCGTGACCTTGAACCGGGCCGGACAATTGGCTCAGGCCGGCCAGGATTTCAGCTTTGCCGTGTCCGTGTCCAACCGGCGGCCCATGTCGCTCACCATCCCGTTGGAAGTGACCTGGCCGGCCGGCTGGCCTCTTCAGGAAACGTCGGAAATGCCGGACGAGGCCAGGGATGGGGTGGCCCGGTTTGGCCTGCCGCTAGATGGAGAGACATCGACCACGCTACGCTTCACCGTGATCATCCCAACCGACACGCCACGTTCGGCCCAGACCATCGCGGCGCGCCTGCTGGACCCGATGGCCGCAGAGGACTACACCCCCGACGACAACCAGGCCGCGATGACTCTCGTCGTGGATGGCCTGGCCTATTGGCTGCCGCTGTCGTTGCGTTGATCCGGCAACCCGCGGAGCTTGTGATTCTCACGGGCAATAGTGTAGAATCTCTGCGAGACAGAAGAGGTGGTGCGGGCAATGGACGATCTGATCCACCAGGGCAAGCTGCTCTACTGGGGGTACCAGCTTCTGGTCGGCCGCGCAGATCGAGAGCGTGGTGGGGATGGCGCGGGGGATCAATGCCTACCCGCCACAGGTGGAGCAGCCGCGCTATAACATGCTGGACCGGCGCATCGA
Source organism: Chloroflexi bacterium HGW-Chloroflexi-1 (assembly GCA_002842085.1). Lineage (GTDB taxonomy): Bacteria > Chloroflexota > Anaerolineae > CG2-30-64-16 > CG2-30-64-16 > CG2-30-64-16. The sequence goes on from PHCA01000036.1 coordinate 41,381, forward strand.
GCAGGAGGTGATCCCGGTTGTCAACCGGCACGGCCTCGGTCTGACCGTGTTCAGCTCGCTGGCGCAGGGCATCCTCACCGGCAAATACAACGCTGGCATCCCCGCCGGCAGCCGCGCCGCGATCAGCAACTGGTTGGATCGCGAGCTGACCGACGAGAACATCGCCAAGGTCCGCAAGTTGAGCAAACTCGCGGCCGAGCTGGGCATCACCATGAGCCAGCTGGCGTTGGCCTGGATCCTGCGCCTCCCGGAGATCAGCAGCGCAATCACCGGCGCCACCCGGCCGGAACATGTTCTCTCCAACATCGAGGCCGCAAACATTGGCTTGGACGCGGACGTGCTGGCGCGGATCGAGAAGATCCTGGCCAATGCCCCCGACGCTGATCGGCAATAGTACTTAGTTCCTATTGTAAAATTGACCGTGGTCACTTATGCTATCGTGGTCAACATTGGGGACGAGTATGACCGGAAGGAGCGACCCATGTCACAGCGTCTGATCCTCTCCCTGGCCTTGCTGTTGAGCCTGCTGTTCGCGGGCAATGGTGCGATCGGCTC